>JAUNVL010000004.1:3009-64609 GCA_030537675.1 Propionibacteriaceae bacterium | reverse complement strand
AGGAGTTCCTGGAGCACCTGCGCCACAACGGCAGCGTCCTGCAGAACATTGCGTCCACGAAGCTGTTCAGCGACGACGACCAGGAAGCCACGATCGCCGCGCTGCAGGACTTCAAGACCGTGTTCCGCACCTCCGAGGGCCAGTTGCTCGTGGGCCGTGAGGAACACGAGCCGATGGATGAGGACGACATCGGCCAGGAGACCATCGTTCGCCAGAAGCGGGGTTGATGATTCATGGCTAGCAGTCTTCGGGAGCTTCGGGAGCGTCGACGCTCGGTATCGACGACGAAGAAGATCACCCGCGCCATGGAACTCATTGCCGCGTCGCGCATCATCAAGGCGCAACAGGCGGCACGGTCGGCCCTTCCCTACACCCGGGCACTCACGCACGCAGTCTCGGCGCTGGCGACCTACGCCGACGTCGCGCACCCGCTGCTGGAGGACCATCAGCCGCCGCGTCGCTCCGCCATGCTGCTCATCACGGGTGACCGGGGACTGGCGGGCGCCTACTCGGCGAACGTCATCAAGGCCGCCGAGCAGTTGCACGCAAAACTGGTGGGCGAGGAGGGACAGGAGTGCATCCAGTACCTCACCGGCACCAAGGGTGTGGCGTACTTCGACTTCCGTGACCGTCATGTGGAGCAGAGCTGGACAGGTTTCTCCGACGCGCCGACCTACGCGGATGCCAGAGCGATCAGCGATGTCCTGATCGAACGCTTCCTTCGTCCCTATGAGGAGGGTGGCGTGGACCAGATCCACGTCGTCGGCACCCGCTTCGTCTCCATGCTCACGCAGCAGGCGGTGGCCGTGAGGCTCCTGCCGCTCGTGGTGGAGGACAGCGATGAGGCGCCCGTCAACGGCGAGGTCATCCCGTTCTACACCTTCGAGCCGGACGCCGGAGCAGTGCTGGACCAGCTCCTGCCCATGTATGTGGCGAACCGTGTGTTCACCGCACTCCTGCAGTCCAGCGCCTCGGAGCTGGCCAGTCGTCAGCGGGCCATGAAGTCGGCCACGGACAACGCGCAGGACCTGATCGAACGTCTGACACGTGAGGCCAACCAGGCCCGTCAGGCCGAGATCACCCAAGAAATTTCAGAAATCGTCGGTGGCGCCGCGGCGCTCTCCGAATCAGCCGGAAACGAATGAGGAAAGACATGACTGCCACTGCAGATGCGAGCCCCGTTGCCGCAACCGGCGGGATCGGCCGGGTTGCCCGGGTCATCGGCCCCGTCGTCGACGTGGAGTTCGCGGCCGACCAGATCCCTGAGATCGGCAACGCCCTCCTCGTCGAGACCGACGTCATGGGGGAGGTGCGCACCATGACCATGGAGACCGCCCTCCACATCGGGGACAACCTGGTGCGGGCGATCGCCCTGAAGCCCACCGACGGCATGCGCCGTGGTGCCGAGGTGCGTGACACCGGGGCACCCATCACCGTGCCCGTCGGTGACGTCACCAAGGGCCACGTCTGGAACGTGACCGGCGATGTGCTGAACGTGGACCCCGCGTCCATCGAGATCACGGAGCGCTGGCCCATCCACCGCGATCCCCCGAAGTTCGATGCACTGGAGCCCCGCACCGAGATGCTCGAGACGGGCATCAAGGTGTTGGACCTCCTGACGCCCTACGTCAAGGGCGGCAAGATCGGCCTGTTCGGTGGCGCCGGTGTGGGCAAGACCGTGCTCATCCAGGAAATGATCTACCGCATCGCCAACAACTTCGGCGGCACCTCGGTGTTCGCCGGTGTGGGGGAGCGCACCCGTGAGGGCAACGACCTCATCATGGAGATGGACGAGGCCGGGGTCCTGAAGGACACCGCGCTCGTCTTCGGCCAGATGGATGAGCCGCCCGGCACCCGTCTGCGCGTGGCGCTCTCGGCACTGACCATGGCCGAGTACTTCCGTGACGTCCAGAACCAGGACGTGTTGCTCTTCATCGACAACATCTTCCGGTTCACCCAGGCTGGCTCCGAGGTCTCCACGCTGCTGGGCCGCATGCCTTCGGCCGTTGGTTACCAGCCGACGCTGGCGGACGAGATGGGCCAGTTGCAGGAGCGGATCACCTCCACCAAGGGCCACTCCATCACGTCCATGCAGGCCATCTACGTGCCCGCCGATGACTACACGGACCCGGCTCCGGCCACCACGTTTGCGCACCTCGACGCCACGACGGAACTTTCCCGTGAGATTGCCTCCCGCGGTCTGTACCCTGCCGTGGATCCGTTGAGCTCTTCCAGCCGCATCCTGGATCCGCAGTACGTCGGACAGGAGCACTACGACACGGCAGTGCGGGTCAAGCAGATCCTCCAGCGCAACAAGGAACTGCAGGACATCATCGCCATCCTCGGTATCGATGAGTTGTCCGAAGAGGACAAGATCATGGTGAACCGGGCGCGTCGTATTCAGCAATTCCTCAGCCAGAACACCTACACGGCCGAGAAGTTCACCAACGTCCCCGGTTCCACGGTCGATCTGAAGAGCACCATCGAGGGCTTCCAGATGATCGCCAGGGGCGACGTGGACTACATCGCAGAGCAGGCGTTCTTCAACGTCGGCTCCATGGAGGACGTCCATGCCGCGTGGGACAAGATGAGCAAGGAACGCTGATATGGAACGTCCCCCGCTGAAGGTCCAGGTCGTCGCGGCGGACCGGGAGGTGTGGGCCGGTGACGTCGTCAACGTGATCGCCCGCACCACCGAGGGTGACATTGGCATCCTGCCCGGTCACGAACCACTCATGGCGGCCCTCGTGCCGTGCGTGGTGGACATCGTCACCGATGATGGCCGCAGCGAGACGCTTGCCGTGGACGGCGGGTTCATCTCGGTGGCACAAGGCCACGTGTACATCCTGAGCCAGGAAGCCGTCATGGGCGAGGAAGTGACGTTGGAGTTGGCCTACAAGGCGTCGCACGAGCTCGCGGCCATACGGGACGCCGGAGACATCTCCGATGAACAACTGCACCATCTGAACATTCTTCATGCTCAGATTCGCGCGGGTGAAAAGGTCCAGAACAGGCAATCCGCCTAGCCCCCACGCTCAGCAGTACAACGATTCTGCAACAGAGACACCAGATGGCCGGTCTACCGGCCATCTGGTTATCTTGTTCAGGTGTTTCTCAGGTATCTTTCCTCCCATGACCTGGGGCGCCTTGACGGTCGTCATTATCGTGACGTGCATCGTTGCCATGCCCTTCGTCGGGCTGTACGCGCGCCGCCGCTGGCTCACTGGCCAGGGCGGTCTTTTTGATTGCGCGCACCGCATCACCGACGGGGTGCCCGGCAGTGGCTGGATCCTGGGGTTGGCAAGATACCGGGGGGATCGTCTCGAATGGTTCCGCGCCTTCTCGCTGGGCCTGCGTCCATCCCTGTCACTCCAGCGCGGGATGACGACCTACGAGCACCAGCGGCCCGCGAACGGGTTGGAGCAGGTGGTGCTTTTTGAGGACTCGCGCGTCATCCTGGTGAAGGACCGCATCACCAGCCGCGAGTACTCGCTGGCCATGGACGGCGACACCACCATGGGCCTCATCACGTGGCTGGAGTCAGCGCCGCCGGGCAGCCATTACATCCCGACCAGCGGCGATTCGCCTCTGTGAGCCAAGACAACCCCGGGCCCGATGGGCCGGGGCTATTTTTTGTTCTTGGCGGGCTTCTCCCGGTCGGTGCCCGGAATCCAGAGCACGTCGCCCTCGGTGCCGTTGGTGGCGCGGCTCATGATGAACAGCAGGTCACTCAGGCGGTTGAGGTAGGTCACGGCGAGCAGGTTGACTCCTCCCGCCCCCGGTCCCGTCGCCATCTCGGTGCCGTACTCCTCCACGCAACGCCACGCAACGCGCTCGGCGCGACGACAGACGGTGCGGGCAACGTGGAGCTGCGCCCCGGACGGGGAACCGCCCGGGAGGATGAACGAGCGCAGGTTGGGCAGGGGGTCGGACAATTCGTCGCACCACGCCTCGAGGCGGTCGATGGAGGACTGTTCAATCCTCAGTGGCGGCCACTCCGGATTCTCCTGCAGCGGGGTGGACAGGTCCGCGCCCACGTCGAACATCTCGTTGCGGATCAGGGTCAGCATCTCCGTCAGGCGTTCCGGCAACCCGCCGAGGGCCACGGCCACGGCGATGGTGGAGTTCGTCTCGTCGACGGTGCCGTAAGCCTCCACCCGAACATCGGTCTTCTGTGTTTGGGAGTTGTCGGAGAGTCGGGTGCGGCCAGCGTCGCCGGTGCGGGTGTAGATGCGTGTCAGGTTCACCATGATGACCAACCTATCGCCCACGGCACGTCGGGTTTGCCCCGCACGCCGGCCGTGGGAAGCTGGTACCCGTGAAGAAGATGCGCTACGTCCCCCTGCTCGCTGGATCACTGTTGCTCCTTGCGGGGTGCGTGAGTCCCAGCCAGCCGGGCTACACGGTGGACGATCAACCGTCGGCCGATACGAGCCCCGCACAGGCAGGCGCCTGTGAGTACCCCAGCGACGGCCAAGCAGCAAAGCCGGTGAACCCGCCCTCGACAACGGATGTGAAAACCGAGGGCGAGGCAGTGGCCACGCTGCACCTGACGGCGGGCGACGTCGAGATCACCCTCGATCGCGCCACTGCCCCCTGCACCGTGAACTCGTTCGAGTCCCTCGCCAAGCAGGGCTACTTCGACGACACCGCGTGCCACCGCCTCACCACTGACGGCATCTACGTCCTGCAGTGCGGGGACCCCTCGGCCACGGGCTCGGGAGGGCCGGGCTACTCGTTCGCGGATGAGACCAACGAGTCCATGAGCTACCCACCCGGCACGGTCGCCATGGCCAATGCGGGTCCCGACACCAATGGTTCCCAGTTCTTCCTGGTGTGGGCCGACTCCTCCCAGCTGCCGCCCGATTACACCGTCTTCGGCATGATGGATGAAGCCGGTCTGGAAGTGGTGGCAGGCATCGCGGCAGAGGGTGTGGCGCTTGAGGACCAGACCAGCCCCAACGCCGAAGCGATCATCGAGTCCGTCACGCTGGGCTGAGGATCAGGACAGGAACTTGAGCAGGATGTCGGTGAACGCCTGCGGTTCATCCGCGTGCACCCAGTGGCCGGCACGCTTGAGCGTCACGGAGACCACTCGCGGGAACAGCGCGCGCATCGCCGGCATGTCGCTGGGCTGCACGTAGTCGGAGCGTCCGCCCACCACCCACCATGTGGGGCCGTCCCACGACTCGTCCATGGCCGGCCATCCTGCGACGACGTGGAGGTTGTCGCCCAGCAGGTCGAGGTTGGCGTTCCACTCCCAGTTGCCCGAGGTCTTCCGAAGGTTCTGCAACAGGAACCCACGCACGCTCGCGTCGGGTATCAGGGAACTCATGCGCGCATCCGCGTCGGTGCGACTCGTGACCGCTGACACGTCGAGGTTGCGCATCGCGGACACGAGTACCGAGAAGTGTGAGGTTGCCTGGTTGTGGGTGGGGGAGGTGTCCACCACCATCAATCGGCCGACCAGCTCGGGGTGGCGCAGGGTGATCCGCATGGCCACCTTGCCACCGAGTGAGTGACCCACCAGGGTGGCCGGGCCGCCCACGGTGTCACGCATCCAGGCCGCCACCACGTCCGCCTGCTCGTCGAGGCTGAAGCCCAGCGTCCAGGGCGAGCGCCCGTGGTTGGGTTGGTCCACGAGCCAACTGGTCGCTACGTCACCGATGGCGGAGGCGATGCTGGTGAAGTTCTTGCCCTGGCCGAAGAGGCCGTGGAGGAAGACGACGCGTTCGGGGCCGGTGCCGACGACGCTGTGGTGCAGGCTCACGCGTTCAACCGCCAGCAGTGACGGTGCCAGTGGCGACGCTGTTCGAGTCCTGCATCAAAACCCATCGACGGGCTCTCCGGCCACGCCACGACGTGCGCCATTCCCACGGGGATCGAGTTCTGGCATCCGGGACAGGTGTAGGCCTTGGTGGCGCGGTCGGCGGGGACGTCACGGACCAGGAACGTGCCGGTGCGGGTCGTGCTCCGGCTGGCGTGCCTGCTGGCATCCAGTGGTCGGGGGGCCCGCAGGTGTTTGCTGGGGCGCCGGCTCGTGGGCATCTAGAAGAGCCTCTCGTCGGAGTTGTCCATGCCGCGCAGCAGGTCGTAGTCAATGACCCGGCAGGAGATGCCCCGGTCTGCGGCCAGCGTCGCAGCCTGGGGTTTGATCTGTTGTGCTGCGAACACCCCCGCAACGGGTGCCAGCAGAGGATCGCGGTTCATGAGGTCGAGGTAGCGGGTCAACTGCTCCACGCCGTCGATTTCCCCACGACGCTTGACCTCCACGGCCACGTGGCGGCCGTTGTGGTCGCGCATCAGGAGATCGACGGGGCCAATCGGGGTGTAGTACTCCCGTTTGACGAGCTGCCATCCCTCGCCGAAGGTCGTGGGATGTTCTGCCAGCAGTGCCTGCAGGTGGGCCTCGACACCGTCCTTCTGCAGACCCGGGTCCACCCCGAACGTGTGGTCGCTGTCCAGGTGCACCTCGCCCAGACGGATCGCCAGGGTGTCACCTTCGCGCGAGCGGACCTCCCACACCTGCGTGATGCCCAGTTCCCGGGACTCCTCGTCGGGTTCGGAGACCGTGAGCCGGCAGGGAGCGCTCATCCAGTTCAGTGGCTTGTAGGCGCGGTCATCGGCATGGACGGAGACGGAGCCGTCCGCCTTCACGATGATGAGCCTCTTGGACATCGGCAGGTGGGCCGTCAACCGTCCCGCATAGTCGACCTGACATTCCGCAATCACCAAACGCACACTGCTCAATCTAGCAAATGGGCGCGTGGCCACCCACCACCCGGGCTTTCGCCGTGCGTAGTCCTAGGATCAACGGGTGAGCCGATATCAGGACGCCCGTGCCAGGCAGTCGGGGCAGGCGGACGCTCCGCAGGTTCGTCCATGGGCAGCGCTGGCGGTCCTGATGCTGCCCGTTCTGCTGGTGGCCGTCGACAACACGGTCCTTGCGTTCGCCGTTCCCTCCCTGTCGCAGGCCCTGCAGCCATCTGGGACCGAACTCCTCTGGATCGTCGACATCTACCCGCTGGTGCTCGCGGGCCTGCTCGTGCCCATGGGGAGCTTGGGGGATCGCGTCGGACGCCGTCGCATCCTGATGATCGGTGGCACGGGATTTGCTCTCGTCTCCGTTGCTGCGGCGTTCGCCCCCAGCGCAGCGCTGCTCATCGCGGCCCGCGCGGCCATGGGATTTTTTGGCGCGATGATCATGCCGGCCACGCTGTCACTGATACGCAACATCTTCACCAATCCGACACAACGCCGCACGGCGATCGCCGTGTGGGCGGCCGGGTTCTCTGCTGGTGCCGCACTCGGGCCCATCGTGGGCGGCTTCCTGCTGGAGCACTTCTGGTGGGGTTCCATCTTCCTGCTCGCGGTGCCACTGCTCGTCCCGCTCGTGGTGCTCGCTCCGGTGCTGGTGCCGGAATCGCGGGATCCGTGTCCGGGGCCCGTAGATCCCCTGAGTGCTGCTCTGGTGCTGGCGACGATGGTGCCACTGCTGGTGGCGATCAAGGCGTTCGCTCGCGACGGCTTCTCCCTCGTCACCGCGGCGCTGCTGCTCGGTGCGCTGCTGGTGGGCGTCGGATTCGTGCTGCGCCAGCTGCGGGCCCGCACGCCCATGCTGGACGTGAGGCTGTTCCACGACAAGGTGTTCAGCGGTTCCGTGGCCGCCAACCTGTTGAGCGTTTTCTCACTCGTCGGGTTCCTCTTCTTCGTCTCGCAGCACCTGCAACTGGTGCGGGGATTCAGCCCCATGACGGCTGGCCTGCTGCTGCTCCCGGGACTCGTTGTGACGGTGGTGTCGGGCCTATCCGTGGTCCCTCTGGCACGTCGCGTACCGGTGGGGGTCATCGTGGCCGGTGGTCTCGTCATGAACGCCGTGGGCTACGGCATCGTCTTCTTCGCAGGTCCGGCGGGCTCCGACATCGGCCTGGTGCTCGCGTTCGTGTGCATGGGGGGCGGCGTCGGCGCAGCCGAAACGCTGTCCAATGACCTGATCCTGAGCAGTGTCCCGCCCGAGAAGGCAGGGGCGGCTTCGGCGATCTCCGAAACTGCCTATGAGGTGGGGGCTGTGCTGGGCACAGCCGTGCTGGGCAGCATCCTCGCCTCCGCGTACCGTTCCACCTTGGTGCTGCCCACTGGTCTCACCCCCGGCGATGCCCTGGCTGCGTCGGAGACCCTCGGCGGCGCCCACGAGGTGGCCCGACGACTGCCTGCGGACGCCGCGCAATCACTGCTGGACTCCGCCCACGCGGCCTTCGACTCCGGAGTGGTGGTGACCTCCGCCATCGGCGTCGTCCTCATGCTGGGTGCCGCGGTGATGGTCCTGCGGACACTGCCTCGGGTCGTCGAGGCCCCCGCGTCCTGACGCCCGTCTAGGACGTGTCGAGGTGTGGCTGTACCACTTCCCGGTACAGCAGCAGGAGTGCGGCCGTGGTGGGGATGGCGATGACGGCGCCGATGATGCCAAGGAGGGTACCGCCGATGATGGCTGACAGGATGACCAGCGCGCCCGGCACCTTCACGGTGCGTTTCAGGATGTTGGGGTAGAGGACGTAGGCGTCGAACTGCTGGTAGATGAGGAAGTAGATGATCGTCACGATGCCGAGCGTCGGGTTGGTGGCGAAGGCGACGATGGCCACCACCACCATGGCGAGCGAGGAGCCGATGATGGGGATGAAGCAGAACAACGCCACCACGAATGCAAGAGCCAGTGAATACTGGCCCAGCCCGGCGATGTTCATGTAGATGAAGGAGGAGACCGACGCCACCGTCACGATGAGGAACATGCCGGTGATGTAGCCGGAGACGCCCCCGAAAATCTCGTCGGCCAGGTAGCGGGCCCGCGGCCGGCGACTGGCAGGCGCCAGGTGGTAGATGATCTCCTTGATCGACGGCAGGGATGCCAGGAAGTAGATCGTCAGCACCAGGGTCATGATCAGGGAGAACACCACGTTGGCAAGGATTCTGCCGGCGCCCCAGATCCCGCCGAAGAGGTTCTGCAGCAGGGTCCCCGAGGTCAGGAACTGGCGCACCTGCTCGATGATGCCGAACTCACGGTCAAGGTCGGCGATCTGCTTGTTCTGCCGCAGGTTGTTGAGCAGCCCGGGGAGGTTTTTCACCAGCGACTGGGCCTGTTCAGTGAGGATGGGCACCAACGCCGTGAAGCCGGAGGCGATCACTCCGAGCGCGGCCACCGTCACCAGGAACACCGCGAGCCCCCGCGGCACGCGGCGGCGGGCGAGGAAGTCCACCGCGGGGCTGAGCCCGAGCGCGAGGAACAACGCCATGACCACGAGGATCAGGATGCCCTGCACCTCCATGACGGCCATGGCGAGAGCCCACGCCACCAGCACACCGATGGCACCGAAGAAGCCGATCGAGAAGGGGGAGTGCCTCAGGAGGCGGGAGTCGGTGCTCACAGCAGTCGGAGGAACGGGAGCAATCGGCTCGTTGGGGACGGGCGTCAGGAGAGTCTGGGCGCCGCGCCGGGCGTCGCCGAACACCCTGCGGACCAGTTTCCGCACTCGCTTCCGGTTGCGTGGGGGCGCACCGGTGGTCTCCTCCTGATCCACCTGCGTGATCGTCTCGGCCACGACGATGTCGTCGCTGAAATGTGGATCATCCAGGGGTTCGTCGGGACGTGGGTCAGTCGGAACGGCCACTGACGTCCTCGTTGGGGCGGGCGATGACCGTGGTCTCCTCGGTCTCTGGGACCGATTCCTCAGCGATCTCCCTCATGTTCTGCATGGCAGCAACCATTGCCGTCCGACGCGCTGTGAGTGCGGCGATCTCTCGTTCCAGCTGCTCCTTGCGCCAGGCGATCTGCTCCTCGAGCCGACTTTCGTCATCGCTGAGACGATTGCGCATGGCTGCCATGGTCTGCTCAGCCTCGCGCGTGGCCGCCATGCGCGTCTCCTCCGCGAAGTTCAGTGCGCGCGCCCGGATGTCCACGGCTTCCTGGCGTGCCGCCAGCAGTTGTGCGGTGGCTTCGTCGTGGTTGGTGGAAGCAGACTCCAGCTGTTGCGAGATCGCCTCCTCCAGCGCGCGCGCGTCCTCCTGGGATTCGAGCAGTACCTGCTCGGCCTGTTGATTGGCCTGCAGAACCGTCTGTGTGGCGGTGGTCTCCGCCTGCGCCCGCAGTGCCGCAGCCTCGGCCTCGGACCGCAGGTGCAGCGCTTCAGCACGGCCAGCAGCCTCGTCGAGGATGTGCCGCGCGGAGGCGGTGGCCTCGGCTGCAGCGAGTTCTGCCTCGTTGCGTGCTGCCTGCAGGGCGGCCTCGCCGGCCTCGGCCTGTTCCTGACGCAGCTTGCGCAGTCCGGACAGCCCGCTGAGGCGGACGTCGTCGGCCTCGCGCTGCGCGGATTCGCGCATGGCTGCAGCACTGCGGCGGCCCTCGTTCCGGATGCGGTCGGATTCCGTCTCACCCTGGCGCACCAGTTCCGCCGCCTGGGCCTCAGCGGCCTGCAGCAGTTGTTTGGCGTGCGCGCCCAGACGGGTGAAATCGGTGGTGCCGGACTCCACCTGGACGTGGGCAAGGTGCTGATTGCGCTCACGTAGGCGCATCTTCAGCTCATTGACCTTCTGTTCGACCTCGCGGACATATCCGTCGACTGCTTGACGGTCATATCCCCGCATGGAGTGGGGGAAGTTCCCGGCTGCTGAAGCCTTCTCGTCAAAGAGGCTCAGCCCCGTCACAGCGTCCTCGTCGTCCCAGTCATCGCGTGGATTGGTCACGATTTGCCTACCCTTCGTCCCGTCTTTGTGCCTGACGCGAGCTTATCGTTTGCGGGACGCAAAATGGGGGCAGGGCGACTCTCGTCGCACTGCCCCCATCCCGAGCTTTCAGCTGGAGTTGCCTCAGTTGGTTTCCTCAGCGGCCGGCTCCACCAGTTCCAGAAGCACGCCACGCGCGTCCTTCGGGTGCACGAAGTTGATGCGGCTGTTGGCGGTGCCCCGCTTGGGCTCCGGGTACAGCAGACGCATGCCACGCTCGCGCAGAACGCGGCTGGCCTCGTCGATGTCGCGCACGCGGTATGCGAGCTGCTGGATTCCCTGGCCATTCTTCGTGATGAACTTGCCGATGGCGGAGTCCTCGCGCAGCGGCGCGAGAAGCTGGATCTTGGCGTTTTCCTCGCCCTGTTCGCCGGTGCCCATCATGGCCTCGGCGACACCCTGCTCCTCGTTGACCTCGCGGTGGAGTTCACGCCAGCCGAAGACCTCGGTGTGGAACTTGACGGCCTCATCGAGGTCCGGGACGGCGAGTCCGACGTGGTCGATACAGATGAAAAGATCTTGGTTGTCCATGTGTCCCAGCATCCCACAAGGCATTGCTCCGCTCCGGATGGGGTAGGAATAGTCGGGGCGTTGCGGCGCGTTGATGTGGCTATGACTCGTGTCATCGTGCAGACTGGGGCCGTGACCCGTGTTGTCGGTCATGTCACTAGGAGGCGTGTTGATGGGCTGGATCAAGAAGATCCTCATCTTGCTGGTTGCTGCCTTCGTGGTGTTCTACCTGTTCACTCGACCCGAGGCGGCAGCGGAAGCGGTGAAGACGTTCTTCGGTGCCTTTGAATCCCTCGGTACGTTCTTCACGGCCCTGGTCGAATAGCCCACAGCTGGAGGGCGTGATCGCATGGGCTTTGTCAGTCGGTTACTGGAACCCCAAATCCATCGGCACCTCATCGCTGATGAGGGCGAGTTCGTGGTCGAAGAGGTCACCAAGCACTGGGCTGCGACGGTCTGGTGGTACGTGCTCATGACGCTGAGCATTCCCGTGTTCATCCTCATGGTGAAGTTCGGCGACTTCTTCTGGTTGCCCCTCATCGTGGGACTCGTGATGCTCACGGTGTCGATGTGGAAGTGCCACGTGGCCTACATGGACCGTTTCGTCATCACCAACATGCGCGTCTTCCGGGTCAACGGCATCTTCAACCAGCACCTGGCGACGGTGCCACTGGCACGAATCCTGGACATCTCCATGTCGCAGACGCTGTCCGGACAGTTGTGCCGCTACGGACACTTCATCTTCGAGTCCGCTGCCCAGGACCAGGGACTGAAAATCATTCGCTACGTCGGCGAACCTGCCGAGCGTGACCTCATCATCCAGCGAACGATCTCCCGGGCGGGCCTGCGCCCCGCCACCTTCAGTCAGTAGCCGCCCGGGAGACGTTCTTCGTCGGTCAGCCCAGCGCGCGATCCACCAGCGCCTTCGCCTGCTCCTGGACCTCGGACAGGTGCGCCGCATCCTTGAGGGACTCGGCGTAGATCTTGTACTTGTCCTCCGTGCCGGACGGCCTGGCCGCGAACCATGAGTTGTCGGTGGTCACCTTCACCCCACCGATGGCCGCGCCGTTGCCGGGTGCCTCCGTGAGAATGGCGGTGATCGGTTCACCCGCGAGTTCTGTCGCGGTGACGTCGCTCGCCCCCAACTTCGACAAACGGGCCTTCTGGTCGCGGCTGGCCTCGGCGTCGACGCGCGCGTAATAAGACTTGCCGAACTCGGCCTCCAGCGCGGCGTAGTGCTCGCTGGGGGAGGAACCCGTGACGGCGAGGATCTCACTGGCCAACAGGGCCATCAGCATGCCGTCCTTGTCGGTGGTCCACGTGGCGCCCGTGCGCTCCAGGAACGAGGCGCCTGCAGACTCCTCACCGCCGAAGCCGATGGACCCATCCTGGAGTCCGGGCACGAACCACTTGAAGCCGACGGGGACCTCCACGAGGCGTCGCCCGAGCTTCTTGGCCACCTTGTCGATCAGCGACGACGACACGAGCGTCTTGCCGATCCCCGCGTCAGCGGACCACTGCTCCCGGTGCCCGAACAGGTACTGGATGGCCACGGCCAGGAAAGCATTGGGGTTCATCAGACCTGCATCGGGTGTGACGATGCCGTGCCGGTCCGAATCCGCGTCGTTGCCGGTGGAGATGTCGTAGGAACTCCGGTTGGCGATCAGGGAGGCCATGGCATTGGGTGACGAGCAGTCCATGCGGATCTTGCCGTCGGTGTCGAGCGTCATGAAACGCCAGGTGGGATCGACCTTCGGGTTGATGACGCTCAGGTCCATGCCGGAGGTCTCGGCGATGTGGGCCCAGTACTGCACGGAGGCGCCGCCCAGTGGGTCGGCGCCGATGCGGACGCCGGAGGCTGCGATGGCGTCGATGTCGAGGACGCTGGTGAGTTCGGCGCAGTAGGGGGTCTTGTAGTCGTAGCGCACGACATTGGCCGCGATCGATTCGTACGAGCGGCGGCGGATGCCACCGGGGCTCGCCATGAGGTCATTGGCCCGGGCAGCGATCCAGCTCGTGGCGTCGGTGTCTGCCGGGCCGCCGGTGGGCGGGTTGTACTTGAATCCGCCATCCCTCGGCGGGTTGTGTGACGGCGTGACGACGATGCCATCGGCATGGGGGCCACCGGAAGCCCGGTTGTGGCGGATGATGGCGCGCGACACCGCCGGAGTGGGGGTGTATTCGTCTTCGCGTTCGGCGCGCACGTCCACGTCGTTGGCCACCAGTACCTCGATGGCTGTCCGCCAGGCCGGTTCCGAGAGGGCGTGGGTGTCCTTGCCGATGAACAGCGGGCCAGCGGTGCCCTGCTGGGCCCGGTACTCCACGATTGCCTGCGTCGTGGCGGCGATGTGAAGATCGTTGAAGGCCACGTCGAAGCTGGAGCCACGATGCCCGGAGGTGCCGAAGACCACTTGCTGGTCAGGATCGGAGGGATCGGGAGTCAGGTCGTGGTACGCCGCCAGAAGGGCGTCGACGTCAACGAGATCGGATTCTTGTGCCGGTTGTCCGGCGCGCGGGTGAGCCATGGCATCATCCTTCCACCACCTGCTTGCTGCCGCACCGAGTTCCACCAGAGGACTGGTTTTGCCGGGGACGGGGTGGCGGCGGGACGGCCCGGTTGAAGCGGGAGCCCTGTGCGGCCAAGATGGAACACATGACTGACCCGAACTTCTCGCGGCCCGGTGCCGTTGACCTCTCATCCCTGACATCACCCGCTGCGCCCGCGGCCGGCGGATATGTCGTGGAGGTGGGGGAAGCGGACTTCCAGGACCTCGCGACGCTGTCGATGAAGCACCCCGTCATCGTCGAGTTCCACTCGGCACGCGACACCGGGGGACCGGCTCTGTCGCAGGACCTGGCGGAACTGGTGAACGCAGGGGAGGGACGCTACCTGCTGGCGCGCGTCGACGTGGAGGCGGAGCCGCGCCTGGCCCAGGCGTTGCAGGTCTCGGCCGTGCCCACGGTGGTGGCGCTGATCTCGGGCCAACTCGCCCCACTGTTCCAGGGCACCCGCTCTCGCGAGGAGATTGCCGCGCTGCTGGACCAGGTTGCTCAGCTGGCGGTGGCCAACGGCATCACGGGACGCGCCCAGGCCGGCTCACAGGAGGTCGAGGGGGAGGCCGAGGCTGCTGTTGATCCGCGCTTCGAGGCTGCCGATGCGGCGCTCCAGGCTGGTGACTACGAGCTGGCCGTGTCAGAGTTCGACAAGCTGATCACGGCAACACCGCACGATCCCGAGGTGATTGCCGGTCGTGCGCAAGCGGGCCTGCTGGCACGCAGTGCCACGTTCGACCCGGCCACCGTGGTGGCAGACGCTTCGGCGAAGCCGAACGACGTGGCTGCCCAGCTCGCTGCCGCCGACCTTGAAATCATCCAGGGGGCATCCGAGCAGGCCTTCGACCGATTGCTCGGTCTTGCGTCCGAGCTGGGTGCAGACGAGCGCGAAACCGTGCGTCTGCGCATCCTGGAACTCTTTGAGGTGGTCGGCCGGACCGATCCGGCGGTCATCAAGGCTCGGCGACGTCTGTCCTCAGTCCTCTTCTGAGGCTGCCGCCTGCTGGCGGTGGCCCGTAGGAAGAGCGAAGGGCCGGAACCCACGTGGGTTCCGGCCCTTTCTCAGGACATGGTGTGGCGTCGGACTCAGTAGTTCATCGATCCGATGGCGCCGATGAGCGCGATCACGTAGATGACGACGCCGATGAGCCAGAGAGCGCCCAGGATGGTGCCGATCCAGCCCGTGATCCTGCCCACCTTGGCGTCGCCGCCCGCCTCCTCGGCGCGCTTGGCCTTCACGATGGCGATCGGACCAAGGATGATGCCGAGGGCGAACAACGAGATGATGCCGAAGATCATCGACGTCTGCGCAAGCTGCTGGCCACGCATCTGACCCGGGTTCAGGTTGTAGTTGGGCTGGTAGCCGCCCGGCTGGTTCGGGGCGTTGTACGGATCGGACATGGAGAACTCCCTGGGGGATGTCGGTGCGGTGGGCGTCGGGACGCCGTCGCGCCCGGGCAGCAGCATAGCGAGTCATGGGCCTAGGATCATCACATGACGCTACGAAGGATCCTGATCATCCTTGCCATCATGGTTTCCGTCGTGCTGCTCACGCTGTTCTCGGTCTGGTTGTTCGGATACCTGAGTGAGAACATCGTGGAAGCCGTCCCGGGCTGACGCGGCGCCCCACTGCTCGCTGAGTCAGAGAGGGTGGCCATCCTCCGTCATGCCCGTCCATCCGGTCAACAGCAGTCGGATGCGCCGTGCCGAGAGCTCCGTGACGCGTTCGTCGAGGTCCTCGGGAGCCACCCAGTGCACAGCCACGAGTTCCCGCGGGTCCGTCGCGACGATCCCGGAAGCCACGTCCTCGTCCAGGGTTCCACCGTCGAAGATGAACTCGATGGCGTCGGACCATCCGAGGTAGGGAGGCATCCAGTCGATGAGCGCGGCATTCCCGAAGGTCACGGCCAGGCCGATCTCCTCCAGCACTTCGCGCTCGGCGCCGATCCGCGGGGACTCGCCGGCCTCGACGATGCCACCCGGGAGTTCCCAGTCCTCCTTGTAGCGGGTCTCGGTCAGCAGCACCCTGCCCCGGGGATCGCGGAACACGGCGTGACCGATCATCCGCTTCATGGGTAGTACGGAGTCCATGACGCCGGAGAATCCGTGCGGGCCGTACACCGGGTCCAGGGCGAGCCTCGCGTAGATCAGCACGTCCACCAGGTCGTCGTTGGCCACGCGCTGGGCCGAGCGAAGCCTCCCCTCGAGCCGGAAGCCGCACCGCTGCAGAGCATGCCGGGCGATGATGTCGTTGGCCGGCAGATCCACCTGGAGACGCCGCAGGTCGTGGGCGATGATGGCATCGTCCGCCGCCAGGCTCACGGCCTTCTCCAGGGTCTCGGCGTCGACACGCTGCTCTTTCCAGCGCAGCATGCCGACGTCACCCGCGATCTCGATCTGGACGCTGAATTCACTCACGAGGCGTCAGACGAGGCCTGTCGCCGCAGCCAGACGGAACTCAGGGGTGGCACCGTGACGTTGGCCTGGGCCGGGAAGTGGCCCCAGGGCTGCTGTCGCGCGGTGACCTGGCCCAGGTTCCCGAACTCGCCGCTGCCGTCGTAGACACCGGCATCGGTGTTCAGGATCTCTGCCCAGTCACCGGCCAACGGCAGTCCGATGGACATGTCAGTCAGCGGTTCGGGGGAGAAGTTCGTGATGCACGCGACGTGGTTGCCCTGCGAGTCGTGACGGACCCAGCTCAGCGTGTTGCGCGCTGCGTCGTCGCCCCGGATCCACGTGAATCCCTCGGGGGAGTTGTCCAGCTCGAACAGCGCCGCATTGTCCTTGTACAGGGAGTTCAGGTCGCGGAAGAGCTGCTGCAGGCCGCGGTGGCCCCACAGGTCGCTGACCCACCACTCGAGACCCGTGGCCTCGTTGAACTCGGGACGGGAACCGAACTCGCTGCCCATGAAGACCAGCTGCTTGCCCGGAAAGCTCCACATGAAGGAGTAGAAGGCGCGCAGCGTGGCGAACTTCCTCCAGTCGTCCTGGGGCACCTTGTCGATCATCGACCCCTTGCCGTGCACGACCTCGTCGTGGCTGATCGGCAGGATGAAGTTCTCCGAGTACGCGTAGACCATCGCGAAGGTGATGAGGTTGTGCTCGTACTGGCGGTAGACGGGGTCCAGTTCCAGGTAGCGGAGGGAGTCGTTCATCCACCCCATGTTCCACTTGAAGCCGAAGCCGAGTCCGCCGTCGTGCACCGGCTTGGTGACGCCCGGGAAGCTCGTGGACTCCTCGGCAATCATGAGAACACCGGGGTGGCGCTCGTAGAGGTGGAGGTTCACCCAGCGCAGGAAGTCGATTGCCTCGAGGTTCTCGCGTCCGCCGAACTCGTTCGGCACCCACTCGCCCTCCTCGCGGGAGTAGTCGAGGTAGATCATGGAGGCGACGGCGTCCACGCGGAGCCCGTCGATGTGGAACTCGTTGATCCAGTACAGCGCGTTGGAGATCAGGAAGCTCTTCACCTCGTTGCGGCCGTAGTTGAAGATGTAGGTGCCCCAGTCGCGGTGCTCACCCTGGCGGGGGTCCGCGTGCTCGTACAGTGCGGTGCCGTCGAAACGACCCAGCGCCCAGTCGTCCTTGGGGAAGTGTCCTGGGACCCAATCGAGGATGACCCCGATGTTTGCCCCGTGCAGGCGATCCACCAGGTAGCGGAAGTCGTCGGGCTTGCCGAAGCGGCTGGTGGGGGAGAAGTATCCCGTCACCTGGTAGCCCCAGGAGGGTGCGAAGGGATGCTCCGCGACCGGCATCAGTTCCACGTGCGTGTAGCCCTGCCACGAGATGTACTCCACCAGCTCGTCGGCGAGTTCGCGGTAGGACTTGCCCGGACGCCATCCACCGAGGTGGAGTTCGTAGATGCTGAGGGGTTCGGCGTGGGCACGGCTCTTCTCGCGGCGGGCGATCCATTCGTCATCCGACCAGACGAACTTGGATTCGTAGACGATGCTCGCGTTGGTGGGCGCCTGCTCGCTGAAGCGAGCCATGGGGTCGACCTTCTCCTGCCAGCCACCATGGACACCCTGGATGCGGTACTTGTAGAGCGCGTCCTCGCCGATGCCGGGAACGAACCCGCCCCACACCCCCGTGCCGGGGATCAGGGACATGTCCTGGGCATCCCAGCCGTTGAAGTCACCCGTGACCTGAACACGCTGGGCATTGGGCGCCCACACCGCGAACCGGACGCCGGAGACGGGTCCATCATCACCTTCCACGGTCGCGACGAAGCTCCCGAGCCTCTTCCAGAGTTCGGTGTCGCCTCCCTGGTGGAAGCCTTGGAGGTCAGTGCCGGTCAGTCCGCCGAACTGGTCGTGCGTCATCGTGTTTCTCCTGCCAATCGGTTCAGTGAATCTATCGGTACTTGCATCAGTTGTGGTCGGTTGCGTCGTTCGTAGATGACTTCGTAGACCGCTTTGTCGGCCTCGAAGGCATCGAGCAGCCCCTGGACGTCGCCTTCGGGGGATCCGTAGCCCTCGAGGAACGCCGCACGGCACTCGGACAACCAGTCCGGGCTGGCCTCTCCAGCAGCGGCGGCGTAATCGAAGGAGCGCAACATGCCAGCGACGTCGCGCCACCGGGAGTCGCTCTGGCGCCGCTCCTCCAGTGTCTTCAGCGGTTCGCCCTCGAAGTCCACGTAGCGCCACTCACCCGCCGACAGCAGCACCTGACCGAGGTGGCAGTCGCCGTGGATTCGCTGGGTGGCAAACGTTGTGGGCAGCGCGTCCCAGGTCCGGCGCACGGCATTGCGGTAGGGCTCCACCTCGGGGACCTCGGCGGCTGCAGCGTCGAAGCGCTGGTCGAAGACCCGGGTCAATGCGCCGGCATCAGCCGTGGTGCTGCCGAGTTCGTCGGCGAGCGTGCGGTGGACGCGCGCGAGGGTGGACCCCAGTGATCGCGCATGGTCGGCGAAGCTGGTCGCCTCCCTCGCATGCTTGCAGGCCAGGTCGTAGCCGTCGAGTGGCTGGGGGAGCGCTTCGGTGAAGATGGCCAGGTCTGTCTGCCCCTGCCGCCATGCGCCATGGATTTCGGCGACGGCGCCCGTGCCCGCCAGCGCCCTGTGCAGCTCCACATCCACGTTCGGTCCGTCCTCAAGACGGCGAAACACCTTGCAGACGAGTTTGTCGCCGAAGAACAGGGAGGTGTTGGACTGCTCGCCCGTGAACCTGCGGGCCGGAAGACCAACCGGGACGTCGCCCCAGCGTTCGAAGCCCGGGGCGTCGCTGGCGAGCAGTTCGAGGAGAAGTCCGGCCGCCGCCGGGTCATCGCAGAGTTCTCCAACGCTGTGGAGCACCCCGTCGATCTCCGTCCGCGTCAGTTCGGGCGCGACCGCTTCCGCCACGGGGCGGTACACCAGTGGCACGTGGTAGCGCTCCCGTTCCCCGGAGGCGAACACCACGTCCAGGACGGCGCTGCGAAGTCCCGCACCGTTGGAGGGTGGCATCAACCATTCTCCGAGGCTCACGCCCTCCGCGCTGCCGCCGCGGGAGCGCCCGGCGAACCAGCGCGCTCCCTGGGCGAGGTCCCAGAGGGCATGGGTGAGGTCGTCCACGTGCGCGGACCCCATCAGTGGCCCAGTAGATGGACGATGTGGGCGGGCTGACCCGGGTAGAGCCGCACGTAGTTGCGCTCACCCCAGACGAATTCCTGTCCCGTCAGCTCGTCGACGGCGCGGATGCCCCTGCCGGGCTGGAAACCGAGCGACGCGAAGTCGAGGTAGAGCTCCGACTCCACCGTGTTGTCGGGATCAAGGGAGGTCACGACCACGACCGTGTCGTCGCCATCCTGCTTGGAGAACGCGATGATCCTGTCATTGGGGACGTGGTGGAACGTGACATTGCGGAGCTGCTGCAGCGCCGGGTGGCGGTCCCGGATGGCATTGAGCTGCCCGATCAGCATGTTGAGGTTCGGCTCGGCGTTGTAGTCGCGCGGCCGGTACTCGAACTTCTCGGAGTCCAGGTACTCCTCGCGGCCCGGTGCCAGTGCCTCGTGCTCGAAGAGCTCGAACCCGGAGTACACACCCCAGGTGGGAGACATCGTCGCGGCCAGGATGGCCCGGATGGCGAAGATGGCCGGGTTGCCGGACTGCAGGTGGAACGGGTTGATGTCGGGGGTGTTGACGAAGAAGTTGGGGCGGTAGAAGTCCGCCGACGCGCCGGAGAGTTCCGTGAGGTACTCCGTCAGTTCCCACTTCTCGACCCGCCAGGTGAAGTAGGTGTAGGACTGCTGGAAGCCGACCGTGCCCAGCGCACCCATCATCGCGGGCCGGGTGAAGGCCTCTGCGAGGAAGATGATGCCCGGATTGGTCTCGTGCACACGCTCCAACAGCCAGTCCCAGAACTCCACGGGCTTGGTGTGGGGGTTGTCGACGCGGAAGATCGTGACTCCGCGATCGATCCAGAAGTGCACGATCCGCAGCACCTCGTGGTAGATGCCCGACGGGTCGTTGTCGAAATTGACCGGGTAGATGTCCTGGTACTTCTTCGGCGGGTTCTCGGCGTACGCGATCGTGCCGTCCAGCCGCGTGGTGAACCACTCGGGATGCTCCGCCACCCACGGGTGGTCCGGCGAGCACTGCAGGGCGAGATCGAGAGCCACCTCCAGACCGAGCGACTTGGCCTTGCCCATGAAGCGGTCGAAGGACTCGAGGTCTCCGAGATCGGGGTGGATGGCGTCGTGGCCGCCCTCGGCTGATCCGATGGCCCACGGTGAACCGGGTTCACCCTCGCCCGGTGTCAGCGTGTTGTTGGAACCCTTGCGGAAGGCCACGCCGATGGGATGGATCGGGGGCATGTACACCACGTTGAATCCCATGGCAGCCGCGGCTTCGAGCCGTTCGTGTGACGAGTCGAAGGTGCCGGAGTGCCATGTGCCGTGCTCGTCCTGCCACGCCCCCTGGGAACGGGGGAAGAACTCGTACCACGAGGAGAACAGCGCGCGTCGACGCTCCACCCGGATGGGGTACTCCCTGGTGCCGGTGACCAGCTCCCGCGGTCCGAAGCGGGCCATGGCCCGCTCGACGGGACGGGAACAGATGAGGTCGAGCAATTCGTCAGCCGGCGTCTCGGGACGCAGCGACTCGATGACGGCCTCCAGCAGGTGTGCCGCGCTCGTCACCCTCTGCTGCGTTGCGTTGGCGGCTGCGCGGCCGATCACTTCGCGGCCCTCCTGGCAGATGAGGTCCAGATCCATGCTCAGCGGCAGCTTCGCCTCGGCATGGTGCTGCCACGTGGCCCACGGGTCGGACCAACCCTCCACCCTGAAGGTCCAGTCGCCCTCCGAGGCCATGCGGATGGCGGCCTCCCACATGTCGAGGCCCTCGGGGCCAATCCGACGCATGTCCACGCGTCGTTGACTGCCATGCGGGGCGGTGAGGATGACGGACGCATTCACGGCGTCGTGTCCCTCACGAAAAACCTTGGCGCTGACCTTCAGCCGTTCGTGGGCAACAGCCTTCACGGGGTAGGCGCCATCGGAGAGGACGGGTTGGACATCACTCACCGGGATGCGGCCGAAGCCGCCCGGAGTGTGGTGAAGTCGCGACGGGTGGGGCGAGCTGGGCAAAGAGTTCACATCGGTCACCCTATCGGGCCTCGATTCTGTCCCGGAAGAAGGACAGGGTAGTTTGTGGGCCGTGCGTGCATATCGTCGATTCACCGTTCAGCCGGTGCTCCCTGAAAAAATCCATTCCCTCGAGGCCTTGGCCCACAACCTGCGCTGGTCCTGGCACCAGCCGACACGGGACTTGTTCCGTGCGATCGATCCGCAGTTGTGGGAAGCCGTGTCCGAGGATCCCGTCAAGCTCCTGACCGGCGTGTCGGTGGAGCGGATGCAGCAACTCGCCGCGGACAAGGTGTTCGTTCGCCGGGTTGAGCTCCTTCACGAGGATCTCCGGAACTACCTCACGGCCGATCTCTGGTTCCAGAACCAGGCGGCAAAGGGCAAGGACCTGCCCTCCGCCATTGGTTACTTCTCCGCAGAGTTCGGCGTCTCGCAGACGCTGCCCCAGTACTCCGGTGGACTCGGCATCCTCGCCGGCGACCACCTGAAGGCAGCCTCCGATCTGGGCCTGCCACTGGTGGGCATCGGCCTCCTGTACCGCCACGGCTACTTCCGCCAGTCGCTCAACGCCGCCGGCTGGCAGCAGGAGCGCTACCCCGTCCTGTCGTCGAGCGACCTGCCGGTGCGTCGACTGCTGGACGAGGACGACGAACCCATCACGATCTCCGTGGACGTCTCCGGACGAGCCGTCCACGCCTGGATCTGGGTGGCCTCCGTCGGCCGCATCCCCCTGTTGATGCTCGACACGGACCGCGAGGACAACGATCCGGAAGCGCGCAACATCACCGACCGTCTCTACGGTGGCGGCACCGAGCACCGTCTGGCACAGGAAGTGCTGCTGGGCATCGGTGGCGTTCGTGCGCTCCGCGAGTACTGCCGCGTGACGGGTCACGGGACCCCGGATGTCTACCACTGCAACGAGGGCCACGCCGGCTTCCTCGGCTTCGAGCGCATCCGCGAGTACCTGGCCGATGGCCACGACCTCAACTGCGCCGTCGAACTGACGCGGGCAGGGACGGTCTTCACCACCCACACCCCGGTGCCCGCCGGCATCGACCGGTTCGACCGCTCGCTCATCGAGCGCCAGTTCTCCGACTTCTGCCCCGGACTGCCGCTTCAGCGCATCCTGGACTTCGGCAGCGAGACCTATGAGGGCGGCGACCACAACCGGTTCAACATGGCCGTCCTCGGACTGCGCCTCGGGCAGCGCGCCAACGGTGTGTCCAAGCTGCACGGCGCCGTCTCACGCGAGATGTTCAACGGCCTCTGGCCCGACTTCGACGAGACCGAGGTGCCCATCACGTCGGTCACCAACGGCGTCCACCACCGCACCTGGATCCATCCGGAACTCCTGGAAATGCTGGAGGCCCACACGGACGACTCGGACACCGTCATCGACGGCTACGACTGGTCCGCCATCCAGCGGGTCGATGACGAGACCCTGTGGAGCCTGAAGCGCAAGCTGCGCGGTTCCATGATCCAGATGGCTCGTGGCCGCCTGGCGGAGTCCTGCAAGGTGCGGGGGATCCCCGACGACTGGACCGCCGATGCCCTGAACCCGCGCGTCCTGACGCTCGGTTTCGCACGTCGCGGAGCCTCCTACAAGCGCCTGACGCTCATGCTGACGGACCCTGCGCGGCTCAAGCGTCTCCTGAACCACCCGCAGACGCCCATCCAGATCGTGATCGCCGGCAAGGCGCACCCCGCCGACAACATTGGCAAGTCGCTGATCCAGGAAATGGTGAAGTTCTCCGACCAGGAGGACGTGCGCGGCAAGCTGGTGTTCCTGCCCGACTACGACATGTCACTGGCCCGTCCCCTGTACCCGGGCTGCGACGTGTGGGTCAACAACCCGCTGCGTCCGTACGAGGCGTGTGGCACCTCCGGCATGAAGGCGTCGCTGAACGGCGCCGGCAACCTGTCCATCAAGGATGGCTGGTGGGACGAGCTGTACGCGCCCGAGTTCGGCTGGGAGATTCCCTCCATGGAGGGCATCGCCGACCAGACCGAGCGCGACCGCGCCGAAGCTGAGTACTTCTACAGCATCATCGAGAACGAGATCATCCCGAAGTTCTACACCCTGGACACCCACGGGAACCCCCAGGCGTGGCTCAAGATGATGCGTGACACCATCAGCGACCTCGGACCCGAGGTCCTGGCCTCCCGCATGGTTCGCGACTACGTCACCGAGATGTACGCCCCGGCTGCCGCCTCCTCGGCTGCGCTGCGGGACGACTCCCAGGCGAACGCGCTGGCCCAGTGGAAGGAGCGCATCCGCCGCGACTGGGACTCCCTCAGCGTGCTCGCTCTCGACACCAACGTGACCGGACGGGTGGCATCGGGCGATCAGCTCGAGATCACCGTCGACGTCAAGCTCGGCAAGCTGTCGGCCGACGATGTCGCCGTCCAGCTCATCTTCGGTCACGTCGACAACGAGGACAAGCTGCACAACATCCGCAAGTACGCCACGACCCCCACCCGGGAGGCCGACGGCATCACGCGGTTCGAAGCAAGCATCCCCGCGCGCTACTCCGGCCGGATCGGGTGCCTCGCGCGCGCCGTTCCCTCCCATGCGCTGCTCGCCAGCGATTCGGAAATGGGTCTGGCTGCGGTGGTCAGTGGCTGATACCCGTTGACCCCGCCCCCGGACGGGGTCAATCATGGGGGCATGACTGCCCCACAACGACGCAAGGTGCTCCTCACAGGGGCAACAGGCGGAATCGGCCAGCTGCTCGAGGAGCGGCTGGCCGATTCCTATGATCTCGTGCTGCAGGGGAGGACGCCCCGCACCGAGGTGGAGGAACGAGAGCTCCGCAAGGCGGACCTGAGCGACTTCGACGACGTGCTTGCCCTGATGGAGGGCGTCGACACCGTGTTGCACCTGGCTGGTTCGGCGTCGCCCACCTCAACGTGGGAGGACGTGCTGGAGGCCAACATCATCGGTTTCCGCAACGTGCTGGAGGCTTCACGGCAGGCGGGTGTCCGACGGTTCGTGTTCGCGTCGTCCAACCACGCGATGGGCATGTACGACCGGCTGGGCGAGTGGCCCGTCTACCCACACCATCTGCCGCGCGGTGACTCCCTCTACGGTGTGTCCAAGATCTTCGGCGAGGCACTCGGCCGCTTCTACCACGACGAGCACGGCATCGACTTCATCTCGCTCCGCATCGGCTGGTACGCGTCGGATCCCATGGAAGTGGAGCAGGACGTGCTGCACGCCATGTGGCTGAGCGACGACGACGCCGAGCAGGTGTTTCGCCGCGCCATCGAGGCCGACGTCACCTTCGGGCTGTACTACGCCATCTCGGACAATCCCAACCGCCGTTGGGACCTCACCAACACGATGCTGGAACTTGGCTACCGGCCCAACGACAGCTGGACAGATGCCGCGGGCGAGAGTGAGGACGTCGTCGAGGGTGGCGCGGACGCTCCCAGGGACTGGCCGAGAGGCTCGTGACAGGGCTCATGCGGAGCGCGGCCCCATGCCAGAGGCGGCTTACCGGCGGCTACCAGCTGGAGGGCTTGTAGTCCTTGAGGAAGACCCCGAAGAGTTCCTCACCGGCTTCACCGCGCACGATGGGGTCGTACACGCGGGCGGCGCCATCCACGAGGTCCAGCGGTGCGTGGAACCCCTCCTGCGCCAGGCGCACCTTGGTGGGGTGCGGGCGCTCATCGGTGATCCAGCCGGTGTCGACGCTCGTCATGTAGATGCCGTCGTCGGTCATCTCGCGGGCGCTCGTGCGGGTGAGCATGTTCACGGCCGCCTTCGCCATGTTGGTGTGCGGATGTCCCGGCCCCTTGTAGCCCCGCCCGAACACGCCCTCCATGGCGGAGACGTTCACCACGTAGCTGCGGCCTGACGGCGCGGCTGCCATCGAGGCCCGCAGACGGCTGATGAGCAAGAACGGCGCCGTGGTGTTGCACAACTGCACCTCGAGCATTTCCAACGCGTCGACGTCCTGCACCTTGTCGGTCCAGCTGTTGGCGTGGTGGAGGTCGGGCAACAGTCCACCGGCGTCGATGGCGGTGCCAGCAGCGAGTCGTGCCAGTGAGCTCGACCCCGGTGCCATGGCCAGGGCGGTGAGGTCGTCGGCAGTGAGCGTCCCGGCGCCTGCAGCGGCCGCCAGGATGGGGTGACCTGTCACCGAGGCCGCCAGCGCGAGCGGGTGCTGGTCACTCGTGTGTCCAAAGCTCACGATTTCGGGCAGATCACCGTCGGGCAAGGAGGTTAGTTCGGCCTCCACCAGCGCCGAATAGGCGCCGGGCGAGCGGCGCACGGTCTGCGTCGCGTTGTTGATGAGGATGTCGAGTGGGCCCTGTGCGGCGACCTCGTCGGCCAGACCGATGACCTTGGCCGGGTCGCGAAGGTCGATGCCGACGACGCGTAGGCGGTGCAGCCAGTCCTCGGAGTCCGGCATGGCGGAGAACCGCCGCACTGCGTCCCGGGGGAAGCGGGTGGTGATGGTGGTGTGCGCGCCGTCGCGCAGCAGTCGCAGCGCGATGTACATGCCGATTTTGGAGCGGCCACCGGTGAGCAGGGCACGTTTGCCGGTCAGGTCGGTACGGGCATTGCGCTTGGCGTGGTTGAGCGCTGCGCACGGCGGACAGAGCTGGTGGTAGAAGGCATCCACCTGGGTGTGGGGTTCCTTGCAGATGTAGCAGGCACGGGCCACCAGGAGTTCGCCCGCGATGGGTGCGTCGGTGGCGCTGGAGAGTTCGTGGCCGGACGTCTCGTCGTCGATGCGCGTGGGCGCACCCGTCGCCGTGGCCGCGATGACGGCCCTGTCCGCATCCGCGATGCGGGCACGCTTGGTCCTGCGCCGCGTCTTCTTGAAGGACTTGAACATGCTGGAGGTGGCATGGCGAACGGCAACGACGTCAGGGTCCTCCTGGTCTGCGTCGCTGAGCAGGTCGAGCACACGCAGCGTGGTCGCCAGCTCACCGGGGGTGATGAGGCTGGCTGCGGTTGTGCTCGGCCGTGTGTCCTCCTCAGGCTGGTCCATGGTGCTCAACCGAAGATCTTGGTGCTCGGTTCGACGTCGATGCTGTACAAAGCAGCCGCCTCGAGGCTCAACAGTTCGGCTGCCGTGGTGGGAACCTCTGCCCGCATGACGACGGTGCACCGGCCGGGTATCACCAGTGGCGATCCCGGCTCCAGGGGGCCGGTGGGTAGTTCGTCCGGCTCGGCGGAGTGCCAGTAGATGCTGTACTCCCGGGCCCACGGGATCCCCGGCAGGGTGATGGACATGGGTTCGGCGCCCGAATGGAACCAGGTGAGGAATGCGTCGCGGCTGTCGGAGCTGTACATCCCCAGCAGGCGCCGGGACTGGTCGTGCCAGTCGTCCTCGCCCATCTGCCCCTGCTCACCATCCATCCACGTGAGGTCGACGCGTCGCAGGTTCTCACCGTGGGCGTTCATGACCTCGCTGTGGTAGAGGAAGCGGTCGCTGCGCAGGAGCGGGTGTGACTTGCGCAGCGCCAGCAGGGTCGTCACGCGGTCGCGCACATTCTGCCAGCGGGGCGAGATGTCCCAGTTGACCCAGGAGAGCGGGTTGTCCTGGCAGTAGGCGTTGTTGTTGCCGTTCTGGGTGCGCCCGAACTCGTCGCCCGCCACCAGCATCGGTGTGCCCTGGGCAAGGACCTGCGTGGCCATCAGGTTCAGCACCTGCCGTGCGCGCAGATCGTTGAGCTCCGGATCGTCGTTGGTGCCCTCCCAGCCGTGGTTCCAGGACCGGTTGTTGTCGGTGCCGTCACGATTGGATTCGCCGTTGGCAAGGTTCTTCTTGACGTCGTAGCTGACCAGGTCATGCATCGTGAAACCGTCGTGCGCCGTGACGAGGTTGATACTCGCCTGCGGGGTGCGGCCGGCACGGTCGAAGATGTCCGGGGAGCCCGAGAGCCGGGTGGCCAGTTCCTGCACGCCCGGTACAGCGCCTCGCCAGAAGTCGCGGACATGGTCGCGGAACCGGTCATTCCATTCGGACCAGCGTGGCCCGAACGAGCCCACCTGATAGCCGTAGGGACCCACGTCCCAGGGCTCCGCGATGAGTTTGATGTCCTTGAAGGCGGGGTCGGTGTCGATCGCCACCTTGAGGGGGTGGTCATGGACCACGTGATGGTTCTGGTCCCGCAGCAGCGTGGTGGCGAGGTCAAACCGGAAGCCGTCGACGCCCATCTCCTCCACCCAGTACTTGAGGGAATCCAGCACCAGGCTGGCGACCATGGGCTCGGAGGTGTCCACGGAGTTGCCACAGCCGGTGACGTCGTAGTCGTTGCGCTTGTCGTTGGTCAGCCGGTAGTAGGCGTGGTGGTCAATGCCACGCATCGACAGGGTGGGTCCGGCGTGGCCGCCCTCGGCAGTGTGGTTGTAGACCACGTCGAGAATGACCTCGATGCCCGCCTCGTGCAGTGCCGAAACCATGTCCTTGAACTCGCCCACCTGGCTGCCACGGTTGCCGCGTGTGGCGTAGAAGGAGTGCGGGGCGAAGAAACCGAGCGTGTTGTAGCCCCAGTAGTTGCGCATGCCCTTGGCCACGACGAAGGGTTCGGACACGAAGTGGTGCACGGGTAGAAGTTCGATGGCGGTGACGCCCAGGTCCTTGAGGTAGGCGATCACCTCCGGGTAGGCGAGTCCGGCGTAGGAGCCGCGGAGGTGTTCGGGCACCAGGGGATGGGACTTGGTGAACCCACGGACGTGCAACTCGTGGATCACGGTCTCCGCCATGGTGTGGCGTTTCGCGATGGGCGTCGGCGGTGGGGAGTCCGGCACCACCACGGAAAGGGGAACGGCGCCGATGGAGTCGGTCTTGTTGATGGTGTAGTCATCACCGGGCACGTGGTCCAGGATGGGCCCGCGGAAGTCCACGCCACCGCTGATGGCGCGTGCGTAGGGGTCCACCAGGAGCCGGGCAGGGTTGAAGCGGCTGCCCTGCGACGGTTCCCAGGCGCCGTGAACGCGATAGCCGTACAGCTGTCCGCCCTGCACCTCGGGAACGTGAACACTCCAGACGCCGTTGTCGCCGCGCTCCATGTCGACGTTCCTCTGGCGCATCCGGTCGTCCACCAGCGACAACTCCACCAGGGTGGCCCGAGGGGCCCACAAACCGAAGCGTGCGCCCGTGCCGTCCAGTCGGGCACCGAGCATGGACGTGTCGGGTGTCGAGTTCATGGGGGTTACCTCAGGTGATCGGGAAAGCGTTTGCACAACCAATCCAGTATGCCATTTTTACGACGGAACTGCCCGTCGAGCGGCGTGGCGCTAGCGTGGGGGGAACCATGCGTCTTGCCACCTATCTTGACCACGCTGCCTCCTCGCCCATGAGGGCCTCGGCGATGGCGGCGTTGACCCGTCATCTGTCGGTGGTGGGCAATCCTTCAGCACTCCACGTCGCAGGTCAGCAGGCACGGCGTGCCCTGGAGGAGGCGCGGGAGATGCTGGCCTCGGCCGTGGGGGCCAGCCCCAGCGAAGTCGTGTTCACCTCGGGTGGTTCCGAGGCCGACAGCATCGCCCTCATCGGCGGCATGGCGGCCAGGCAGGCTGAGGGACGTGTCCGTTGCCTGGTGTCCGCCATCGAGCACCCTGCAGTGCTGGGCATGACCGGGCGCGGCGCTGAAGTGCTGCCGGTGACGCGGGAGGGGATCGTCGACGTCGGGGCGGCAGTCACGGCGATCGATGCCGACGTCGGGGTGGTGTCGATCATGGCGGTCAACAACGAGACGGGGATCTGCCAGCCGATGGAGGACATTCGCCGTGCAGCACGGGCGCGGGGAGCATGGCTGCACACCGACGCTGTGCAGGCGCTCGGGCACGTCCCCATCGACTTCCGCAGCAGCGGCCTGGACATGATGACCTTGTCAGCGCACAAGGCTGGTGGCCCCGTCGGGATCGGTGCACTCCTCGTGCGGCGTTCCGTGGCTCCGTCCATGGTGGGGTTGGGTGGCGGGCAGGAACGGGACATCCGGTCCGGCACGGGCGCCGTCGCGCTCGCAGCATCATTCGCCGCAGCAGCTCACGAGGCGACCGCCGGGCTGGCGGAGGAGAGCGCCAGACTGTCAGCGATGCAGGCGCAGATCACGGCCGCCAGCAGGGAACTGGACGGGGACGTCAACAGTGATCTGGCGGAGAGCGCCCCCCACATCACCAACGTCACGTTCAGGGGCGTGCGCGCCAACGATGTGCTGTTCCTCCTCGACCAGCGGGGTGTCTTCGCCTCCGTGGGTTCGGCGTGCCGGGCGGGGGTCCACCAGCCCAGCGAGGTGCTGCTGGCCATGGGCCGCACCCCCGACGAGGCGGCCGCCACCCTCAGGTTCTCCACGGGGCACAGCACCACGGACGCGGACGTCGACAGATTCCTGGAAGTTCTGCCGCTCGCCGTGCGTCAGGCCCGCAACGCCTTCTAGCCGAGATCGAGGAATCGTTCAGCGCGGTGGGGGACAGGTAGCATCGCTTCGAGGATTTTTAAGTCAAGGGAGTGTGGACGTGCGGGTACTGGCAGCCATGAGCGGCGGAGTTGATTCTGCGGTGGCGGCTGCACGCATGGTGGCCGCCGGGCACGAGGTGACGGGTGTGCACCTGGCGTTGTCGAAAAACCCGCAGAGCTACCGCACGGGTGCCCGCGGGTGTTGCTCGCTGGAGGACTCCCACGACGCGCGTCGGGCCGCTGACGTGCTGGACATCCCGTTCTACGTGTGGGATTTCGCAGCGGAGTTCCAGGAGCAGGTGGTGGATGACTTCGTGGAGGAATATCGCGCCGGTCGCACCCCGAACCCCTGCCTCAAGTGCAACGAGAAGATCAAGTTCGCAGCAGTGCTGGAGCGTGGCCTGGCACTCGGGTTCGATGCCGTGGCCACCGGGCACTACGCGCGCCTCGTCGAGGGTGAGGACGGCACTGAACTGCACCGCGCCGTTGACCCCGAGAAGGACCAGTCCTACGTGCTGGGCGTGCTGTCGCAGAAGCAGCTGAGGCACTCGCTGTTCCCACTGGCCGAAACTCCCAAGACCGAGGTGCGAGCCGAGGCGGAACGATTGGGGCTGGCCGTGGCGAAGAAGCCGGACAGCCATGACATCTGCTTCATCCCCGACGGCGACACCCAGGGCTTCCTGTCCCGCTACCTGGGGGAGGAGCCGGGCGACATCGTCAACGCCGAGGGCGTGACGCTGGGGATGCACCACGGCAGCCACAACTTCACCGTGGGCCAGCGCAAGGGGCTCGACCTCAAAATTCCAGCTCCCAATGGTGAGCCGCGCTACGTCCTGCGCATCGAACCGGTCAACAACACGGTCGTCGTGGGTGGCAGGGAGGACCTGCGGGTGCGCGTCATGCGTGGCATCCGTCCCACCTGGACGCAGGGCCCCATCGAAGGTCCGTGGCGGGGCAAGGCGCAGTACCGCGCGCACGGCACCCCCATGGACGCCACCATCTCCCTTGCCAACGGCGAACTCTTGGTGGAGTTGGATGACGACGCTTCCGGCGTCGCCCCCGGCCAGAGCGTCGTGGTCTTCGACGGCGACCGTGTGGTGGGTTCCGCCACCATCGACGACGCCCGCTGATGAGGGTCACTGCCGCCGGGTCGCTACCCGGGACGGACTTCCGCGGGGCGCTCGGCGCCATGACCGAAGCCCTGCCGGAGATCACACCGCTGCCGGAACTCCCCGATCGCGGTGTCGGCTCCCACATGGTGGGACGCGCACTCGGCCTCATCCGGGGCCTGGACTTCGACCTCCAGCCCGCGGGCTGGCGCCTCACGAGCGGATCGGGCGCAGACCATCGCCGCGCCACTTCGCAGTGGAGCTTCGACCTCGATGACGTGTCCGAGCTCCTCCAGGACTTCCGCGGGGTCCTCAAAGTGGCTGTCGCAGGACCGTGGACGCTGGCCGCCTCCGTGGAGAGGCCCACCGGGGACCGACTACTGGCCGATCACGGCGCCCGACGCGAACTCGCACAGGCACTGGTGGATGGTGTGGACATCCTGCTCGCTGACCTCGCTGCGCGCCTGCCCCATGCCACCCTGCGTGTCCAGATCGACGAACCCATGGTGGTGGACGTCGCGGAGGGCCGTGTTCCCACAGCCAGCGGATTTTCCCGACATCGACGTGTCCACGCACCGGAGCTGACCGGTTCGCTCGCAATGTTCACGGCTCTGGACGCCAGCGCCATTCTGCACTGTTGCGCAGCGGGCGAGTGGATGGGGCTGGCGCGAAGCGCGGATTTCAATGCGGTGTCGCTGGATCTCGGCCAGTTCGAATCGGGGCGCTCGCGCGACGTCGTGGGCCAGTGGCTCGCCGATGGGCGATCGCTGGTGGCCGGTCTCGTCGACAGCTCCCGCGTGCAGGTGCAGTCTGCCGACGAGCTGGTGACGCGTCTGTTGACGTTCCTGCGCCCCATGGGTCTCGACCCTGATGTCCTGCGCAGCAACGTGGTGCTGGGAACCTCCTGCGGCCTCGCCGGATGGCGGCAGCAGGACATCATGCCCCAGTTGGAGCAGCTGCGGCACTCCGGCGAACTTGTCGACGAGCAGTTGGAGCGCTGAGAAGCTCACCGGAGGAGTCCTTGCGGGTCGCTAGACTCGGCTTCGTGCGCGTGTTCTCCGATCTGAACCTCAATGGCAAGAACCCCATGCGCGCCCAGCCACGCATCGGCGACTGGGGGCCCCAGAAAGTCCCCAGTACACGCCTCAAGAAGTGGCAGCGCGTCCTGGTGCCCGTCATCGCCCTGCTGCTGGCGGTCGCCGTGTTCTTCCTGGCCCGGATGTTCTTCCTGGCGATGACGGAACCCGCAGCACTCAGCCTCTTCTAGCCTGACGACATCGAAATGATGCTGAATCGCGACGGAGTCGAACTACTACTAATCGTAGGAACCAGACGCGATACTGCAACTCGAAAGCCGCTTGGAAACGAATTCGATGGAGCTCGCCGAAAGTCTTGACAGAGATTGTCTCGAGCGTATATTTAGAGGTCCATCGCGTGGGAGCCAAAGCCGAGAGGCCTCCCGGTAGATCTTCCACATCTCGGAAGGGAAAGAATCATGGGAACCGCGCCCGCTGGTTATAAGAAATTGGAATGCCACAACATCGACACGGGAGAGTTGAAGGGCTATCTGGCAACCCTTCGGAACTACGCAATTCTTACCATGAACAAGGAAGAGGGCGCGTGGGTCCAGTGGCGTCAGAAGGACACCTCGCTGTACCTCGCGAAGGATACGGAGCCAAACGACCGCTTCCTCGGGCTCGCGGAGCGTGGCTACGGCGGATGGGGTCTGCAGGGCACGGATTGGGCGCATGCGCTCACATATGACGCAAGCCGCCACACCATTGCACTGTCTGGGACGAAGAGGTTCCTCTACGGCCCCTACGAGACGCTGGGAAGTGGATACGCCTGCTGGTCGGAAGAAGGCGGATCCAACTCCAACATTCTCAAGTGCATCATGGTCGATTGATGAGATGTACACCTACAACGACAAGGCTCCCGCAGGGTAGCGGCCGGGTATCGGACGCTCACTTCGCGGGAGCCTTTTCGGTGTTGCCAGCGGGGTGGGGCGGGTCCGGAAGAATATTTTATTTAGTAAATTTTGAGCGGCCCAGCATTGATTCCTCTTGGTCACTTCCCTTAACCAGTCAGTGACCGCAATGGAGTACGTGACGGCGCTGCCGACGCGCATCTGACGATCCAGTCCGGAAACTCGGTGACCGCGGTGGACCGAGACGAGAACAGAACGATGTTGTTGAACACCCACTCTCCCTCGTCGTGGATGCCGCGCCGCAGGTGGTGGATTGTGGGTGCACGCTAGATTCGTCCAAGAACTACAGATGAACTGCAGGGTCCACCGCCTCACACCCATCAAGGAATCACACTCATGCGTCCAGCGAAAACGTTTCTGATCACCGGCGGCACCGGACTGGTGGGGCGGCGGTTGACGGAGTTGTTGTTGGCCGAGGGGCACGGGGTGAAACACCTGTCCCGCTCGAGAACCTCCGGTGGTCACGTTGAGAGCTTCGTGTGGAATCTCGCTCAGGATTACGTTGATCCTGACGCCCTCGCCGGTGTGGATGTCATCGTCCACCTCGCTGGCGCGCACATCGCGGAAGGTCGCTGGTCCGAGGCACGCAAGAAGGAATTGGGGGAGAGCCGGATCGAGACGCTCAATCTGCTGAAACGTCATCTCCTTGGTTCATCCCACACTGTCTCGACGCTGATCTCGTCGTCGGCGCAAGGATATTACGAGCCCAACCAGCGCCGGGTGCTCCACGAGGAGGATGACGCCGACGAGGGTTTCATGGGCCAGTTGTGTGCCGGATGGGAAGCTGCCGCGACGTCATGGACCGAGATGGGCGTGCGTGTGGCCATCAACCGGATCGGCTTGGTCCTGTCGCGCAGCGGTGGCGTGCTGGAGGCGATCATGGGCCCGATCGGCATGCGTCTGAGCCCGGTGTTCGGAAATGGCTCGCAGATGTATTCCTGGATTCACGTGGATGACCTGTGCAGGATGATCATGTTTGAGGCAGAGGATGCGAGCGTGCAGGGCGTGTTCAACGCAGTGGCTCCGAACCCGGTGAGTCAGCGAGAGTTGAACCAGGCAATCACTGCGCAGATGGGACGGACGGCTGTTACGCTCCGCGCGCCAAAGTTTCTTCTCCATGCTGTCATGGGTGAGCGGGCGGTCGTGGTGACCGACTCGTTCAATGTCTCCTCGGACAAGGTAGAGAAAGCGGGATACGACTTCCAGTACTTCACGATTGGTCAGGCGATGAAGGATTTGATCTGAGGAAGACCGGGTTGTCCGTCACTGTTGAGAAAGTGCTGGACTACCAACACCTTCTCAACAGCGGACGTTGAAGTTCAGGCGCCCTTCACAGCGGCGGCGAACCATCCCGTGATCGTGCTCGGGTGCGTGATGGCTGTGCCGACGCAGACGGCGTGGGCGCCGAGCCGCATCACGGCCGCTGCGTGTTCGAGCGTGTGTACCCGGCCCTCCACCACCACGGGCTTGCTGCACGCCTTGATGGCCTGCTCGGCGAAGTCGAAATCGGGGCCGACGGTCTTCACCCGGTCCCCGGTGTAGCCGCCGAGCGTGGTGCCGATGATGTCTGCGCCGTCAGCCTCGGAGCGAACGCAGTCCTGGACGGAGCCGCAATCTGCCATCACCAGCACATCCGGATGCTTGTCCTTCAGACCGGTGACCACTTCTGCAAACGTCAGGCCGTCGGGGCGTGGACGGGAGGTGCCGTCGATGGCCACGATCCTGGCCCCCGCGTTTGCGCAGGCGATGGCCAACTCCAGCGTTGGGGTGATGTAGACGCCCTGCTCACCTTCCTTGACGAGCCCGATGACGGGAACATCAATGGCGGCGGCTGTGGCGCGGATGTCCTCCAGCCCCTGCACACGGATGGCAGCCGCGCCGCCGGTGACGCACGCCTGCGCCATCTGCGACATGGTGCGGGGGTCGCGCATGGGCTCGCCCGGGTACGCCTGGCAGGACACCACGAGTCGTCCGGCCAGATCGTCGACGAGGCTGGTCATGACAGCAGCCCCGTGCTGACCAGGACGTCACGGACAGCGGAGATGTCCGCGTCGGTGAAGTCCGCCAGCGGTCGTGGCTGGGTGGGGCTGTCGATGACGCCCAGCAGGCTCATGGCGATCTTGAACGCACCGACGCCGGTGCCATCGCCACCACGGCCCTGGGGCTTGAACACGATCTGGAACTCGGCGTTGATCTCCTCCTGAATGGCGACGGCGTGCTCCCACTTGCCGTCGACGCAGGCGTCCCACAGTGCGCGGTAACGGGCCGGGTCCACGTTGGCGAAGCCGGGAACCATGCCGTCGGCGCCGATGAGCATCATGGCCTCGTTGACCATCTCGTGGCCCGTGAACAGCTTCAGGGGGGAGCCGGCGGCCCGGTTCAGCGCCACCAGGCGACGGAACTCGACATCGTTGCCTGAGGAGTCCTTGACGCCCTGGATGGCGCCCTCGGTGCCGAGCGCAACCAGCATTTCGGAGACGAGCTTGACGCCGCCCAGACGGACGGGAACGTCGTAGGCGAACACGGGTACGTCCACGGCGGCGGCCACCATGCGGAAGTGATCGGCGATCTCCGAGACGCAGTTGAGCGCATAGAAGGGAGCTGTGACGACGATGCCTGCGGCGCCTGCCGCCACTGCGCGATGTGCCTGCTGGATGACGCGGGGAGCGGTCTGCTCCATGCAGCCCACCAGCAGCGGGACGCGGCCGGCGGTGCGGGCGGCAATGGCGGCCACGACACTCTCACGCTGGTCATCCGTCAGGTACGCCACCTCACCGGTGGAGCCGAGGACGAACAGTCCGTGCATGCCGCCGTCGATGAGATGGTCCACGACGCGATCCAGTGAGGCGAAATCAATCTCGCCCTCGGCGGTGAAGGGGGTGACGACTGGGGGGTAGATACCGACGAATTCTTTGGTCATGCTGATGGCTCCTGGAGCAGGGATGGCACTGCGGACAGCAGTGTGGCGGTGTAGGGGTCCTTCGGATGATGGAAGATCTGGTCGGTGGGGCCCATTTCGACCAATTTCCCGAAATACATGACGCCGATGCGATCCGAGACGAAACGCACCGTGTTGATGTCGTGACTGATGAACACCAGGCCGAGGCCAAGTCTTTCCTTCAGATCGCTCAGCAGGTTCAGCACCTGCGCGCGGACCGACACGTCGAGGGCGGAGGTGGGCTCGTCCGCGATGATGACGTCAGGCTCCAGCGTCAGGGCCCGGGCGATGGCGACGCGCTGGCGCTGCCCACCGGAAATCTGACGGGGCAGCACGTCCAGGGCGGACTGGGGAAGTCCCACCAACTCGAGCAGTTCCTTGACCTTCTTCAACCGGTCTGCCGGGTTGCTGAGGCCGTGCACCCGGTATGGGTCGAGGAGGGTGTCGCGGACGGTCATGCGAGGGTTCAGCGCCGTGGCGGGGTCCTGGAAGACCACGGACACAGCCCGGCCCAGCTTGCGTCGCTCGGCGTAGGAGTTGCCCACCTTCTCGCCCTTGAACAGGACCTCACCGTCGGTGACGGGTTGGAGGCCCACCATGACCCGGGCGGTGGTGGACTTGCCACATCCGGACTCGCCGACGATGCCGACGGTTTCGCCGCGCGAGACGCTCAGGGAGACGTCGTTCACGGCGTGCACCTTGTCCGGGCGGAAGAGCTTGCCGGTGCGGGCCTTGTGGACCACGTGCACGTTGCGCAACTCGATGACGGGAGTTTCGGCCTGTGAAGCTGTCTGCTCAGGCATGCTGGGCCTCCTTCGCGAGCGCATCCTGCAGTTCCGTGGTGGTGGCGAAGAGGTGGTCGCCGCCGTTCACAGCCACGAGTTCCGGACGTTGGGTCAGGCCGAGATCCGGGTGGGACGAGCGGGGTGCGAACCGGTCGCCGGCGACGAACTCCCTCGGTGACGGGACGGTGCCCGGCACCTGGTGCAGACGGTCGGCGCCCTCCTCGATGGAGAGCACGGCCCCGAGCAGCCCGCGGGTGTACTCGTGTCGTGGATCGCTCAACAGATCCGTGGTGGATGCCTGCTCCACCACTTGGCCCGCGTACATGACGGTGATCCGGTGCGCCACTTCCGCCACCAGGGCGAGGTCGTGGCTGACGAACACCATGGCGAAGCCGAGCTTGGTGCGCAACTCGTTGAGCAGGTCGATGACCTGTGCCTGCACGGTGACGTCCAGAGCCGTGGTGGGCTCGTCGGCAATCACGAGGCGGGGGTTGCGGGTGAGCGCCATGGCGATGAGCACGCGCTGGCGCTGGCCGCCGGAGAGCTCGTGCGGGTAGGACTTCAACGTGCGCACCGGGTCCAGCCCCACGAGTTCCATGAGGTCCTCGGCGGTGCGTTGTCCGCCGCGCTTGGTGAGCTGCTTCATCTGGGAGCGGATCAGCATCGACGGGTTCAGCGAGCTGAGCGCATCCTGGTAGATCATGGCCATTTCGTGGCCGCGCAGGGCGTTGCGTTCCTTCGGGTTGAGCTTCAGCAGGTCGACGCCGTCGAACATGATCTGGCCGGTGATCTTCGCCGTCTCCGGCAGCAGACCCATGATGGCCATGGACGTGATCGACTTGCCACAGCCCGATTCGCCAACCAGCCCCATCGTCTCCTCGGGACGCACCGTGAACGACACCTTGTCCACGATGTTGACCTCGCCGTGTGCACCGGGGAACGAAATGCTCAGGTCGATGACCTTGAGCAGCGGCTCGGCGTCCGGGTTGGCCAGGACGAGACGATCGGTTCGACGTGACTCGGATGCCTTCAGGTGGGCGAGGCGCTCGCGCAACGAGGCGGCCTGTGAAGTGTGGCTGGCGGCGATGCCGCCTGCAGCCTTCTCGCCGCGCAGGGCGGCCTCGTCTGCCTCGACGTCGACCTTGACCTTGACCCTCGGCGATGCCATGGCATCGGTGAGACCCTCGGAGAGGATGTTGAGGCACAGCGTCGTGATGAGGATGAACAGGCCCGGGAAGAACGTGGCCCACCAGTGGCCGGACAGCAGCAGTGCCTTGCCCTCGGAGAGCATGTTGCCCCACGTGGGGGTGTTGACGGGGCTGATGCCGGTGCCGATGAAGGACAGCGAGGCCTCGAAGACGATGGCATCGGCCACCAGCACGGTGGCGAACACCATGATGGGGGCCAGACAGTTGCGTGCCACGTGCTTGATGAGGATCCACGAGGTCCTGGCGCCCATCACCTTCGACGCGGACACGTAGTCCTCGCCGAACTGTGACATCACGTTGGCCCTCACCACACGGGTGAGTTGAGGCACGTACAGGAAGGCGATGGAGGCGATGACCACCGGCAGCATGGGCAATCTGGTGGCCAGCGCAGAGACCAGCACGGCCGCCAGTGCGATGCCGGGGAAGCTCATGATGATGTCGAGGATGCGCATCAGCACCTCGGCCACCCACTTGCGCGCGGTGGCGGCGATGGAGCCCAGCACGGCGGCCACGAGCAGCGCGATTCCCGTGGCGCTCAGGCCGACGATCAGGGAGACGCGGGAGCCGAAGATGACGCGGGAGGCGATGTCGCGGCCCTTGGCGTCGGTACCGAACCAGAACTGCGAGTCCGGGGGGATGGCGTTGTCGGGCAGCTTCTGGATGCCGACGCCCTCGATCTTGATCTCCTGATAGACGATCTTGTCGGGCGGCACCAGGCCGGAGGCGCCGGGGGAGTGGGGTGCGATGAGGGGCGCGAAGATGGCCATGAGGAACACCAGCGCGACCACCACGAGGGCGATGCGGGATCCCACGGGCAGCGACTTCAGCGATGGCAGGCGGAGCCCCGGTGTCTGGAGCTTGGTCTTGGATTCGGCGGAGAGCATCACACGCTCCTGATGCGCGGGTTGACGAGCACGTAGAGGAGGTCCACGACCATGTTGATGAAGATGAAGGCGATGGCCACCGTCACGGTGACGCCCTGGACGATGTTGATGTCGTTGCGGGTGATGCCCTGGAAGATCAACTGGCCCATGCCCTGGATGTTGAAGATCATCTCGATGACGACGGCGCCACCCATGAGGTAGCCGACCCGCAGGCCGAGCACGGTGATGGGGGTGATCAGTGCGTTGCGCAGCACGTTGCGGCCAATGACCACGGGCTTGGGGATGCCCGCACCGATGGCGGTACGGACGTAGTCGCGGTCCAGTTCCTCCACCATGGCTGTGCGCACCACCCGTGTCAGCGAGCCCGACACGGGGATGGCCAGGGCCACCACGGGCAGGAACACCTGGTCCACGTACGCGGACGGGTTGTCGGTGAAGTGGACCCAGTCGGTGACGACGGCGGGGAAGAGCCCGGCACCGCCCGGCACGTTGCCGAGCCACTGGATGAGCAGCAGAGCCAGCCAGAAGGACGGCGTCGCGAGGCTGGCGATGGAGAACACGCGAATGGCCTGATCGGGCCACCGGTCGCGGTACAGCGCGGCGATGACGCCCAGCAACGTGGAGACGACGATGGCGAGCGCCAGGCCGAGGAAGGTCAACTGAAGCGTGATGGGAAAGGACTTGGCCACCATGTCGGAGATCGGAACGCCGACGAACGAGCTGCCCAGGTCGCCCTGCACCAGCCCTGTCAGGTAGTCCCAGAAACGCACGAGCAGCGGGTCGTTGAGGTTGTTCAGTTCTCGGTAGTTCTCCAGCGCTTGTGCGCTGGCGGACTCACCCAGCGCTAGTCGGGCGGGGTCGGCGCTCGAGAACGACATGACGACGAACACGAGCAGCGTGACCCCGAACACCATGATCGGCAACGCAAGAATGCGCCGTCCGAGCAGACGGATGAGGTTGGACAAGACGGTTGCTCCTTTGCACGCGTCAGCACCAGGGGTAGAACGTCAGTATTGCTGGACCCGAAGCGGACGGGGGCACTTGGGGGGAATTGGCCCCCGCCCGCAGCGGGAGTATCAGACGGACGAGGACACGTCCACGAACGACAGCCCTGTGACGGCGAGCGGCATGAAGTTCTGCAGCGTCTCGGCGTTGAAGGCAGTCGGGGTCTTCCGGTGGAAGATGGGGTACAGCGGGACATTCTCCGAGATGACGTCGAAGATCTGGTGCCACAGCTCGAGCTGCTCGTCACCGGATGCCTCGCCAGCCTTGTCGAGGAGTTCCTGCACCTGGTTGTAGGAGTCGGAGCCCTTCCAGTGCATGCGGGAATCGGTCCACGTGTCGCCGGCGTACCACCAGCGCAGCAGCAGGTCAGCGTCGTCACCGAAGACCGAGGGGTCACCGGGCGCCACGACGATGTCGAACGCGTCGGGTGCACCGTCGATGGTGGCGTAGACGTCGCTGGACTTCTTCTCCTCGTAGGCGACGGTCAGACCGGCGGCCTCCAGGGATTCCTTGATGATGGGGCGCGCTGCGCTGAAGAAGTCGTGGTCGGACGCCAGCAGGCGCACCGACGTGAGTCCGGTCTCGGCGAAGAGCGCCTTGGCCTTCTCCGTGTCCTTCGTGTAGACGACGGAGGCCTCCTTGTAGGAAGGGTGCTCCTTCTGCACGAAGGCGGTGGCGGGCGTGGCCAGGTCGGACATGCCGACGGAGCAGATCTGGTCGTAGTCCAGGGCGTACATGACACCCTGGCGGTTCTTGACGTCGCTCATCGGCGCGGAGCCACAGTTGAACATGGTGAACACGAGACCGAAGCCCTGCTCCGCGGCCACGCTCTTGCTCTGCGACAGCGTCGCGAGGTCGGAGGCGGGCACCGAGTCGATGGCCTGGACCGTGTCCGAGCTCATGGCGTTGGTGCGCGTGGAGGCGTCGGGAAGGATCTGCCAGGTCATGGAGGATGCCAGTGCCGGGTGCGGGCCGTTGTAGTCGTCGTTGCGCTCGAAGACGATCTTCTGCGACGCTGCGCCGTTGTCGGTCATCTTGTAGGCGCCGGTGCCGATGGGGGCGAGATCGAACGCCTTGGCGTCGGCCTCAACGGATGCCTTCGGGACGATTTTGACCACGGAGAGGCGCTCGGGGACCAGCGAGAAGGGGTACTTCAGCGCGAAGGTGACGGTGGTGTCGTCCTTCTTGGTCACGGACTCGAGGAAGGGCAGGAAGGCCACGTACAGCGACTGGTTGGCCTCGTCCATGACGCGCTCGAAGGAGAAGACAACGTCGTCAGCGGTGACGGCTTCGCCGTTGGTGAAGACCGCACCTTCGCGCAGCGTGACTTCCCACGTCTTGGGATCCACTTCGGTGGGCATGGCGGCGCCGAGCGCGGGGTAGACCTCACGGGTGGCGGGATGAATCTCGGTGAGGCCCTCCATGGTGTGCCAGTTGGCCGCCAGGGTGAGGGCAGCCGTGGTGGTCATGGGGTCATAGCCGTTGGTGCCGAGCTCGTACGAGATGCCCGCTGTGATCAGGCCGTCATTGGATGCGGCAGGGGTGTTGCCCGCTGGGCTCGTGTCGGTGCCGGCGGTGGGAGCGGTCGTCTCACCGGGGGTGGTGGTGCCGCAGGCGGCCAAGCTGGCTGTGATGCCGGCGGCGGCAGTGGTCGCCCCGATCAGCTTCACGAACGAACGACGGGACAGGCCCATGCGGGCTTCCTCGGGGAGGTGCATCGTTGAACTCCTAGATTGTTCTGACGTCTGATGACTGACGTGATGTCTATACTATGCACATACACCGTTCATGGCAACGATTGCCACGATCACGGTTCGATAACGGAAGGCGTCTGATTTGCGATGCCACTGTAGGGAGACGAGCACATGACGCCAGATCTATCGCGCACGACGAGCATTCGTGCCAGTGGTTCCCTGGCGTCGGAGGCCGCCCGTGAGATCAAGAGATTCATACTGTCCAATGGTCTGCGAACGGGGGATCCGTTGCCGAGTGAAGCGGATCTCTGTGACCGCCTGGGTGTTTCACGGTCCTCCGTGCGGGAGGCGATCCGCACGTTGCAGACGCTCGACATCGTCGAGGTCAAGCATGGTCGGGGAACTTTCGTGGGCGCCATGTCGCTGCAGCCTCTCGTGGAGACCCTGGCGTTTCGCTCCGTGATCAGCCCCGGCGACGATTTTCGTGCCCTTCGCGAAGTGGTTGACGTGCGGATGAGTCTGGACCTGAACTATGCGGAGCGGATCGTCGGACACTTCGAGGGCACGCACCATGAGGAACTGCACGAGCTGGTGTCGGAGATGGTGGCGGCCGCGCACAGGGGGGAGTCGTTCACCGCCGCTGACCGTCAGTTCCACACGCAGTTGCTGAAGGAGACGGGTGTGGAAATGGTCTCGCAGCTCGTGGCCGCCTTCTGGGACGTGCACACGGCCGTCCTGCCGCAACTGTCCATTCCCACCCCGGATGACATCGAGCTGACGGCCAAGGCCCATGGCGACATCCTCCATGCTGCCGAAGCAGGGGACGTCGAGGGTTACCGAACAGCAGTGAGCGACCACTACGCGCCGCTGCTGCGGGTGCTGGATGCCACCGCGGAGGAGCCCGTGGCCTGAATTCGTCCCGCTCCGCGAACCCCTAGGATGGACCCGTCCCCCGCAGTTTCCATTCCCTGAGGAGCGAAGAAGTGGCGTTGACCGCTGACGATGTTGCCCGTCTGGCCGGGCTGGCCCGCCTCCACCTGAGCGAGGCTGAATGTGCCGCGCTCGCACCCGAACTCGACATCATCCTGTCGTCTGTGGACCAGGTCTCCGAGATCGCGGGCGACGACATCCCGATGATGACGCACGCGCTGCCGATGACCAACGTGATGAGGGCCGACGTCGTCATGCCCTCCCTGACGCCGGAGGAGGCGCTCTCGGGTGCGCCTGCCGTCGAGGATGGTCGGTTCCGCGTTCCCCAGATCCTGAGCGAGGACTCATGACCGACTACACCCTTTTGACCAGACCTGCGCATGAGCTCGCAGAGCTCATGCGCTCCGGTGAGATCACCTCGGAGGATCTGACGTCGCTCCACCTGGAGCAGATCGCGGCCGTCAACCCCACGCTGAACGCCTTTCTCGCAGTGGATGCCGACGGCGCGCTGGCAGCTGCCAGGAGCGTCGATGCCCGCCGGGCCGCTGGCGAGGAACTCGGTCCACTCGCCGGCATCCCCATCGCTGTCAAGGACAACTTCTGCACCCGTCAGCTCCCCACCACGTGCGGTTCGCGCATGCTCGAGGGCTGGGTGCCTCCCTACGACGCCACCGTCGTCACACGCCTGCGCGACGCCGGCCTGGTCATCCTCGGCAAGACGAACATGGACGAGTTCGCCATGGGTTCCTCCACGGAGACCTCCGCCTTCGGGCCCACTCGCAACCCATGGGACACGGATCGCGTTCCTGGAGGCTCCGGTGGTGGCTCGTCCGCTGCTGTCGCCGGCTTCCTGGCCCCCCTGGCAGTGGGCTCCGACACGGGTGGCTCCATCCGCCAGCCCAGCGCCCTCACCGGTACCGTTGGCGTGAAACCCACCTATGGCGGCGTTTCGCGCTTCGGCGTCGTGGCCATGGCATCCAGCCTGGACCAGCCCGGACCGGTCGCTCGCAATGTCCTGGACGCGGCCCTGTTGCACGAGGTGATGGCCGGCCATGACCCACGTGACTCCACATCGATCGACCAGCCGGTGCCTGCCCTGGCGGATGCAGCACGCTCGCGTGACATCTCCGGCCTGCGCGTCGGCGTGGTCAGGGAACTCGGGGGCGAGGGCTACGACGAGGACGTCGAGGCCCGTTTCAATGAGTGCGTACAGATGATCAAGGACGCTGGTGCGGAGGTGGTCGAAGTTTCGTGCCCACACTTCACCTATGCACTCAGCGCCTACTACCTCATCCATCCGGCAGAGGTCTCCAGCAACCTCGCCCGCTTCGACGCCATGCGCTACGGACTGAGGCTCGGTGACGACGGCACCAACGGCGCCGAGGCGGTCACCAGCATCACCCGTGGCGAGGGCTTCGGGCGCGAGGTGAAGCGTCGGCTCATCATCGGTACCCACGCCCTGTCCAGCGGCTACCACGACCAGTACTACGGATCTGCGCAGAAGGTCCGCACCCTGGTGGCACGCGACTTCGACGCCGCCTTCGAGCAGTGCGACGTCCTCGTGTCACCCACCACGCCCACCGTCGCCTTCAGGATCGGCGAGCGGATGGATGAGCCCATGGCCATGTACAAGGCTGACCTGTGCACCATCCCGTCCAACCTGGCGGGCAACGCTGCCGCATCGTTTCCCATCGGCACCTCGGAGGAGGGCCTCCCCATCGGCCTGCAGGTGATTGCACCACCGCTGGCCGACGACCTGCTCTACCGCGTGGGCGGCTGGCTGGAAGCGGCGCTGGAAGAGTCCTGGGGCGGGCCGCTCCTGCAACGCATGCATCCCCTTCCCGAGACCAAGGCGGTACATCCATGACCGACATGCTCGACTATGACGACGTCCTGGAGAGCTTCGATCCAGCGATCGGGCTGGAGGTGCACGTCGAGCTCTCCACCGCCTCCAAGATGTTCTGCGGCTGCTCCACCACGTTCGGCGCGGAACCCAATTCGCAGACCTGCCCCGTGTGCCTCGGCCTGCCCGGGTCGCTGCCGGTGGTCAACGCCAAGGCAGTGGAATCAGCCATCCGCATCGGGCTCGCGCTGAACTGCCGGATCGCCCCCTGGGGCCGCTTCGCCCGGAAGAACTATTTCTACCCGGACATGACGAAGAATTTCCAGACCTCGCAGTACGACGAGCCCATCGCGCACGACGGCTGGGTGGAGCTCGACGTCGACGGCGAAACGTTCCGCATCGAGGTCGAGCGCGCCCATATGGAGGAGGACGCCGGCAAACTGACCCATGTGGGGACCAGCGGCCGCATCCACGGCGCCGAGTACTCGTTGCTGGACTACAACCGCGCCGGGACGCCGCTCATCGAGATCGTGACGAAGCCCATCACCGGTACCGGCGCGAAGGCACCGCAGGTGGCCAAGGCCTACGTTTCGCACCTGCGTGACCTGATGCGGGCGCTCAAGGTGTCCGACGTCCGCATGGAACACGGATCGCTGCGTTGTGACGCCAACATCTCGCTCGCGCCCAAGGGTGACCAGGAACTGGGCACGCGCACCGAGACGAAGAACGTGAATTCCCTGCGCTCCGTCGAGCGTGCCATCACGTTCGAGATGCGTCGCCAGGGTGCGCTGCTCCAGGCGGGCGGACGGGTCAAGCAGGAGACACGCCACTTCGACGAGGGCACCGGCACCACCCGTTCGGGCCGCTCGAAGGAGGATGAGCAGGACTACCGCTATTTTGCCGAGCCCGACCTGGTGCCGATCGCGCCCAGCCCCGAATGGATCGAGGAGCTGCGAGCCACGCTGCCCGAACAGCCGGTCGCGCGCCGCAATCGTCTCTCCCGGGAGTGGGATGCCGACGATCTCTCCATGCGTGACATCATCGCCGTCGGCGCCATGGACATGATCGAGGAGACCGTCGCCGAGGGCGCCTCACCGCAGGCCGCGCGGAAGTGGTGGGTGGGCGAACTCGCCCGCCGCGCCAACGAGGCGGGCGTCGAACTCGAGGAGCTGTCCATCACCCCGAAGGACGTTGCGGAGGTGGCGGCACTCGTCGCCTCCGGCGAACTGAATGACAAGCTCGCCCGACAGGTATTCGAGGGGGTGCTGGCCGGTGAGGGCTCTGCTCGTGAGGTGGTGGACACACGCGGGCTCGCCATCGTCTCCGATGACGGCGCCCTGAAGGCCGCCGTTGACAAAGCCATCGCCGAGAACCCCGATGTTGCCGCCAAGATTCGCGACGGCAAGCATCAGGCCATTGGCGCACTCATCGGTCAGGTCATGAAGGCCATGCGCGGCCAGGCCGACGCGGCGAGGGTCCGCGAGCTGGTGTTGGAGGAACTCGGCTGACGCCTGAGCCCAGCACCTGGCATCTCGTGGTACACACGAGCCATGGACACTGTGAGATACGGGATCGTTGGCACCGGGTACTTCGGCGCGGAGATGGGGCGCTCCCTCGCGGCGCGCCCTGGGTCCCTGGTGGCGGCGGTCCACGATCCGGAAAACGTTTCACCGGTGGCTGTCGAGCTGGGGGCCCGGGTCGCCGGTACCGTCGAAGAGCTCTGCAACGCGGGCGACGTCGACGTGGTGGTGGTGGCGTCGCCCAACTGGGCACACCTGGAGCCGGTGTTGTTGGCTGCGCAGTCGGGGAAGCACGTGTTCTGCGAGAAGCCCATCGCCCTGACCTACGCTGACTGCGCGGCGATGGTGGAGGCCACGGCGGCGGCCGGCGTGTTGTTCATGGCGGGCCACGTCACCCACTTCATGGCCGGAGTCCGGCGCACCAAGCAACTGATCAACGAGGGTGTCATCGGTGACGTGATCTTCTGCCGCGCGGTGCGCACGGGCTGGGAGGAGCCCAAGGAGTCGGTCAGCTGGAAAAAGCGCCGGGAGCTCTCAGGCGGGCACCTCTACCACCACATCCACGAGCTCGACCTGGTGCAGGCCATCATGGGCCCAGCAACCGTCGCGACGATGGTGGGCGGCAATGTTGCGCACCAGGGCACCGCTTTCGGCGACGAGGACGACATGCTCGTGATCACCCTGGAATTCGGGGAGAACCGGTTCGCCGCCATGGAGTACGGCTCCGCCTTTCGCTGGCCGGAACACCACATCCTCATCCAGGGCACGCTCGGGGCAATTCGCATCGACATGCGCGACGTCAGCTGCGAACTGCGGACCGCTGATCGCTCGGAGAAGTTCCTGCTGCACAGGAGTCAGGCGGAAGACGAAGAGCGCCGCGGCATCCAGCGCGATCGCGGCTCCGACGGTCCCATCATCTACGGCAGCCCGCAGGACCGGCCGCCCCTGTGGCTGAGGGGGATCATCGACGAGGAACTCGACTACTTCCAGGGTCTCCTCCAGGGCAAGGAGCCGCTCGCGGAGTTCAAGGCGCTGACCGATGGGTCCGCGGCGACGGCAGCCATCGCCACCGCGGATGCCTTGACACTGTCTCTGCGTGAGTCGCGGAAGGTGCGCGTTGCGGAGATCACATCCGGCCCCTGACCTGCGCTCGTGTGGCGCAATCCGCAGACGGGGATGGGTTTGTTGGCGCCGTTGAGTTGGAAGGTGCACCGTGCGAAAACGGTGGCGGCGTGGCGTGCCCTTGCACACAACTCCGGCGATCTGTTTTTTTGGGGGGCACGGGCGTTGGACTGGGAACTCCAGGTCCGCGAGAACATCTCGCGGACCTGGAGCGCCTTCTCAGACTCCGGTGCTGGGCAATCCGGGACGTCCTGGCGAAGGCGTCGTCGTGGGCCTGGACGTGGGGGACACGCTTGGCTTGGCCGATGGGGACTGCGACGGCTTCGGGGACGGCGAGGCTGAGGGCGACGCAGAGGGTGATGGCGACGGCTCCGGCTCGTCCGGGACCCCCTTGAGCACGAACGACAACGTCAGGCCGGCAGCGCCGGAGGTGTCGATGACGAGCGAGGTGTCGTCGCCCTTCTGCTCGAACGTCACCCGCTCTGCGTCTGGACCTTCGACGCTTCGGGTGTCCATGCCCGCCACGCTCAGACGGACGACGTCCTGCTGCTGGGTGGGATCGCTGACGGCCATGTCCATCGTGTTCCTGCCTCGCCGGGCGAGCAGACACAGACTGGCATCACTGGTGAAATCACCCGCGGTTCCGGGTGCCCAGAAGGTCGCCCCGGTGACTCCGCCGGAGAGGCCGACGGACTGGCTGGTGGCGTCATTGCTGAGGACTGACACCTTGGGCTCGGCAGCGCGCGCGACGGTCCCCGCCCGCGATGCATTGGGCAGCAGGGCGTAGGCGTAGTTGGCGTCCTTGACGTCCGCACCCACACCGTGGTGGTAGGCCAGCGTGGCGTACTGGCGGCGCTGCACCACTTCGGAGCCGGCGCCGGCATTGGTGTTGTTCCGCTTCCACGCACCTTCACGCTCGGCCACCCCGGCGAGGAGTTCCGACGCCTCGTCCAGGAAGACGTAGCCACCCACCCCCTCGATGTGGGCCCACTTCGGACTGGTCACTTGGCTCGGCGTCGTGACCGCGTCCCCGTCGACGTGGAGTGCCCGAGGCCCTGTTCCGAGGTTGCGATGCTCCACCACCGTGCGCACTTCGGCGGCACTGCCGGTCGAGATGTCAGCACCCAGTGCGACGATCATGTCCGGGAGTGTGAACCAGGTCTTGCGTGCCACCAGCCCCGTGCCACCGGGGGCGATGAGGTGCATTCCCGCCACCGCCATGTCCGCCAGCTGAGCGCCACCAGTCCACTCGTTGTCCGGCGTCTCGTTGCCCCAGGTGCCCTCGGGGTTCTTCTTCAGCGGCGTCATGTCCACGGTGGTGCCGACGGGGGCCTCGAGATCACACGTTGCCCAGTACTCATCATCGAAATGGTCGTCATCATCGGAAAGGTAGACATACGTCATGCCCTGGCTGGTCTTGGCGCTGAGGAAGTTCTCCTGGGGTGTCCCTTCGGACCAGGCGATGCGGTTGGAGCACATGGCGAGGCAGAGCGCCCAGTCGTTGGCGGGGGAGCGATGGACGAGTCTGTCCATCGCAGGGAAAATGTGCGGCCCGGTGGCATCGTTCGCGGGCTTGACCTCGGAGGCCATCAGGTTGGTCACGAGAGCGAGCCGGGTGATGTCCGTGGAAGCAGTGATGGTCTCAGCGCCATTGGTCTGGATCCACTGCTTGCACAGGCCACGCCAGCGCTCGGCGGTTTCGTCGTTGGCGGCGTCCGCCAAGCGCAATGTGTACTCGATCAGTTGATTGCCGTTGTCGATGCTGCGTTCCTCCGGGCGCGAGATGGCTCGTCCCCGAACGGAATCCATCATCTGGCCGTTGTACATCAGGGGTGCAAAGGAACCCTCGATCACGCCGAGCAGGTTGCTGCTGGTCTCATCCGTGATATCGAATGCGGTGCCAGCCAGCAGGGCAAAGAGACGCGACAAACCGCTCAGGAGCACGAGGCCGTAGGTGCCGGTGTAGCCGATGGTGGAGTGCTGGACGAAGGAGCCGTCGCGGAAGAACCCGTTGCCCTCCGTCACGTACTGCCATGTTGGGCTCAGCGCTGCCACGGAGTCCGCGAGGAGTTCCGTGTCGGGTTGCACGATTGAGCGCACGATGATGGCGCGGCAGATGTCGACGCGGTTTGCGCCCTCGGACACCTGAGCTCCACCGCTGGACAACTGCAGCCGCGGATCCCGTTCCGGCAGGAAATGGTCGATGGCCGCGCAGTAGTCGTCGATGGCGCTCTGATCCAGTTCGGCGTGCAGTATGGCCATCATGTCGGCAAGCGGACGCGTCGCTCCGATGTTCCAGGACCACCAGTTGCCCCACCACGCCGTGTTCGTGTTGTAGACGGAGCTGTGCATGTGGGCCAGGCCCTGCTTGACGGTGCCAAGCACGGAGGCGGAGCCAAAGTGCTTTGACGTCGGGGTCACCCATGCCGTCGCCAGCACCTGGAGATCAACGTAGTTCATGCGCATCATGTTGGACTTGACGGTGTCCGATGCCCCGACGGCCCAGTCACGGTTGCTGAAGAAGCGGGTGGCTGTGGGACTCACCAGGCCGAGCAACGCGTCGGCTCGGCTGTCCAGATCTGCGATGGCCGCGGTGAAAGTTTCGGGGGAATCCGGGATGAACTTGCGACCCGTGAGTGAGTCGACCCAACGCTCGCGGAGGAGCTCCAGGTCCTGGCCCGTGAGGGTTGGTGCGGCTGATGCCGCCTGCAGGAAGCTGGGACCAAAGGCCGCTGCCACGGCGACAGCGCCTGAGCCATACATAAATCCTCGTCGAGAAACAACCACGCTGATACTTCTCCTTCGTTCCTGGCGGTGACCAGGCTGGGGGAACACACGCGTCGTAGCCATCGGAGCGGTCCAAGGATGTGCGTGCGCCTCGTCAGCACATTAATCAGGAATGAAGGAAGCATTCAATGAGCATTGGAAAACAGTCCCCGAAAGTTGATGCGTCCACCACCGGGTCCGTGAGAAAACACCTGTTGACGCGGACGTCAGAAGCGGACGTCGAAGCCGGAACCCCCCGCGGGAGTGATGTCGGTGACCCGGACATGCCGGACGCGCGCGCCTGCCGGCCCGTCGCCGAGCCATGCCAGGAGTTTCTCCACCGACTCCTGATCCCCTTCGACCTCTGCCTCGACGGTGCCATCAGGGAGATTGCGTACCCACCCCGTCAGTTGCAGGCGCTCGCTCACGCGTTGGGTGTGGTACCGGAAACCCACACCCTGGACCTGGCCCGAGATGATGGCATGTATCCGTCGCATGTCACCATCCTGCACGACGCGCGAACGATTCGCGCCGGTCAGATTCCGCCAGCGGATTCCGTGAACTTCTTGACGTTTTCTGGCTCGCCGATGACTTCCACGTTCGCGTGCTCCGTGCGTCCCGCGAGGAACAACAGGACCTCGGAAGGCTTGCCGACGAGGTGGACGGTGCGGGTGCCCTGACCGAGTTCCAGCTTCTTTCCGTCCAAGGTGTCGACGACGACCCTGTCGCCGTAGGCCTTGGCCGTCTTGCCCGCAAACATCTTGATGGGAGTGCGCAGCGAGTCCTCATCCTTGGCGCTGATCTCCTGGTCACGGCCGTTGGCGCGCAGCACGTCCATGTGGTGGATGAAGTACTCCGCCCCGTTGACCACGGCGTCCAGTGGCCGCATCAGGAGACTGGGCTTGCGCAGCTTGTCGACCAGTCCGAGGAAGCCGTGCTTGTGCAGGGACTCCATCTGGATGCGATCGGTCAGGTCGGAGAACCGTGCCATTCCCATGCCCGGGAGTGCGCGTGGCTTGTGCTCGCGGATGTAGAGGTGCGCGGCCAGGTCCTGGGTCTTCCAGCCCTCACACAGGGTGGGGGCGAATGGCCCGAGCTCGGCAAAGAGGTCGAGGAGTTGTGCGCGTTGGCGTTGGGCAAGAGTCATGATCGCAACCCTAGTAGCCTGACCCGACGTCCTCGATCCAGCACGCAGTCACGCGTGGCGGGATGGCTTGAGATCGCCGAGCTCGCGCGGCCTGTCACAATTGCGCCCATGGGACCGCAACTGAAGTTCAATGACGATGGCCTGCTGCCTGCCGTTGCGCAGGATGCCGCCACCGGTGAGGTGCTGATGCTCGCGTGGATGGACGCGGAGGCGGTGCGTCGCACGCTCGCCACCCGACGTGCCACGTACTGGTCCCGCAGCCGCGGCGAGTACTGGGTCAAGGGCGAGACCTCGGGCCACACACAGGCCGTGGAGTCCGTGCACCTCGACTGCGACGGCGACACCATCCTGGTGCGCGTTCACCAGGAGGGCGCAGCCTGTCACACCGGTTCACGCACCTGCTTCTTCACGGAACTGCAGGAAGGTGACGTCGCATGATGACGATCAGCCCCACCCAGGAGGAATTCGTCGAGCTTGCCAAGACCCGGCGCGTCATCAGCGTGCATGCCCGGATGCTGGCCGATGACGTCACCCCCATCGGCCTCTACGACGCCCTGTGCGGCACGCGGGAGGGCACGTACCTGTTCGAGTCCGCGGAGGCAGGTGTCTGGGCGAGATACTCCTTCATCGGGGTCCGCGCTGCGGCCACGCTCACCGAGACGGATGGTCGTGCAACGTGGCAGGGCCGTGAACTCGTCGGTATCGGTGACGGTGACCCGCTGGCCGTGCTGCAGGAAACCCTCGAAGAACTGGCCACGCCCGCCACCCCGGGCCTGCCGCCCTTCCACGCGGGGATGGTGGGATACCTGGGCTACGACGTGGTCCGAAGGCTGGAGAAGCTGCCGGACTCGTGCGTCGATGACCTCCAGCTGCCCGAGATGGTGATGATGCTCACCAGCGAACTGGCCGTGTTCGACCACCACCGCTCCGAGGTGTGGTTGATCGCCAACGCCATCAACTTCGACGGCGGCGACGACGGCGCAGAGAAGGCCTACGGCGCAGCCGTCGCGGCCGTGGAGGAGATGCGCCGACAGGTCTGTCAGCCACGGCGGACCCTGGCGCAGCCGGTGGCGGAGCCGGTCCCACCCGTCGTGCGCCGCCAGCGAGACCCGGAGTCCTACCAGGATGCGGTGCGTGCCGCCATCGAGGAGATCAAGGCGGGGGAGGCATTTCAGGTGGTGGTGTCCCAGCGTTTCGACATGGCTTGCGACGCGGACGCCCTGGATGTGTATCGCTGCCTGCGTCTGACCAACCCCAGCCCCTACCTCTACCTGCTGCGGCTGCCTGGCTTCGACGTCGTGGGCTCGAGCCCGGAGGCGCTCGTCACCGTCAAGGACGGCGTGGCCACGACACGGCCCATCGCCGGATCCCGGCCCAGAGGAAAGACGGATGCCGAGGACAAGGCGTTGGCGGAGGAGTTGCTCGCAGATCCCAAGGAACGCTCCGAGCACATCATGCTGGTTGATCTGGGCCGCAACGACCTTGCCCGCATCAGCGAGCCGGGCAGCGTCGTGGTCCACGAGTTCATGAACATCCACCGCTACAGCCACATCATGCATCTGGAGGCTGCGGTCAGCGGTCGCATCGCGCCGGGTCATACCGCCCTGGCGGCGACGCTGTCCTGCTTCCCGGCCGGCACCCTGTCGGGGGCCCCCAAGGTGCGGGCCATGGAAATCATCGATGAGCTGGAGGTGAGCCGGCGGGGACTGTACGGCGGGGTGGTGGGCTACTTCGACTTCGCCGGAAACTCCGACGTCGCCATCGCCATCCGCACTGCCGTGCTCAAGGACGGCGTCGCCCACGTGCAGGCTGGCGCGGGAATCGTCGCGGACTCCGTGCCGGAGACCGAGGACGCCGAGTGCTCCCACAAGGCTGCTGCCGTGATCGCTGCGTTGGGACGCGCCGCCGGTCTGCAGGCACGGGCGTGAACGGTCGGGTCACTGCGCTGCTGGCCGTCATCGGCGCTCTGGGGATCGCGTTCACCGGGTTGGGGGCACAGGCCCCCGCCGTGCAGGCTCTCGGCTGGGCATCGGCCGCTGGCGTCGGACTCTCCGCCATGCTCCGGGGCCCCGGTCTGCGGGTCATGGGCATCCTGGGGCTGCTGCTCAGCATCGGAGCTGCCATCAGTGCAGTTCTGGCCGGGGGATGGGCGTTGCTGGGCGTTGTCTTTGCCGCCGTCCTGGCAGTCGCTGCCGTCGGCACTGTGATGCGTGGGCCGCTCTGGCGCGCTGCAGCAACGACGTCGAAACGGGAACCCGTCAGGGACCTCTGGAAGCAACTGGATGCCGGCGATGACCCCACGACGGACGCGAAAGAGCCGCCCGGCCCGGATTCGCGATAATCTCGTCCCCGACAGCTTCACCACATCAAGGAAAGGCCCCTGCCATGGCAAGGACCCCGCAGTTCTACCACCACGGACGCAGCCCCGCTGCCTGGGTGGGTTCAATTCTCGCGTCCATCGGTTTCGTTCTGGCCGCCATCGGCTCAGTGCTCGGCCCCATGTGGATCCTGGTCATCATCGGCGGCGCCATCGTGCTGCTGTCCGGACTGACCACCATGGTGCTGAAGGCGATGGGAATGGGCCAGCCCTCGTGACCGTGCTCGACGACATCGTCGTCGGCGTCCGCGAGGACCTTGCCATTCGCATGGCATCCACCACGCTGGCCGACGTCGAGGCCGCCGCACTGCGTGCCCCTGCCGCCATCGACGTCATGCCGAGCTTCCGCGCACCCGGCCTGGCCGTGATTGCCGAGGTCAAACGCAAGTCCCCGTCCAAGGGTGACCTTGCGGAGATAGCCGATCCGGCGTCCCTGGCCGCGGAGTATGCGGCCGGAGGCGCGTCCGCCATCTCGGTGCTCACCGAGAAGCGACGCTTCAACGGCACCCTGGCAGACCTGGACGCCGTCCGAGCCCGGGTGCGGGTGCCGGTGCTGCGCAAGGACTTCATGGTGGAGGAGTACCAGTTCTTCGAAGCCCGGGCCCACGGCGCGGACATGGTGTTGCTGATCGTCGCGTCCCTGACCGACGCACAGCTCTCCTCGTTCCACAGCCTGGCCCTTGAGTTGGGCATGACACCGCTCGTGGAGACCCACACCATCGAAGAGGTGGACCGCGCCCTGGCCATCGGGGCCGAACTCATCGGCGTGAACAACCGCAACCTGAAGACCCTCCACGTGGACCTCGCCACCTTCGGCGGGCTCGCCGGGCGCATCGGCGATGCCGCTGTGAAGGTCGCGGAGTCCGGCATCCTCACACCGGCCGACGCAGCCCGTGTGGCTGACGAGGGCGCCGACGTCATCCTCGTGGGAGAGGCGCTCGTGCGCCACGGTGACCCCCGCAGCGCCGTCGCAGGTCTGGCCGGGGCGGTCAACGCATGAGCGGCGGACTGGCCGCCCTCCTCGACGACGTCGCAGCCCTCGCCAAACTGGCCGCGGCCAGCGTCGACGACGTTGCGGCAGCGGCGGGACGTGCGAGCATGAAGGCCGCTGGAGTGGTGGTGGACGACACCGCGGTCACGCCGCAGTACGTCGCGGGGGTGAACCCCAAACGCGAACTGCCGATCATCAAGAAGATTGCGCTCGGGTCGCTGCGTAACAAGCTCCTCATCATCCTCCCCGTGATCCTCCTGCTCAGCCAGTTCCTGCCGTGGTTCCTGACACCGCTGCTCATGGTGGGCGGCACCTACCTGTGCTTCGAGGGCGCCGAGAAGTTGCTCGAGTGGCTACGACGCGACGAGCCGCAGAAGGAGGTGCCCGCCGTTCTCCAGGGGCCGGAAGCGGAGGGCAACGTCGTCAAGGGCGCCATCCGCACCGACTTCATCCTGAGCGCCGAGATCATGGTGATCTCGTTGAACGAGGTGGCCGCCGAGGGGTTCGTCTCCCGCGCCGTCATCCTCATGGTCGTGGCGTTCGGCATCACGGCGCTGGTCTACGGCGTGGTGGCGCTGATCGTCAAGATGGACGACGTGGGCCTGGCCCTGGCCGGCCGCGACTCGAAGCGTTCCCAGGCGGTGGGACGTGCCCTCGTGTCAGCGATGCCCAAAGTGTTGACCGCCCTGTCGGTCGTCGGAATTTTTGCGATGCTCTGGGTGGGTGGACACATCATTCTGGTGGGTCTTGACGAACTCGGGCTCGAGTCTCCCTACGCGCTGGTGCACTGGCTTGAGGGTCTCGTCGTCGGCGTGACAGGCGTGGGCGCCACGCTCGCATGGATCGTCAACACGCTCTGCTCGCTCGTCCTCGGCACCCTCTGGGGGTTTGTTGTCCTCGGCGTCCTGCACACGGTGGGCTGGCCGAAGAACCACCACGGCGACAGCCGCGACGAAGCTCTGACCGCGGACGATTCGGCGTCAGGGACCTCGTAACGGAGCCGGTAGTCTTGCGCGCATGACCCTGCTTCCCGACGCCACCGGCCATTTCGGTGACTTCGGCGGCAAGTTCGTGCCTGAAGCGCTGAATGCTGCACTGGCAGAACTGGCCTCCGAATTCTCTCGTGCCAACGAGGACCCGACCTTCACGACGGAGCTGCGTCGGCTCCAGCGCGACTACTCGGGCCGCCCCACCCCCATCACCGTCGCCGAGAACTTCTCGAAGCTGTGCGGCAACGCGCGCGTGCTGTTGAAGCGCGAGGACCTGAACCACACCGGTGCCCACAAGATCAACAACGTGCTGGGCCAGGCACTCCTGACCAAGCGGATGGGCAAGACCCGCGTCATTGCCGAGACCGGCGCCGGTCAGCACGGCGTGGCGACCGCCACTGCCGCGGCACTGATGGGGCTTGAGTGCCGCGTCTACATGGGCGAGGTGGACACCAAGCGCCAGGCGTTGAACGTGGCGCGGATGCAGCTGTTGGGCGCTGAGGTGCACGCCGTCGCCGCCGGGTCGCGCACGCTCAAGGACGCGATGAACGAAGCCATGCGGGAATGGGTCTCCACCGTGGAGAACACCCACTACCTGATCGGCACCGTCGCTGGCCCACACCCGTTCCCGTGGATGGTGCGCGAATTGCAGCGCATCATCTCCACGGAGGCACGCGCCCAGATGATCGAGGATCACGGCGCACTGCCCGACCACGTGGCGGCCTGCGTCGGAGGCGGCTCCAACGCACTGGGCATGTTCGCGGACTTCATCCCGGATGACAGCGTTCAACTGTGGGGCTACGAGGCGGCTGGCGACGGTATCGAGACGGGACGCCACGCGGCCACCATCTCCGCCGGGACCATGGGCGTGCTGCACGGCGCCCGCACCTACGTGCTGCAGAACGAGGACGGCCAGACCATCGAGTCCCACTCGATCTCAGCGGGACTGGACTACCCGGGGGTGGGACCCGAGCACGCCTGGCTGGCCAAGAGTGGTCGCGCCACCTACGAGGGCGTCACCGATGCCGAGGCCATGCAGGCATTCGGCGAGCTCACGCGGACTGAAGGCATCATGCCCGCCATCGAGACCGCGCACGCTCTGGCGGGGGTGAAGCGGCTGGGATTGCGCCTTGCCGAGGAACAACCGGATGCCACGCCCACCATCCTCGTGTGCCTCTCGGGCCGCGGCGACAAGGACGTGAGCACCGCATTCGAGTGGTTCGGCATGTCGGGGCAGCCCGACAAGGTCGTCGGAGGCATGGCGTGAGCAGCATGAGCAGCAGATTCACCGACGAGTCCCGGCTCGGGATCTCCGGCAAGGTGATTGCCCAATGCGCCGCGGAGGGCCGCGCAGCCCTGATCGCGTACCTGCCCGTCGGTTACCCCACGGTCGACCAGAGCCTTGAGGCTTTCCGTGCCCTGTCCGACGGCGTCGGCGTGGATCTCGTGGAGATCGGCATCCCGTACTCGGACCCGGTCCTCGACGGCCTTGTCATTCAACACGCCACCACCAAGGCACTGCGCAGAGGTGTGCGCACCCGCGACGCCTTCCGCGCAGCCCAGGCCGTCGCCGAGAGCGGTTGCACGCCGCTGGTGATGACGTACTGGAATCTCATCGAGCAGTACGGCCCGGACGAATTCGCGCGCGACTTCAGGGCCGCCGGGGGCGCCGGCGTCATCACGCCCGACCTGACCCCTGACGAGGCCGAAGTGTGGACGGCAGCCACCGACAAGCACGGGCTGGACCGCATCTTCCTCGTGGCGCCCAGTTCCACCGATGATCGCATCGCCTCCACGATGGCCGCCTGCCGTGGCTGGGTGTACGCCACCAGCGTGATGGGTGTCACGGGAACACGGACCACCACGTCCTCAGCCGCCCCCATCATCGCCGACCGTGCGAAGGCAGCAGATCATCTCCTGCCCGTCGGCATCGGGCTGGGTGTTTCCAACGGGGACCAGGCCGCGGAGGTGGCCACGTACGCCGACGCCGTCATCGTCGGATCGGCGCTCCTGCGATGCCTTGACTCCGACGGCGCGGACATGCCCGGCGACCTGGAGAAGCTGCGGGCCCTGGTGGATGAACTTGCGGAAGGCGTTCGAAGGGGGCAGGCGTGATTGGCAGGCGGGGCCTACTGGGCGCGCTGTTGCTGGTCCCATTGGCTGCCTGTGGCGATGATCGACCTCCGGCGAGCATCCAGATGAATGACGACGGCTTCAACGGGACCGGCCTCACCGATGGCTATCCGATGCCGGATGTGGACCTGACGGACCAGAACGGCATGCCGTGGAACCTGGCCACCTCGCCCACCACGAAGGCGATGGCGTTGTTCTACGGCTACACCAACTGCCCCGACGTCTGCTCCGGAATCCTGGCCGACATGGCCACGGCCAAACGACGACTCGAGGACGGTCTTGGTGACGAGCTCACACTCGTCATGGTCACGACCGACCCGGCGCGCGACACGCCCGAGGTGCTGAAGGCCTACCTGGAGCGCATCGACGAGTCGTTCATCGGACTGACCGCCGAACTCGACGTCATCTCTGGTATCGCCGCGTCCATGGGCATCGCCATCGAGGAGGGCAAGAAGCTGCCCTCAGGCGGCTACGAGGTCGATCATGGCTCCCAGATCCTGGGCATCGGTGACGATCGGCGAGTCCAGGTCATCTGGACCGAGGGCTACAGCGTCAAGGACCTCCGCGAGGACTACGCCACACTCATCGCCTAAGCTGAGACACCGGGTGGGGCGCGACGGATAGCATCGCGGGCATGGAAACAGTGCGCTGGGGCATCATCGGCGTCGGTGACGTCACCGAGGTCAAGAGCGGGCCCGGTTTCCAGCAGGCGCAAGGATCCGAGCTCGTCGCAGTGATGCGCAGGACGGGGGCCAAAGCCGCCGACTACGCGGCCCGCCATGGTGTGCCGAAGTGGTACGACGACGCGGACGAACTCATCCACGACGACGAGGTCGACGCGGTCTACGTGGCCACCCCACCCGACTCCCACCGCGACTACGCCATCCGGGTGCTCGAGGCCGGCAAACCCGTGTACGTCGAGAAGCCGATGGCCCGCACTGCCCGGGAGTGCATCCAGATGAACGAGGCTGCAGGTCGCGCCGGTCTCCCGCTGTTCGTCGCCTACTATCGCCGTGCCATGCCCCGCTTCCAGACGGTCCGGCGCCTGCTGGCCGACGGCGCCATCGGGGATGTGCAAGCCGTCACGATCCGCCACCTGCGGCCTGCGGATTCGGTGCAGGGGGAGAAGGTGCCGTGGCGGTTGCGGCCGGAGGTCTCCGGTGGTGGACACTTCGTGGACCTTGCGTCACACACACTGGACCTCCTGGATTATCTCGTCGGACCCGTCACGCACGTCACGGGGCGGGCGACGAATCGCGCCGGCAGCGGGGCGGCGGAGGATCTGGTCGGCGCCGTCTTCGAGTACGAGTCGGGGGCCGTGGGCACAGGCCTGTGGTGCTTCGCGGCCGGCGAGAACCTGGACGAGGTGCAGATCGTGGGTTCCGGCGGCACGCTGAGTTTCTCGGTCTTCGACGAGCAACCGCTCGAACTGCGGACCGGCGGGAGCCGACGGAGCATCCCCGCGCCCTACCCCTCCACGGTGCAGGAGCCGCTCATCCAGAGCGTCGTCGACGAGTTGCTCGGCTCCGGGCACTGCCCCAGCACAGGAGTCTCGGCGCTGCGTACGGCACGGGTCGTCGACACCATCCTGGCGGCCCACCGGGCCGCGCACGGCGTCACACTCAACCAGTGACATTGGTTCATCCCACGGAACCTGGCGGACCTGGCCACCGCCGAACGACGGCTCGAGGACGAAGGTTGCTGAGCGGCAACATCACCGCCATTTGAAGGTGAGGTAGAACCCTGTCGACGGCTCCCGTCCGTGCATGGCGCAGGCGTAGATGAGGCATCCCGCGGTCGGGAGGATGAACACGCCGATCGAGAGGAAGGAGACCACGGCGAACAATGCGCACAGTGCGCTCAGCGTCCATGCGAGTGGGCCCGCGCCGGCGAGGCTGCCGCGCAATGCCAGCGCCACGGTCGTCCCGACTGCGAGCACCAACGGGGTGACGGCCGCGATGGCCGTGTAGGAACCATTCACCCCCACGAGCGTCGCACCTCCGCGGTACAGCGGCGCAACGAACGCACCGACCGCGACGATGGCGGCCCACAGGATCGCCACCACCAGAGCATTCCGCTCACCGCGACGAAACGACTCGCTCAGTCGGCGCATTCTCCCCACCCATCTCTCATCCGTGGGCGCCGGCGATGCGCTGGGGGCGCCGTGGCCTCGGCAGCCCGTGCCCGCAGGATACTTCCTTGCCCCGGTGGTCGTCGCACTGCCCACGGACATCCGTGCCGACGTGTCAGAACTGCTCCTCGAAGGGCACGGTTGTGATGGAGGACTTACCGTTGGGATCGATCCCGGGCTGGTACTTCTTCATCCATTGTTCGGCCGCGGCCCTTGCGCTCGCGGAAGGCCACTCCACACCGTGCGCCCAGCTGTATCTGTACTTCTCGATCCAGGCGATCTGGCTGCTCACCGAACGCCAGCCAATGCCGTATCGTCCACGGGCCGGGTCGTTCTCCCGGTACGCAGCAGCCGCCCAGGAAACCTGCCACGAAGCAGCGGTGATCACCTCGCCACGCGGGGTGCCCACAGGGTTGAATCGCAGCGCCTCCGGACGCGTCTGGTACACCGTCGACTGGAACCAGAGGCAATCAGTTTCTGCTGGCGCCGCGGCGCATGTCCTCCTCAACGCGTGGCCCAGCAGGTAGTGGTTCGGATGGGCATCCAACCAACTGATGGTGCGAAAATGTGAGTACGGACCTGCGGTGGCCATCACGTCGTCGACAGCGTGCCGCGCGTACGCCCCAGCCGCCGGATCATTCTCTGACACGTGCAGGAAATGGACGCATGCCGAAGGCACGCCCAACCTCTCGAGTGAGGTGAGTATCTCTGCGTTGCGGGCAGCGGACAGTTGGTCGTCAGTGAGGCAGATCTTCTCGGTATCACACATGATTTGCTTCACACCCGTCCAGAAGCCGGTGTGCATCACGTACACGTGCACCCGCCGTCCCAGGTTGATGTCACGGACGATTCCACCCACCATCGAGATGAGCTCATCATCCTGATGTGGAACGAAGTAGAAAGCTTCCTCATCGGGACTGCCCAGTGGCACCGTCGAAGCGATGGTGGTCACAGCTGGCGGGTTGATCGCCGGCAGAACGGTGGAGGCACCGCACTGGAATCCCGAACTCGTGACGGATGACGCTCCACCGACGAAGAACTTGAAGCCGACATCCAGCGATCGGACCGCTTCCAGAGTGTGGGACGGGTTGCAGGTACTGGCACTCAACAGGATCGGGGCGTCGTACGAATGCGCCAGCGGTGTACCGCTCAGACCATCCGGAAAGAGGACGCCTGAGGCGAACACAGCGGTGTCTGCGGTGGAGAAGAATTGTTTCGCCACGTTTGCCGCCACCTCGTATCGGTCGGCTCCGCCCACGCGGGTCGTGTGGGCGCCCGTGATGCTGACGATTTCATCGAGCACTGCCTTGCCGACGGTGGCCGGTCCGCCCAGCACCGTGACTGATTCCGGTGCCATGGCACGCAACGCTTCAGCCGTGGCAGCCGGCAACTCGCCGGAGCGCACCAGCAGCAGTGGTCCTCCCAACTTGGCCGCGAGGGGTCCCGCGGACAGTGCGTCGGAGAACAGTTCCCCTGAAGCGATGACCACGTGCTTCGAGGGAATGCGGGTCGCGATGCCCGCGGCCACCGCGTATCGGTCGGCTCCCCCGATCCGGGTGACCGGGGCATACGCAGAGAGAGCGGTTTGTACTGCATTCGACACGGTGCCAGGACCGCCGGTGATCACGATCTCGCTCGGACGGCTGCGCGTCAGTTCGGCCACGACGGAGGGCGGTAGGGACTTGCCGCTCGTCAACAGGAGGCGACCGCCCTCGTGTGCAGCCAGCGGACTCGCGCTGAGCGCGTCCGTGAAGACTTCACCTGAGGCCACCAGCACGAGTGCGCCGTCGGATTCGGGGAGCCAGCGTGACACGTTCGCAGCGACCTCGTACCGGTCCGCCCCGCCGATCCGCTGCTCCATGGTGCGCTGGATCCCGGATGGCGACGCGGGTTCAGCGGTCCCCGTCAGCCCGGCATCGCCCGTGTTGTCCAAGGCGGTCGCTGGCCCTGCTGTGGGCAGGAGGAAAGCCAGGAGCGCGATGGCAGGCAACAGGCGAAGAATCAGGCGAGCGGGGAGCATGCCGTCATTCAACACCCAACGTCCCCCCAGAGGTCACGGGGGTGCACCACGGACCGTGGAGAAACACTTTTCAGCTCAACTCGTGTGCTGGCCACGGGGTTCTCCGGCCAGGAGAGACCATCGCTGGGCAGGGCAACTGCTGGCCTCATCGCTGGAGAGCATGGGGGTAGCCTGCTGTCTGCCCGGTTCCGGCCGGTTCGGAAAGGAA
>JAUNVL010000004.1:0-2909 GCA_030537675.1 Propionibacteriaceae bacterium | reverse complement strand
GGAGAGCATGGGGGTAGCCTGCTGTCTGCCCGGTTCCGGCCGGTTCGGAAAGGAATTCACAGGTGCTCGAGTTGCTCACCGCCTCACCGCTGCTGACCATCCTGTTGGTCGTGGCGCTGGGTGCCGCGGTCGGAATCATCCCGTTCGGCCCACTGCGCTTCGGTGCTGCGGGCGCGCTCTTCGTCGGTCTTGCCATCGGAGCGCTGGAACCGTCGCTGGGTGAAGGACTGGGGGTGGTGTCCTCGCTCGGCCTGGCGCTGTTCGTCTACACCGTCGGGATCGCTGCCGGGGAGACGTTCTTTGCTGATCTCCGCAAGCAGTTGCCCATCATGGGCCTGGGCATCGGCGTCATCGCGGTGGTGAGCGTACTGGCGGTGGTGGTCGGCGCTGCGCTCGGACTGGGTTCACCCCTGATCGCCGGCGTCCTCGCCGGGGCGCTCACCTCCACCCCTGCGCTCGCTGCTGCCACGGCTGCGACGGGCAGTCCGGACGCCGCCATCGGATACTCGCTGGGCTACCCGGTGGGTGTCGTGCTCGCGATCATCGCCGTCGGCGTGGTTGTCCAGCGTCGGTGGCCAGCTCCCAGGGATGCGGCGCCGCCGAGCGCTGAGGGCATCGTCGCGGAATCCGTCCACGTCGAGCGTGCAGCACTGCTGCGGAGCGTTCCCGGTTGGATCGACGAGACCATCAAGATGAGCTACCTGATCCGCAGCGGACAGACTCGCGTCCTGGCGCCGGGCGAGGACCTCCACCCGGGGGACCAGGTGCTCGTGATCGGAGCTCCCGACGCCGTGGACCAGGCGGTGGCATTCCTCGGGCACCGGATGGAGCGGGAACTGACGTCGGATCGCGATGCCGTCGATTTCAAGAGGCTGGTGGTCTCATCCCCTGCGATCGCGGGGCGCACCGTCGCCCAACTCAACCTCCCCGGTCGCTACGGGGGCGTGATCACCCGGGTTCGCCGTGGCGACACCGACCTGCTGGCACGCGACGACCTCGTGCTGCAGCTCGGCGACCGCGTCCTCACGGTGGCACCGCAGGGAGAGTTCGAAGCACTCACGACATTCCTCGGCGACTCCGAGCGACGGATCTCGGAAGTGGACGCGCTGGCACTGGGCGTGGGGATGGTGCTGGGCCTGCTGCTGGGTGCGATCACCATCTCGTTGCCGGGTGGCATGGAGTTCTCGCTCGGTCCGGCTGCCGGGCCGCTCGTGGTCGGCATGGTGCTGGGGGCCGTGCACCGCAGTGGGCCACTGATCTGGAACATCCCACCCTCGGTGAACCTCACCATTCGCCAGCTGGGTCTGCTGCTGTTCCTCGCCACTGTCGGGTTGGCGTCCGGCCCGATGTTCGCAGAACAGGCCTTCACCTCCACCGGTCTGCGTGCCGGGGTGCTGTCCATGGTCGTGGTCGGGGTCTCCGCGGTGGCGTTCCTGGGTGGTGCACGACTGCTCGGACTCAGCGCCCAGAGATCGGCCGGGGGCTTCGCCGGCTACGTCGGACAGCCCGCCGTCCTGGCCTTCGCCACGGGGCGCGTCAGCGACGAGCGCATCGACGCCGGGTATGCGGCCCTGTTCGCACTGGGAATCATCACCAAAATCGTCGCCGTACAGGTGATCGGCGCCCTGGGCTGATCCGCACCCACGGCGTTGGAGCTACTGGGCGAAGGGGTGTGAGAACGGGTCGGGACCCCGGGGCGTCTCGCTCCTACCGACGCCACGTCCCCAGTGGAACCCCAGAGCCACGGCCCCGATGATCGCACCAAGCACGGCCAGCCCAGCAGCGATGAGGCGCCGACCGTGGAGGATGAACGCACCCATGGAAAAATCATCGGAGAGCGGAGCGTAGGCGAACCACCCGAAGGAGGCGTCCAGGTTCGGGGCGGTGAACCACACCACGATCGCGGCCGCAATGAATGCGGCGGCGATCAGCGCACCGATGGTCGCTGGGCTGCGGGTAGACGAGGCCACGATCCCACCGCCTTCCTGATAGGGGAACGTCGGACACAAGAGTACCGACGTGCGGGTCGTCGGTGCGGGCTTCGTCGGGGCCTCGCGGTAGGGTGGGGCCTCGTTCGAGCGCACGTTGAAGGAAGGCCCCGAGTTGTCGGATTCGTTCGCCCATCTGCACTGCCATACCGAGTTCTCGATGCTGGACGGTGCGGCCCGCGTCAAGGACCTGTTTGAGGGCGCGGAGCGCATGGGGATGCCCGCGATCGCGATGACGGATCACGGCAACATGTTCGGCGCCTACGAGTTCTACAAGACGTCCAAGGACTACAACGTCAAGCCCATCATCGGGCTCGAGGCGTACCTCACGCCGCGCACGCACCGCTCGGAGCGCAAACGCGTGCAGTTCGGCGATGGCACGGGTGACGACGTCTCGGCGCGCGGCGCCTACACCCACATGACCCTGCTGGCAGCCAACCCCGCAGGCATGCACAACCTGTTCCGGCTCAGCTCACGGAGTTCGCTGGAAGGGTTCTTCTACAAGCCACGCGCAGACCGGGAAATCCTCAACCAGTACGGCAAGGGCCTCATCGGCATGACCGGTTGCCCCTCGGGTGAGGTGCAGACATTCCTGCGGCTGGGCCAGTACGAGAAGGCCGTGGAAGCTGCTGCCGAGTTCCGCGACATCTTCGGCGAGGGCAACTACTACGTCGAACTGATGGACCACGACCTGGGGATCGAGCGGCGCATCCGTGGCGACCTGCTGCGCCTTGCCAGGGATCTCAAACTGCCGCTGGTGGCCACCAACGACCTGCACTACGTCCACGCCGAAGATGCCGATGCACACGACACGCTGCTGTGCGTCTCGTCGGGTTCACGCAAGGCGCAGGTGGATCGTTTCAGGTTCGACGGCAGCGGCTACCACCTCAAGTCGCCCGCCGAGATGCGGGCGCTGTTCTC
>JAUNVL010000096.1 GCA_030537675.1 Propionibacteriaceae bacterium | reverse complement strand
ACCCCAAGGATCGCCGCGAGGGCGAACACCACAAGGACGACGATCAGGACGAGGACCAGCTGCTTCGCCTTCTCCTCCATCGTGAGGAGCGGGTCTGTCGGCGCCGGTGAAGCCTCGACGATGCCTGTTTCCAGGGAGAACGTGAGAACGTCGTGCTTCTCGGCACCCCCACCCGCTTCAACACATTGACTTGTCACGTCGAGCAGCAGCCAGGTGGTGTTGCCGGATGCCACATACTTCAGCAGTCCGGATGTTCCGAGCAAGGACTTGCGCGTCACGGCATCGGCGGCCAAGGACTCTGTGTTGACGTACAGGACGTGGGAGATCCGCTCACCCAATCGCCCCCACCTGACTGCCGTGGACAGAGGCGTCTCCCCGTCAGCGTCACTCGTGGTGAGCCTGGCCAACCCGTTGTCGACCTCGCCGAGTGCGGCCTGGCTGTGGCTGATGAATGCAGTTACCGACCTGATCGCTTGGGATCTCGCACGGATCCGCGGTTGGAGGTCATCCAGTGCGCCTCCGAGCGGCGACGGATCGGCGTCGACGTCCGAGACCGATTCGATCCAGGCTTTCTCAAGAGCCGCGGCCGTGGCCTCCAGGGTCGCCAGTTCGGCCGTGACGGGCGCAATGTGTGACTGTAGCCCTCCCAGGAGAGCCGCCACCTCGTCACGATCCCGCAAGGTATTCGCGAGCGCGGCCAGAGCGGGGGACTGTGCAGCCGTGCTCGTCGACTCCAGTTCCGTGGCGACACTCTTGCCGGCGAGTCCTCCTGCCACCAGCACCACCAACTCGGAGGCACCCGGGGCCACGGTGATCGCGGTGACTGCGTAGTCAGTGCGAAGGTAGCCGAGCAGGTCCACGGCCGTCGCGAGCGCGCCGCCCGCAACGCCGGGAAGTGCTACCCCCGGTGCAGGCACGTCGGATAGCTTGGCCTCGGTTGTCCCGAGGACTGTTTCTCCTGCACGTGGGCTAAGAGACGCATACCGTGTCCCACCGCGTGCAGCCTCCTCGGCTTCGTAGGTGTTGACTGCGTCCGTAACCTCAGTGGCCCACGAAGAGATACCAGCCCTGAGATCCAGGAGCTTCGCTGCCATGCGACGGAGGGCCATGTCCACCTGACGAGCCACGAGGTCACCCTGCAGCAACCCGGGCTGATCAGTGACAAGCACTCGGGACCCTGCTTCCGCCTGATCGGCAGGAAGTCCCGGCGTCGGCGTCGTTTCGCCGTGGTGGGCGACGGTGTCCTGCGAAGCGTCGACGTAGGGGTTGGTTGTCCTGCCATGGCGCGCGGTGGTGGCTGGAATTTTCGTCGTGTGGAGTTTGTCAGCAACTGTCTCCACGATCTGCGAGGCCATCTCCCCGAGCAGCATGTGGGCTCTCCACGGGCCGAGGGCGCCAGCGTTTTCTCCCAGCACCACTTCGCCGGTTGGTACGCCCTCGGGGCTGGGAATCAGCGATCGCACGAGACTGCTCGAGGCTTCGGCTTCTGCCTTCTGGGACTCGGCGATGCTCTGTCGGTAGGTGGCTTTTTCGGATGCCAATTTGAGTTGCAAGCTCTCGTCGTCGTGGAGCTGGGATGAAGCGCCATCGGTCTCAGGCATCGGTGCTCCTCCATGACGACTTGAAGTATCAGAACCTAGTTGTAGCGGATAATGTTTGGCCCCGGCAGCGAAACAGAAGATTCAGCGGTGCGTCGAAACAACGGGGCCCTTTACCTCGCCGCATCGGGATCATCGGGCGCGGCTTGTCGGCGCTCCTGAATCAGGTCCTTGTTCCGCAGCAATCGCAGAGCCGTGACGAGAAGCAGACCGCCGAGCATGTTGAACAGCAAGGTGTAGCCGAACCAGCCGATCCACTCGGCATACGTCACAGCCACGCCTGCGTGAATGGCGCCAAAAATGAGCAGGGAATCAAGAATGGAGTGGAACAGTTGAAGACCGGCGAGGAGGAAGCCGCCACTGATGGCAGCAATGATCTTCGCCGCGTCCGAGTCCGTGCCGTGCTGCATCCGTGTCATGAGGGTGATGGTGCTGCCACCCAGCACGGCCAGACAGACTGTTTGCCAGGAGAATCCGGCGCCCACGAAGTGCACGGCAGCGGCTGCGAGTTCCGGCTTCCACTGCGGGAACGCCTGGACGACGATCCACATGAAGACCCATCCGCCCACGAGGTTCATCACCAGGGTTGAACCCCAGAGCTTCATGAGTTGGCCGATGCTTGCTTCCTTCGCCGCGACGGCCGTGATCGGCACCAGGAACCCCTCGGTGAAAAGCTCACTCTTGGCCAGAAGCAGCGCGATGAAGCCGATGCCGAACGCCAGCCCAGCCAGCAGATGGTTCTGGGTGTCGTGGAGGACTGCCAGGTACGCCATCACGCCGAGACCGATCTCCAGTCCGCCAAAAGTTCCGGTGATCAGCATCGTCAGCCAGGACCGGGCGAGGCGTCCGGCACCCTCCTCGACAATGCGGTCGAAGGACTCCACGATCTCGTCCTCCACGGGCGCGTCGTCGTCCCCGAGTTGTCGGCGTCGTTCTTCACTTGTCATACGAGTAGATTGACGCCTCGAAGCTCCAGAAGCCAGCGAAAGTCGCAACTTGTCCGTGCGCCTCCAGCCACACCGCGCTCATGGTGCGTTGTGGATGAATCAGCCCTCGGCCAACACCACGTTCTGTCCGCTCAGATCCGCTCGGAAGCCGTCCTCCTGCACTGTGACATCCCGCAGGATCAAGTTCTGCGGCAACCCCTCGATTGGCTGTTCGATCGTGACGAACTTCCGCACCACGGCAGCGAGGGCGCGCGACGTCACGTCGGGACCACCCAGGTCGATGAAGAGAGGTTCCACGACGAGTAGGCCGTTCTCGACCTCGACGGTCCCGGTGGCCACGACAGTGACCTGCCTGCCCAGAACGTCAAGCGTGCGTTCGATGCGCGCCTGGCCGTCCGGCCCCGGACTGACTTGAGTGTCGCCACCGAGTTGGGCAGCGACGTCGGTGAACGGCACGGTGGCCTGCACGTCCAGCCGCTTCACGATGAGGCCGCCCGGGCCGGAGCGTGCTCCGTACCCCGTGGCCTCCACGTCGGACAGCGACGAGTCCGGCAGTACGACGATATCCGCGCGCACGTCCATGTCCCCGAGCCAGACCTCGTCCTTCCCCAGATCTGTGGGAGGGGCGTCCATGGAGGTGCTACTGGCCACCGGCGTGGGTGAAGGTGCCTCGCTCGGACCGGTTGTGGGTTCGGAGACCACCCACCACAGGACGACCGCCGCCATGGTGAGCAGCAATAGCATCCCCAGGGCGCCGATCGCCCAGTCGGCAGCACGGGATCGAGTCATGTGACCCAGTGTGCACCAACGTGGGTTTGCCCACTTGAGCACTGCCGTCGGAAGGCATCGCCGTGGTGATCCGGGTGTCAGGACTAACTGCTGGTGGGACGGCCGAGGATCTTTGCTGTACTGGCTGCGGGAGTCAGGTCGAGGCGGCGCAGCAACTGCGCGTTGAGGGCTACCACAACAGTCGATGCAGACATCAGGAGCGCGCCGACGCTCATGGGCAGCACGAACCCGATCGGTGCCAACACACCAGCGGCCAGGGGCACGGCGAGCAGGTTGTAGCCCGCAGCCCACCACAGATTCTGTTTCATCTTGCGGTATGAGGCGCGTGACAGATCAATGATCGAGAGCACTGAGCGCGGATCAGAGCTGGCCAGGATCACGCCTGCAGATCCGATGGCAACGTCCGTCCCGGCGCCGATGGCGATGCCGACGTCGGCACGGGCAAGGGCGGGTGCGTCGTTGACGCCGTCACCGACCATGGCCACTTTGTGGCCTTCGGATTGCAGCTCGGCGACCTTGGCGGCCTTGTCCTCGGGCTTGACTCCTGCGAAGACGCGGTCGATTCCCAACTCGCTGGCGACGGTGTCGGCGACAGCTTGGGCGTCACCTGTGATCATCACGACCTGCACGCCAGCTGCGTGCAGGGCATCGACAGCGTCGCGGGACTCGGGTCGGATTTCATCGGCCAGACGCAATGCGCCGATCACGGCCCCATCGGCGAGGACGTGCAGGATGATCGCGCCGTGTCGACGCCAGTCATCGGCGACGGGCAGTTCGTCGAGCCTGTGCTGTTCCAGCAGATAGGGGCCCCCTACCCCCACCGACATGCCGTCGACGGTGGCTGTGACGCCCACTGCGGGGGAGGAAGAGAAATCGGTGGCGTTGGGCACGTTCAGTCCCCGGGTCCGTGCCGCGCCGACGATGGCCATCGCGAGGGGGTGCTCGCTATCGGTCTCGGTCGCTGCGGCCAGCGCCAGGACTGAGTCTTCGTCGTATCCGTCGACGGGTCGGATTTCGGTGACGGTCGGTTCGCCCTTGGTCAGTGTCCCTGTTTTGTCGAACAGGACCGCGTCGACCTTGCGCATGGATTCCAGCGCCAACCGGTCCTTGATCAGGACTCCGCCTCGGGCGGCGCGTTCCGTGGCGATGGAGACCACCAGTGGAATGGCGAGGCCCAGGGCGTGCGGGCAGGCGATGACCAGCACGGTGATCGTTCGCACCACCGCCATGTCGGGAAGGCCGAGGAGCGACCACACGACGGCGGTGATGGCGGCGGAACCCAAGGCGAACCAGAACAGCCATGCTGCGGCTCTGTCGGCGATCAGTTGGGCCCGCGACGTTGATGCCTGGGCGTCGGTGACAAGTTTTTGGATGCCCGCCAGCGCGGTGTCGTCGCCGATCGCGGTGACTTCGACGCGCAGGCCGGAATCGGTGGCGACGGTGCCTGCGACCACATGATCGCCGGTCTTGCGGCGGACCGATACTGACTCGCCAGTGACCATTGACTCGTCCATGCTCGCAGAGCCGTCAACGATCTTGCCGTCAGCAGGCACGGATGCTCCGGGTCGGACGATGACCACGTCACCCAGTTCCAGCTCCGCAGGGGAGACCTTGATCACGTCGTCGCCGACGACCTTCTCCGCTTCATCGGGGAGCAGCGCTGCCAAGGAGTCCAGGGCGGAGGTGGTTTGGGCGAGCGAGCGCATTTCGATCCAGTGGCCCAGCAGCATGATCACCACCAGCAGGGCCAGTTCCCACCAGAAGTTGAGCTGGGGGTCCAGTAATTGCAGGCTCGCACCCATGGAGGCGGTGAACGCCACGGTGATGGCAAGTCCGATGAGCAGCATCATCCCCGGCTTGCGGGAGCGGACCTCCGAGATGGCCCCTGTGAGAAATGGTGAGCCGCCCCAGAAGTACATGACCGTGCCCAGGATTGGCGAGACCCACCCCGCCCAAGCGGTATCGGGCACGTGATAGCCCACCAGGCTCGCGAACATGTCGTTGAAACCCACCACTGGCACCGCGATGGCGAGCATGATCCAGAACAGGCGCCGGAACTGCGCGACGTGTCCACCGTGACCGGCATGGCCGCCATGGTCCTGATCCCCGCCGTGATCCGCCTGCCCGCCGTGTTCCTTGTGTTCGGCGGCAGCCCCGTCATGCGCGGTCCCGTGCGCTCCCATGTGCTCGGCAGGATGATCGGGCATCTCGGAAGCAGTCTCAGGGGTGGGCTGGTGGTCGTGGCTCATGCTCTTGCTCTCATTTCTGGTGCCCCGTCTGGGCGTCCCGGCCAGAAGAAGCCCCGCGTCATGGTGTGCAGGGCGGTGTCGGCACTCGGGCCAGGATCCCTGATGGGATCAGGGCGGGTCACGTTCTCGAGGATGTGCATTGAATTGAAACATAGGCCGCAGGCGCATACCCCGGTTCTTCGTGAAGATCTGGTGAAGTCGCGTCGCGATCCTTGTTCTGGGAGGAACAGAGGTCTAGTGTCGAAGGTAGAAATACCCATAGGGGTATTGTGAAGTGGAAGGGCTGGAGTCATGGGCGGCTGGAATGGGATGGGCGGCGGCATGAGCTGGGGTTGGTTGTTTTTTGGTCTCCTCGTTGTGGGAGTGGTGCTCCTGGTGGCGTTACTCGTACTGCTGCTGGTGCGCGGCTCGAGTGCTGGGAAGCTGGGTGCCCGGCCAACAGGCCGGAGCCGTGCGCGCGAGATCCTTGACGAGCGGTACGCCCGTGGTGAGATTGATACCACCGAATATCAGGACCGTCTGCAACAGATGGGGGAGCGCGGGTGAGCAACGCGATCACTCGCCGTCAGGCACTCCAGGTGGGTGGCGTCGGGGCTGCCGGGGTCGTCATCGGCGGAGTGGGGCTGTCGCTGACTGGCCTGCCCTGGTCGGCGGGATCGGTGGGAAGCACCACAGATCCGGGGTCGGGGTTGGGGCAGCCACCAGCACTGCGCAGCAGGGATGGCGTGTTGAGCGTCGAACTGGTTGTCTCGCAGACGGAGGTTGAACTTGCTGGAACCACGGCCCGCATGCTGACTTACAACGGCTCCGTTCCCGGGCCGACGTGGATCCTCCGGCCGGGAGATCGGCTCGAGGTGCGGCTGGTGAACAACCTCGATCAACCCACCAACCTGCACACACACGGACTTGCAGTGTCGCCGGAGGGCAGCGGGGACAACCCGTTCCTCACCATCGGCGCCGGCGAGAGTTTCGACTACCGCTTCGAATTGCCCAACGACCATCCCACCGGAGTGTTCTGGTACCACCCGCACCATCACGGTTCGGTGGCCGATCAGATCTTCGGTGGTCTCTATGGCGCCATCGTTGTAGAGGGCGTCGACGAGGTCCCGGTGTCCCTGGACCGGGTCCTTGTGATCTCCGACACGACGCTGGCACACAATGGTGCTGTCGCCCAGGTGTCGCATGGGCAGGTCATGAACGGGCGGGAGGGTGAACTCCTTCTGGTCAACGGGCAGTCACGGCCCCGGATCGCAGCCCGGCCGGGGGCGCGGGAGCGATGGAGGGTGATCAACGCCTGCACCTCGCGCTATCTGCTTCTGGCGTTGCCGGGGCAGGACGTCCACCTTCTCGGAATGGACTCCGGCCACGAGCGATCTCCTCGACGGGTCGAGGACGTGCTGCTCACGCCCGGGAATCGCGCCGATCTGCTCGTGGACATGCGTCCTGGGACCGGCGAACTGGTGAGCCTCGGCTACGACCGTGGGAGCGGGATGATGGGGATGATGGGCAACGCGGACCTCTCCGGTCCCGCCACTCTGGCGTCCGTGGTGGTGGAGGGCGACAGTATCCCAGCGGATCGACGGGCCGTGGCTCAACGGGTGCAGGACCGGGACCTGCGTGATCGCGAACCGGACAATCGACGTGAAATCACCATGACCATGGGCATGGGCGGCATGGGTGCAGGCATGGTGTTCGGCTTCGACGACCGGCCCTTCGACGGTGAGCGCACCGACCAGAGTGTGACCACCGGCACGGTGGAGGAGTGGACGATCCACAACCCCACGACGATGGACCACCCCTTCCACCTCCACGTCTGGCCGATGCAGGTCGTCGCGGAGGGCGGCACGAGGGTGGCGGATCCGATGTGGCGTGACGTCGTCAACGTGTCCGCAGGAGCGTCGACAACGGTGCTCGTGGACTTCGCTCGCCACCCGGGGCGCAGCGTGTACCACTGTCACATCCTCGACCATGAGGACGCCGGCATGATGGCCATCGTCGCTGTAGGTGGGTGACGAGATCAGCGGGAAGATCATTTAATGCGTAGTTGCGCAGCTATGCAGGTGAGGTGGATTCTTGGTGCATGCTCCGTGTTCTGACCCACCCGGTTTACCGTCGACTCTTCCTGGCCCAGATTGTCGCCCTGACGGGGACAGGTCTGGCGACGGTGGCGCTGGGGCTGCTGGCCTACCAGTTGGACCCAGGGAATGCGGGTGGTGTCCTGGGGACCGCGTTGGCGGTCAAGATGGTGGCCTACGTTTTCGTAGCTCCGCTGGCGGCCGCGGCCGTGGCACAGTTGCCGCGTCGGGCGGTGATGGTGGGCGCAGACATGGTGCGGTTGGTCGTGGCAGCGTCGTTGCCGTTCGTTGGGCAGGTGTGGCAGGTCTACGCCTTGATTTTCGCCATGCAGGCCGCATCAGCGACGTTCACCCCTACTTTCCAGTCGGTGATCCCGGACATCCTGAGGGATGAGGACGACTACACATCAGCACTGTCCCTGTCGCGACTGGCCTACGACCTGGAAGCAGTCCTGTCACCGATGCTGGCCGCAGCGCTGCTCCTGGTGGTCTCCTCGACAACGCTGTTCTTCGGAACCGCCATCGGATTTGCCGGTTCCGCGGCGCTGGTGGTGTCCACGGTGCTTCCCAGGCGCGACACACCGGTGGACGGGCCGCCGGAGATGCCGTTTGGCCAGCGGGCGCGTCACGGCATCGTGCTGTTCCTGAAGACCCCCGGATTGCGCCCCGTCCTGGCACTCAACTTGGTGGTGGCCGCCGCCGGGGCGTTCGTCCTGGTTCAGACCGTCGTGATCGCCCGCAGCACATTCGGTCAGGGCGACGCCACTGTGGCGCTGCTTTTGGCGGCCAACGGCGCCGGATCCATGGGTGCCGCCATCGCACTGCCGCGAGTGTTGCGCCGCAAGACAGAGCGGTCGGTGATGCTCGGTGGCGCGGTGCTCCTGACAGTCGCCACGGCAATGATTCCCCTCGCACTGTCCGCGTCGCCACCTGTCATGGGGTTGGTGACCGTCGCCGGGTTGTGGATCCTGGTGGGTATCGGCTGGGCGGCTGTCGAGACCCCGGTGGGTCGACTCATCCGACGTGGCGTCCCTTCCCGTGACCTCGCTGCGGTGTTCGCGGCCCAGTTCTCCCTCTCCCACGCCTGCTGGTTGGTGACCTACCCCGTGGCGGGGTGGCTGGGCGGGATCAGCCTCAGCGGCACCGCCCTCGCGCTGGCTGGTGTGGCGGGTATCGCCACACTGCTGGCGGCGTGGCTGTGGCAGCGGACTCCGGTGGGCGAGCGTGGCAAGGTGGTGTCATGACATTCGTCGCCACACCACGGCAAGGGGTCCCGCGCGATGCTGACCTCGACGTCGCCGTCGAGGTCCTGCGTCTGCTCGCCAACCGGTCACGTTTGGCGATTCTGGCCATGTTGGAGGACACCGAGATGTCGGTCACTGCCATTGCCGAGGCCCTGAACCGGCCCGGGCCCGCGGTCTCCCAGCACTTGGCGAGGCTGCGCACCGGCGGCCTCGTGGTCGCTCGGCGAGAGGGCACCACCATCTACTACGGCCAACCCGACGGACACGTCGCAGCGCTTGTCACCAACGTCCTCCAACACGCCGAACACGTGTTGTACGTCACACCTCCTCACCACGGATGAGCCCCCACGGGGATGCTGGTGTGACGTTCGCGCAGGTGGCCTACTGGGCGCCCGGCTTCGGGCCGTCGGACGACGGAGTCACAGAACCCTGACGATCCTCCTTGTACGGCCGGTTGTCATCCTCGGCTTCGGGATCCCCCGTGGGCCGGGACTCCGTGAGAGGTCGCGGGTTGCGGATCCGGTGACGGGAGAGGAAATCTCCTCTTTCAGCTTTTTCCGCCTGCTTCAGCGTCGCTTCCGCCACGGGTGATGGAGAGGCAAGACCCAACTCCCGGAACACCTTCTCCGCCTGTGCGGCGCGCCGCTCGAAGGCGTGCAGGGAAGCCAATTCGGCCTCGTTCAGGCGACCCTTGGACTCAAAGTACTTCAGCCGCGGGTACCGCCCGGCCATGGCGATGCCCCAGTTGACGGCCGGATCCCACCAGGCGTTGATCTCGCGGCCCTTGCCCGTGGCCTCGTGTGCCAGAACGTCGTCGAGTGCACCCTCCAGCAGCGTGAGGTCGAAGTCAACGCCGGGGATGCCCTCACCGGTGGGGGTGGCGTAGGAGTCGACGCCCGTCGACGAAGGCCCTGTGGGGGTATCGCGGTATCGGGTGAGCATCAGCATGTCGCTCGCCAGTACCGGTTCGTTGACTGGCAGTCGAGTGGCTTCGGGGTCACCCATGAGCTGGCCCCAGGACATCCGGATGAACGTGTGGTGGTCCTCGAGGCCGGGATGGGTGCAGCGCAGGCCGACGGCGTATGCCTCCAGCGGTTCCTTCAAGAACTGGAATCCCGTGTAGCGGGCCCAGCGAACGACGAGGAAATCCTTGGAGGTGGCTCCTGGCACGTGGAAATCGACTTCGGCCACGTAGTCGAGCACGATCTGGATCTGCGCGTCGGACAGTTCGATGTCCTCGTGCAGTGGAAACATCCCCTGGAATGTGTCGCGCACTGGACGCGGCAACTGCGCCATCCGAGCGTCGAGTTCCGCCTGGGTCCGTGGACGAACATTTCCCATTGTCGTGGACATGGTGTCGCTCCTTGCCTTGCCGGTCATCAGATGAGCTGGTTGCGGTCGTAGAAGTCGGCGTCCTCGAAGTAGCCGCCGCGCCCCTCGCCGACGATGTCGTAGCGGTTGACCACCTCGATGCGTTCCAGCCACTTCAGGCTCCGGAACCCGGTGGAGGTTTCCATGCGCAGACGTACAGGTGCGCCGTTCTTGGCCGGGATCTCGCCGTCATCGTTGAGTTCGAACGCGATGAGCGTCTGCGGCATCCGAGCCTCCACCATCGGGTTGGACTCGTAGTACATGCCACCCTCATAGAGGGCGTCGTCGCGGCCCATGTCCTGGAAGCTCGTGTACATGACGTCTGTTGCTCCGGGCAGCGGGACAGCAAGGTCCAGCAGGTCCGAGACAGTGATCCCGTGCCACTTGCCAATCGAGGTGAACCCCTGGACGCAGTGGTGGAGAGTCGTCTGGGAATGGCCATTGGCCAGGTCCCGCAGATCCTGCATGGTCAGCGTCATGGGTCGCTCCACGTAGCCTCCGATTTCCAGCACGTAATCGTCTTCGTAGCCGTTGGCCATCAGAGCCAGGTATTCGTCTGTCTCTGGTGGCCTGCCACTGCCACGGAAGTTGTGGGTGGTGTTCTCCAGTCCCTTGTCCTCGCCTGAGACGTTGGAGCGGTCGTAGTGCATGCGTGCCGGCAGCTTGTAGAGCAGGTTCGACCAGGGCCGGACGACCACGTTGGCGAGCCTCTCGACGGCTCGACCGTCCCTGAGCGTCCACTTGGTGGCGACGACGTGCAGGATCACAACGAAAAGCAGCCCGATGGAGAAGATGAGCCCGCCGGCCAGTGGAAGGTTCGAATTCCCGAACACCATTTTGGCCGTCTCGTGCATGTAGCCGTGGATGACCACCATGAGCACGTGGATCACGAAGAAAGCGACGTAGCCGACGAGGCAGAAGAAGTGGATGCTGCGAATCACCTGGCGGCCACCGACGGCGCGGGTGATGCGGGAGAAGTGGTTGGCGATGGCGGGGGACTGGAAAGCTCCCGTGATGATGACCAACGGCGTGAGGACCAGGATCACGCCACCGTAGGTCAGCTGCTGGATCCCGTTGAACACCGCTCCGGCTACCGGCTCAGGAACCTGGAAAGCCAGGTAGGCCAGCATGTCGTTTCCAGCCTGGACGAAGACGTCGAATGAGGTGGGCACGTAGCGGCGCCATTGTCCGGTGACGATCAGCAGGACGAAGTAGATCACCCAGCTGGCGACGAATCCCGTGACGGTGATGAAGTGCCAGTACC
>JAUNVL010000095.1:4411-11762 GCA_030537675.1 Propionibacteriaceae bacterium | reverse complement strand
CCATCGACATGCTCATCAACAACGCCGGGTTCGGACTGCACTCCACCGTGCTCGACCCGGACGACGTCGACACCCACGCCAAAGCGCTGGACGTCATGTGCCTGGCGCTGCTGGTGCTCGGCGGCGCAGCCGGCCGGGCTATGCGGAGCCGTGGCAACGGACAAATCATCAACGTTGCCTCGACGTCGTCCACCATCTTCACCGGCAACTACTCGGCGATCAAGGCGTGGGCCAGGACCTACTCCACGGGCCTCGCATTGGAGCTGAAGGGCACCGGTGTCACCGTCACGGCGTTGATGCCGGGTTGGGTCCGCACCGAGTTCCATGACAGGGCAGGAATCATCGCCAACAAGCTCCCCGACATCGTCTGGATCGACAGCGAAGTCCTGGTCCGTGAATGCCTGGCCGACGTCGACAAGGGAAAGCTCGAATCAATCCCCACGCTGAAGTGGAAGGCCGCGATGCTCCTGGCCGACCACGGCCCGCGGGCGTTCATCCGCTGGTTCACCGTCAAGCTCACCAACAGCCGCAAGAAGCACTGAGGCACTATGGCAGCGGCAAAGGACAAGGATCTACGCGGACGATATTCGTCGAAGGTGAGTGCCACCACACGGCAGGCAGCCCAGCTTCTACTGCTGAAGCCCACGCTGTGGCGGCTACTGCGCGTCCACGTCCACGGAGCCTCCAACGTCGATGCCCTCGAAGGGCCATTCGTGGTGTTCTCCAACCATTCGTCCCACCTCGACGCACCGCTCATCTTCGGCGCGCTCCCCCAGCGTCTGTCCCGCTTTCTGGCCACCGGCGCGGCTTCCGACTTCTTCTACGACAAATGGTGGAAGTCCGGTCCCATGTCGCTGTTCTTCAACGGCTTCCCGGTGGACCGCGGCAAGGAGAAGGAGCCCAAGGGTGGCAAGCGACAGCAACGCGGCATGTCCGCGTCCCTGCTGGTGGACGGCGTGCCCCTGCTGATTTTCCCCGAGGGCACGAGATCCCGCAACGGCGCCATGTCCCCGTTCAAGCCGGGGGTTGCCGCGCTCTGCATCTCCCGTGGCGTGCCTGCCCTGCCGATTGCCCTCGTCGGTGCGTACGCCGCCTGGCCGTCGCAACAGAAGCATCTGCCTCGCGGCCGACCCGAGGTGCATGTGGTCATTGGCCGACCGATGCACCCGCTGCCCGGGGAGATCGCCCACGAGTTCAGCGAGCGAATGCGGCGCCAGGTACTGGAACTGCACGACGCCACCGCTCGCGCCTACGGCGCGAAGACACTCGCCGAGTACGCCCATACCGTTGCCTTGGAAAAGGCCGTGAAAACACAAATCACTGAGCTGGCTGACGATGCCAAGCACCGTGCAAACAAGCAGGAGGACCGATGATCGAAGGCGTGAAGCAGCAGAAGTGGTGGGGTTGGGGCGAGGAAGGCAAGGCCTATCACCACCACGACAAGCCGAAGTTCGCGCCCTTCGTGAAGCGCATCGTGGGTGTGGACATCAACGTGTCCAAGACCACCGTGCCGCCGTTCTCCTCCCTCGACGTGCCTGCCACCCAGCTGACCGATGAACTGCGCTCCGCGCTGGAGGGCATCGTCGGCGAAGACTTCGCCCAGACCGACGACGAGACCCGCGTGGTCCACGCGTTCGGCAAGGGAGTTCGCGACCTCGTGCGCGTGCGTCGCGGCCAGCTCGGTCGTGTGCCCGACGTGGTGGTCTACCCCGGCGACGAGGACGAGGTCGTCAAGCTGGTTGATGCCGCGATCGAGCATGACTTCGTCCTGATCCCCTTCGGCGGTGGTTCCAACATCGTCGCCTCCACCGAGGCCATGCCGGGTGAGACCCGCAACGTGGTGATCGTCAACCTCGGCCGCATGAAGAACCTGTTGGAGATCGACGAGGTCTCCGGCATCGCCCGCATCCAGGCCGGCGTCTTCGGCCCGGACATGGAGGATCAGCTCAACGCCCGCGGCTGGACCATGGGACACCAGCCCGACTCGTTCGTCTGGTCCACCCTCGGCGGCTGGATCGCCACCCGCAGCTCCGGCATGCAGTCCGACAAGTACGGCGACATCGCCGACATCGTGCGGGGTCTGCGCATGGTCATGCCGGGCCAGGTGCTGAGCCTGCGCCCACTGCCCTCCACGTCATCCGGGCCCAGCGTCCGGGAGATGGTGCTCGGTTCCGAAGGTCGCCTGGGAGTCATCACGGAGGCATGGGTGCAGGTGCACCGCATCCCCGAGGAGCGTGAACTGCAGGCGTACTTCTTCGCCACCTACGCCGACGGGCTCAAGGCCTGCGAGCAGATTGCCTTCTCCGACGCCAACGTGATGCTGGCGCGCGTGTCCGACCCGCTGGAGACGCAGTACATCATGGCCAACGGCAAGGCCTCCGGCCGCGTCGGCAAGCTGGCCAACAAGGCCATCCAGAAGATGATGGTGAGCAAGGGTTGGGATCTGGAGCAGATCTGCATGTCCTTCGTCGGCTTCGAGGGAAGCGCCAACCACCTGCGCTACAACAAGGGGCTCGTCTCCAAGATCATCAAGGCCAACAACGGCATGGGCGTCGGCAAGGGCCCGGGCGCGCTCTACGACCAGAAGAAGTACGACACGCCCTACATCCGCGACTTCATGCTGGACCACGGTTTGGTCGCCGACGTCTCGGAGACCGCAACGCCGTGGGCGCACGCCCTGGACATCCACACCAACACCGTCGCGGCTGCCCACAAGGCGCTCGAGGAGCGCGGCGTGAAGGGCGTGGTGTTCTGCCACCTCAGCCACTCCTACCACTCGGGCGCCTGCCAGTACTTCACGTTCGCCATCGCCGATGACTCCGAGGACAACCTGGTCTCCTACGACCTCGTGAAGCGGGCCATCCAGCAGTCGTTCATGGACAACCACGGCACCGTTTCCCACCACCACGGGGTGGGCGAGGAGCACAGCCCATGGCTGGAGCAGGACATCTCACCGGCTGGCGTCCACATCCAGCGCAAGCTGTTCGAAGGGGTCGACCCGGGGAGCAATCTGAACCCGGGCAAGATCATCCATGATGGCAAGCCGGGAATCAGCAGCAATTCAGCCGACGCCTGAGCCAGCCGCCGCCACCACCCGGTCCTCACCCTTGACGAGGGGAGTCCTGGTCACCGTGGCGGCTCTGGCTCTGGTCTGGTTCGCTCTGAGCGTCCCCGGCCCCGGCCCCGACGTGAAGGTGACGGCCTCCACTCCTCTGCACCTGCCCCTCGAGGCCCTCGGATTCCTTCTGGTCATCCTTGCCATTCCTGCGCGCGCCGAACGTGTCAGGGATGGGGTGGCCCTCACCGCTGGTGCCCTGCTCGGAGCCCTGAGCGTGCTGCGGCTTCTCGACATCGGCTTCCGTGAGGCGCTGGGGAGGCCGTTCAACGCGGTGGTCGACTGGGGCAACGTGGCCTCGGGTGCGAGTCTCCTCCGCGACGCCGTCGGGTGGCCTCTTGCGTCGGCTGTGGTCCTCATCGTCGCCGTGCTGGTCGTTGCCCTGCTCGCAGGCATGCCACTGGCCGTCCAGCACGTCGGCCGTCTCGTGTCCCGGCATCGACGCGGTGTGCTGCGTGCCACCACGCTTCTCCTCGCTGTCTGGCTGCTCCTGACCGTGGCGGACGTGCGGATCGGGAAATCGAGCATCGCCTCGATGGAGTTGGCGCCGTACGCCTACGAGGAACTCTCCTCGATCCCCCAGGGTGTGCGGGATCAGCGCGAATTTGCACGTGCCACCGCGGATGACCCGCTGGCTGCCACACCCACCGACCGCTTGTTGACGGCACTGCGCGGCAAGGACGTGCTGTTCGTGTTCGTCGAGAGTTACGGTCGCGTCGCCCTGGAGGATCCAGAACTCTCGGAAGGGATCACCATCCTGCTGCAGAGCGAGGGTGAACGGCTGAGCACTGACGGATTCTCCTCGCGCAGCGCCTTCCTCACGTCACCCACCTTCGGCGGCATCAGTTGGCTCGCCCACTCGAGCTTCCAGTCGGGTCTGTGGGTTGACAGCAAGCAGCGCTACGACATCCTGCTCGCCAGCGAGCGACTCACCCTGAGTCACGCGTTCAACAGGGCTGGCTGGCGAACGGTGGTGGACGTCCCGGCCAACACCGCGGACTGGAGCCGACAGGGGTTCTACGACTACGACCAGCTCTACGACTCCCGCAACGTCGGCTACGAAGGCCCACGCTTCGGTTACCCCACCATCCCTGACCAGTACACGCTGGAGGCATTCCAGCGGCTGGAACTCTCCGCACCTGAGCGCCAGCCCGTCATGGCCGAGATCGACCTCATCTCCAGCCACGCGCCGTGGTCCCCGATGCCCAGCATCGTGCCGCAGGACATGATCGGGGATGGCTCCGTCTACGACGACATGCCCCGGAGTCCCGCTCCCTCGGGGGCCGCGGAAACACGGAAGGCCTACGCCGCGTCCATCGAATACTCGCTGGGCTCGGTGTTCGCCTTCCTCGAAGCCCATGGCACCGACGACACGGTCCTGATTTTTCTGGGTGATCATCAGCCCACCTCAGTCGTCGCCGGTGGCGATCTCGGCAACGACGTCCCGATCAGCATCGTCGCGAAAGATCCCGCGATCTTTGAACGCATCTCCTCCTGGGGCTGGGAGGAGGGCTTGTTGCCCGGTCCCGAAGCCCCCACGTGGCGGATGGATTCGTTCCGCGACAGACTGATCACCACGTTCGGCTCATGACAGGGCCAGGCGGGCGTCCCTGCCCTGTGATTCACTGAGTTCACGACACGAGGTTGCCAGCGCTGGCCACTCGGCAAAGCGCTGAACCCCGTCCCTGGCAATGCCCCGAAGCAGGGAGAGCACGCACGATGAGTGAGGAAAGACCGCCGGACATCCGGGCCATCGATGACCCTTCCCGGCAGACGTACCGGTATGTGCGCGCGGCAATCATCGGTTCCGTGTTGCTGTTGTTCGTGTCAGTGACCATCCAGATCATCGCGGACGGCGGGGCCATCCTGAGTTCCATCAGCGCGTACTACTACGGGCCCGTGAGGGGTGTGTTCGTCGGCGTCCTCGTCGCAACTGGTCTCGCTCTCGTGGCCGTCAAGGGTCGGCCCGGGGTGGAGGAGATCTCCCTCAACCTCGCAGGCATGCTCGCACCCGTGGTCGCGTTCGTACCCACCCCACTCCCCGCGGTGGACGGCTCGTGCAGAGTCGGAGCCCAGCGGTGCATCGCCGCCGAGTTCCTGCCCGGGGTGGAGAACAACATGGCGGCGCTCATCCTGATCGGCGCACCGCTGCTGGTGCTCGCGTGGTGGACCGCCATCCGGATCATCGACTTCAACCGCTCCGTCCGCCTCAGCCTGTCCGGAGCCACGGCGGTGTGGATCGGCTTCGCGATCTGGTTCTTCTTCGGACCGCGTGGCGCCTTCCTCGAAGCCGCGCACTACGTGGCTGCCGGCCTCATGTTCACGCTGATCGTCGTGGTGGTGGGGTACAACGCGCTGCGAACCGACCACGCCCTGACCGTGGGAGAGACGTCGGTTCCCTGCCGCCACATCTACCGCGTCATCGGCGTGCTCATGGCCCTGAGCTTGGTTTCAGCCCTGGTCTTCCACTGGGTGACCCGAGCGGCGCTGGACCGGCCCTTCCCGTTGCTCTTCGTCCTGGAGGCCATCCTGCTGCTCCTCTTCATGGCCTTCTGGATCGTACAGACCTGGGAGTTCTGGAATGCGGGTCTCCCAGCCGAGGCGAAGGGCCAGTAGTTTTTCCGGGATCGCGGTGCTCCGTATCCACGTTGGCTAGGTTGTGCAGTTCCGGGCTGCAAGGGTGCGCCCAGAAGGGGGAGCCGTGCGACTTCACACAGAAGGTCTTTTCCTGCGGGACCAACACGGACGTCAGCGTGTGCTGCACGGGATCAACCTCGTCCACAAGGGCAGCCCCGGCGCCACCGATGCGGAAGACTTCATGGGGGCATGGACGGCGGATGACATTGCCGACCTGGCCGCTCGCGGTTTCACCGTCGTGCGCCTCGGGATGATCTGGGCCGCCGTCGAACCCGAGCCCGGGCAGTACTCGCAGCCATACCTGGACTGGCTCGGCAGCCAACTGGACCTGCTCGCTGCGCACGGCATCGGGGTCATCCTGGACGCGCACCAGGATCTGTACTCGCAGTCCTTCGGTGACGGTGCCCCCGGCTGGGCAACGCTGACGGACGCACCGTTCGAGGAAAGCGATCTCTGGAGCGACGCATACCTCACGAGCCCGGCGGTGCACGGTGCCCTCGATGCGTTCTGGGCGAACGCAGCTGGCCCCACCGGCGTCGGGCTGCAGGACTCCTTCGCCGCCATGTGGGCACACGTCGCCGCAAGGTTCGGGACGCACCCTGCCCTCATCGGCTACGACATCCTGAACGAGCCCACCCCCGGTGGCGCATCGCCGCAGATCTTCGGCGCCATCATCGAAGCATTCGGGGCGGCCACCGGTCAGGACCCGCAACAGGTTGCGGCAGAGTTCATGGACCCGGAATCAAAGCTGTCCCAGTTGGGGCGCCTCGATGACGTGGCCGTGCACCGGGCCATCGGCGACACCGTCGCCCCCCTGCTCGCCGCGTTCGAGAAGGAGTCCGTGGCACCGATGATGGCGCGGGTCGCAGCTGCTGTGCGCGGCGTCGACGAGGACTCGCTGCTGCTGCGCGAGCACTCCTACTTCGCCAATATCGGCGTTCCTTCCGGACAGCCGCCCCTTGAGGATGACGCCTGGCTGTATTCACCCCACGGCTACGACCTCACCGTCGACACCCCTGCCATCGCCCTGTCCAGCGACATCAGGGCGGGCACCATCTTCGCGCGGCACGCCCAGACCCAGGAGCGGCTGGGCGCACCGGTACTGGTGGGTGAATGGGGCGCCTTCGGTGACGCCGAGAGTGTGGCCGGCCACGCACGATTCCTCCTCGACACCTTCGACGAGAACGGATGGTCCTGGACGTATTGGTGCTGGGACGAGGACTTTGCCGGTTCCGAAGCCGCCGATGCGCTGACCCGACCGCGACCCATTGCGTTCGCCGGGGACGCCGTCGCGTGGAAGGTCGAGGGCGACCGGTTCACCGCCGTGTGGGACGGCCGTGACTGTGCCGAGCCGTCGGAGTTCTGGCTCCCGAACATAGAACGGGCTGAGGTGGCCGTGGAGTGTGACGGCGTCGGCACCCCGGCCCGCCGAACCACCGACCGGATCCTCGTCGACGCCGGGACGGGTCGATTCAGCCTCACCGCCACCTGGCGCTGACACGTGGCTCTGACACTCAAGCAACGGGCGCTGCTGGCGACCCCGTTGCCGGCCGCGTGGATGTCGCACGTGATCATCCACAACGTGTACGTGAAGTTCTA
>JAUNVL010000095.1:0-4311 GCA_030537675.1 Propionibacteriaceae bacterium | reverse complement strand
TGCCGGCCGCGTGGATGTCGCACGTGATCATCCACAACGTGTACGTGAAGTTCTACACCGACGTCATAGGCGTTGACCCGCGACACGTGGGCTGGATCTATCTGGCCTTCAACATCTGGAACATCCTCAACGACCCCGTCTTCGGGGTGCTGCTCGACAAGATGCGCTACCGGCCGGGTCGCGGCAAATTCCTGCTCGTCATGCGCATTTGCATCCCCTTCATGCTGCTGGGCCTGGTGGCGATGGCCTGGACCAGCCCCACGTGGCCCCAGGCCCTGATCCTGGGTCTGTTCCTGCTGGAGCTGTTCCTCTTCGACGTCGCCGCCACCTTCTACCTCATCGCCGCCACGAGCTACGGCTACCTGGCCGCCCCCACGCGGGCCGACCGGATCGACGTCGAGGTGGTCAAGGTCTGGTTCGGCAACATCTTCTCCGCACTCGCCACCATCGTTGCCACCCAGCTGCTGGTGGGTGACGCCGTCACCGAGCGCACCACCATCGCCAGCCTGCTGATGTTGGTGGTGCTGGCCAATGCCGTCCTGTATGCCGTGGCCGCGTTCAAGTTGAAGGACCCGCCCGAGCTCTACGAGCAGGGCGACGCGGGAGACCAGGACATCACCTGGCCGCAACTGAAGGCCGACGCAGCCTCCATGTTCCGGATGCGTGCGTTCTGGGCGTGGTTCGGCTACGGCATGACCGCATTGGCTCCCATGGGCATGTACTTCACGGCGTTCCTGTTCTTCATGGACCACGTGATCCGCAGCACCGGAACCCAGGCCACCCTCGCCGACACCGGCTCCATGCTCGTGGTACTCCTGGCGCTGCCCTTCCTCGCCAAGGGCATCAAGCGGTTGGGCAGCCGCACGTCGATCTGGCTGGGCATGATCCCCTACCTCTTGGGGCTCGCAGCCCTGTTCACGGCAACGCAGTGGTGGCACGTGCTGCTCTGCTACGTCCTCATCATGTCCGGCCGGCACGTCATGACCACCGCCGGTGTCGCGCTCGAGGCGGCCCTGATCGACGACAACGAACGCCTCACCGGCACTCGCAAGGCGGGCTCGATCGCTGCGCTGCGCGCCCTCATGTCAGCACCCGTGACGGGCGGCCAAACGGCCCTGTTCATGGGGATCATCACCACCTACGGCTACAACCAACTCCTCGATGTGCAGAGCGACTCGGCCCAGATGGGCATCCGCATCGCGACGGCAGGGGTCCCCATCGCGTTCTGCCTGCTGGGCATGATTCCGCTGCTCTTCCTGCCATATTCCAAGCGGGTGGAAGCCGAACTGAGTGCTTTCTCCGAGGGTGAGCGGGGGCAGAAAACGGCGTTCAAGCCCTCCGACGAGACGCTGGATCCCTACGATTCCGAGGCCAGCAGCGACGTCAGCAGATGACCTGAACCAGAACCCTGAGCGTTCACACCTGAAGTCTCCGTGCCAGTGCACCAGGGAGCCTCCAGGCAACATACCTAGTCAGACTCCGGTTGCCTTGGCTGTGTCGCCAGTCGACGATGCGAATCAGAAACTGTCCTGTGGGCAAACTATGGGAAACTCCTGTGGGGTGTTGAGCTTCCCCCAGAGATCACAACAGAAAGCCGAGCCATCCCCTTGACCCTGCTGCTGGCTGCCCTGCCAATCGCCGTTGTCGTCCTGCTGTTGAGTTTGAAGGTCCCCACGCTTCGAGCAGTGCTGATCACGCTCGCGCTGACGGCCGTGCTGTCACTGATCTTCTTCCCGATCATGACGGAGGATGTCGTGAGACTGGGGCCGGCGCTCGGGGAGACGATCCTTGTCGTCGTGGTGATCATCATCGGCGGCACCAGCCTGGCCGAGCTCCTCACCGCCACCGGGGCACAGACACGGATTGCGGAATGGCTGCAGGAATCCGCGCACAACCAGGGCCGGGCCATCCTGATCGTCGGTCTCGGTGTCGCTCCGTTCGCGGAAACCATCATCGGCTGGGGCCTGGGTCTCGTCGTCTCGGTGCCACTGCTGATGCGCATCGGTCTCTCGGTGCGCCAATCGGCCACCATCGGCTTGCTCGGAATCCTCCTCGGCCCCTGGGGCTCTCTGGCCCCCGCCGTGCTGATCATGGCGGAACTCGGGAACGTGGAGTTCCAGACCCTGGGACTCTGGATAGCCATCCTCGCGCTTCCCCTCATCGTCATCATGAGTGCCGCCATCCTCCTGGTGGGCGTTGGACGGCGCGCTGCCAAGTCCCACCTGGTTGAAGCCGCCGTCGCCGTCACCGTCATGTGGCTCGTCATCATTGGCGTCAGCTGGCTGCTGGGCCCGCCCCTGGCAGGAGTCTCCGGTGCAGTGGCTGCCATCATCGCGCTGCTGCTGATGGGCCGGCTCAAGCACGGCCAGCCGATCCGCATGGATCGCACCGTCCTTCAGGCGCTCTCCCCCTACATCTTCCTGGGCGCCGGGCTCCTGCTGTCAGCCGTGATCGTGAGTCTCCTGGACATTGGCAAGCTCGGGGAGGTTCTGTCCGGCCCCGCGTTCTGGCTGACCGTGACCGTGTTCGTGGCACCGCGACTCCTCGGCGCCGAGCGGAGACTCGTCGCCAATGCTCGCCGCGAGGGATGGCGCCGCGCCGTGCCTGTCGCGCTCACGACGATGCTGTTCGTCGCCTTTGGTGGCTTGTTGTCGCTGAACGGTATGAGCGCTGTGTTGGCGGGTGCAGTCGCCGGCCTCGGCTCAGGCTTCGCCATCGCCACTCCCCTGATCAGTTCCCTTGCGGGCTACGTCACCGGCTCCAACTCGGCCTCCGCGGCGATGCTCGCACCTGGCCTGAGCGACGCCGCAGCCGGACTGGGAATCGACGCGTCCCAGGTCCTGGCGATCGTGATGATCGCCGCGTCCTCCGCGGTGATGATGAATCCACCGCGGCTGGCGTTGGCCGTCAGCCTGGCGCAGAGCTCCCCCGGCCCCACGGGAGAAGCGGGCCACATCGCCGTCGACGTCGAAACCTCCGCCGCAGTCACGAAGACCGTGGTGATTGCCAACGGTGTGCTCCTGCTCGCTCTCATGGGGATCTTCCTCACGGTCATCATGAACTGACGCTTCTCTGCCGGTTGATCCTCCGCGCCTGCGCCCGCTGCTGTCACAAGAAGGCCGAAAAGCCCCGCCACGCGTGTCTTTGACGAAAAAGTACTCATGGATTCGGTTTCGCTGTCTTGGACAGCCGAAAACGCAATCTGGACGTACTTATTCGTCAGGGAGTGGGCGCTTCCTTCATTCCGCGGGGCAGAGGTGGGGCCGCGGCGACCGCATCGGCCACGCGGTGGTCCCGGTCTCTGCCGCGTTCGCGCAATCCAGCGACGACGCCGTCGCGATCCACGGCCGTCCGGTTGCGCGACACCTTGAAGCGGCCCACCACGTCGGTGACCTCGAGTTCCAGTCCGACGATGCCCTGGAACATGGCGTCGGTGAAGTCGTGCGGCGCCTCATCCCGGTCCCACGGACCCCGGGCGTGATCTGCGCTCTGCGGAGTGTCCTCCAGCCGGGCGGCGTCCAGCTGTTCGGCCTGCTCCATCACTTCTGAGCGGAGTCGCGGAGCATCGCGGTGCACACGCAGCCAGCCAGCAATCTGCACCTGCAGGTAGTCCCATGTACCGACGGCTCTGCCTTCGGCCCGCCCACGCGCGCAACCACCGAGTTCGGGCGGCTGGACGCTCGGGTACCACCGGGGAGTCACGTAGGTCTGCGGTCCCTGCACCACCACGCGGCACGGCACGCGTGCGTCATCGGGAAGATCGAACTGATGATTCTGGACGGCTGCGTGTGCCAGAAGAAGCCCACCCCGCCACATCGTTGGAAGCAGGGTGACATCCGGGACACCGTCGCCGCCGGTGATCCACAAAGCGGCGCCCACGTCGGCCAGCAGTTCACGACACTGTTCCCAGTCGTCGATGCGTTGACTGGCCGGGCAGTAGACACGGCTGAGCGGCTCGGGATCCATGACCTTGATGCTAGCTGGGCCAGTACAGGCGTTAGGTGTTGAGAAAGTGCTTGAAGTTAAACACTTTCTCAACACTGAGCGTGGCGTCCTGGTTGATTTGTTGGGTGTCGGGGGTTTCGACACGCCGGCTCCTTCTTCGCGCGGCTACTCAACCAACTGTGTTATTTCGACACGCGCCTTTCTCAGCTCGTCGAGTAGCGAGCGCCAGCGAGCGTGTCGAGACGTCATCCGGCTGACAGGGGTTTCGACACCGGCTGCTCGTCCCTCGCGGCCGTTACTCAACCAACTGCGTTATTTCGACACGCGCCTTTCTCAGCTCGTCGAGTAGCGAGCGCCAGCGAGCGT
>JAUNVL010000210.1 GCA_030537675.1 Propionibacteriaceae bacterium | reverse complement strand
TGGGAGACCAGCAGCATGGTGCCGGCCTTGTCCATGAGGCTCTCCATCTTCTTGGCGGCCTTCTCCTTGAAACTGGCATCACCAGCAGAGAGTGCCTCGTCGATGATGAGGATGTCGGGTTCCATGTTCACGGCCACGGAGAAAGCCAGCCGCGAGAACATGCCGGAGGAATAGGTGCGCATGGGCATGTCGATGAAGTCACCGAGGTCGGCGAAATCAGCGATTTCCTGAAACTTCTCCTTGACCCCGGCACGCGTCAATCCGGCAGCCATGCCACCGAGGACCACATTCTCACGGCCGGTCAGGGCCGAGTTGAACCCGACTCCCAACGCCAGCAGCGTCGACACCTTCCCGCGAACGGCGATGCTGCCCGTGGTGGGGGGCAGGATTCCCGCCACCGCCCGCATCAGGGTGGACTTGCCGGCGCCATTGGCCCCGATGAATCCGGTGCACTTGCCCTTGGGGACGTCGAAGCTGACGCCACGCAGGGCTTTGACCTCGCGGTAGTTGGTCTTCTGCCCCCTGCCTGCCTTGACCAGGGCGTTCTTGAGCGACGTCTTGCGCTCCAGGTTGACGCGGTAGGTGATGTGGAGGTCGTCGACCAGGACTGCCGGATCCACGAAATGGGGCGCATCGGCGCCCACCGATGCGTGTTCGGTGGGCAAGGCAGCACCCGGATCCCGCTCCAGGGCTGTGGATTCATCAGAGGCGGACAGCGAAATCACGCTCCCTCGACATGAAGTACAGACTTCCCACGAAGAGCATGACCACTGCCCAGGCGGTGGCGATGCCGAGGTAGGCCCAGTTCATGGGGAGACCGTGCCAGACATCGGACCAGATGCCCAACAGGGAGAAGACCGGGTTGAACTGGATCCACTGGCCAACCCGCCCCAGTGGTCCTCCGAAGAACTGCTCGGCGGTGTAGAGGACCGGGGAGCAGTAGAGCCAAATGCGGATGAAGTAGGGCAGGAACTGTGCCGTGTCCCGGAAGTAGACGTGCCAGGTGGCCACCAACGACCCGAGCCCGATCGCCAGAAGGGTGGCCAGGAAGATGATCACCGGCAGCCACAGCATCTGCCACGTCCACGGAATCCGCCAGATGATGTGGATGACGAAGTATACCGCCAGCGTCGGCAGGAACCGGCGAAAGCCCATGTAGACGTTGGAGAAGATCAGCAGCATCTTCGGGAAGTTCATGTTGAGGATCAGGCCACCCGCGTTGGTCACCGAGGTGGCGCACGCGGTCATGGAACCCGTCACGTAGAAGAAGAGGAACAGGCCGGAGGCAATCTGGGGGAACCCGTCGGCGTTCTTGCCGCCGCTCAACACGACGACCAGCAGGAAGTACACACCGGCCAGCAGGAGCGGGTTGACGACCAGCCAGAGTTGCCCGAGCACGGTGTTGGTGTTGGTGGCACGCATGTTGGTGTGGCTCAACTCGATCGCGAATTCGCGTCGGCGCCACAACTCCGAGAAGTACTCGCCCATCTTCGGCAGGCCTGCCTTGTGGGGCTCGTAGACGCGGAATTGTTCCGCGGTCTTGCTGCTGGAGTCAGACAATGCCCCTCCTCTGCGCCCCTCGACGGTTCTTCATCAGATGCGGTCCTTCCGATCCTGGCTCAGTTGTGCATACACGTGGAGCAGCGCGGCCGCATCAGTGGCCCAGCTCAGTTCCTCGCGTGCCG
>JAUNVL010000094.1 GCA_030537675.1 Propionibacteriaceae bacterium | reverse complement strand
AGGCAGGCAGCCTTGTGGCGCCAATCCATGTGTGTGACACACTCCTTCGATCGGAAACTTGGACAACCAAGATTCCGTGGGGGCTAGTTGAGGGCGAGAGCAACCTACTCTGCGAAGCTACGATAGACAAGCCGGGGGCCAAACGGGGCCGGTGTCATAAAATAGTCTCCATCAAAAACTTGCCACGGTTGCTGTATGGACGGCAGGCTTCCTGACATGCGCCATCTTGCTGAACTTTTTGAGCCACCTTCGCTGGGATTGGCCGTGCTGGGCACAGCAGTGTCCGGCGTCGCCATCGTGGGTGTGGGAATCGGCTCGATTGCTTCTGCGAACGCCGGTTTCAGCGTCGGCATCGGGCTGGTACTGATGGGCTACGGAATACTGGTGCTCTTCGGTGCATGGCTGGGATTCAGGCGCAACCCGTGGGCCAGGGGACTCATCGTGGCCCCCGCGCTGCTGCACATCGCGACCGCCGTCAGCCTCCTCCAGTCCGATGACACCCCCCAGGTGGCAGGCGCAGTGGTTGCGCTCATCATCCTGGTGGTGACGGTGGTGGCGGCCGTGCTCCCCAGCACGCGTGAAGCGCTGGGTGTACACGGTCCGCAGGACGACACAGCCTGAATCAGGCCAGCCGGCCGGCTCCACCAGCGGGAGTCGCAATGAACCATTCCGGTGAGCGATGTCCCGCTGCGGCGAACGCGGCGGCGATCTCCTGGGCGATCGTCTCGCCGCTGCCGGTGTGGCACAGAGCAATGATGCAGCCACCGAAACCACCACCGGTCATGCGGGCGCCGAGCGCCCCGGCAGCCTTGGCCGTCTCGACGGCGAGGTCCACGGTGTCCACGGTGATCTCGTAATCGTCGCGCATCGAGGCGTGTGAGGCGTCCAGCAACGGGGCGAGATCCGCGAGTCTTCCCTGGCGGGCCAACTCGTAAGCCTCGAGCGTCCGTGAGTTCTCACTGACCACGTGCCGCACGCGCTTCTGCATCACCTCGTCGTCCAGTTTGGCCAGGGCATCATCCAGATCCGTGACGTCGCGCAGTGCCGGGATTCCCAGGATTGCTGCTGCCTGTTCACAGGATTTCCGACGTGCCCCGTACTCGCCGTCAACGTGGCTGTGCGGGGTCTTGGTGTCCAGGACCAGCATCTCGAATCCCTGTTCGGACATCGGGAGCGGCACGTGCACACCCTCCAGCGTCCGGCAGTCGAGGAAGAGACCGAAGTCCTCCTTGCAGAGCGTGCTCGCTGCCTGGTCGAGCAGCCCCGTGGGAGCACCCACATAGGCGTTCTCCGCGAGACGGGCGATCTTGGCGCGATCCATGGGCTCAATGCTGAGGTCATACAGATCGCACACCGCTGCCACCACCGCGCACTCGATGGCTGCGGAGCTGGACAGCCCCGCGCCGAGCGGCACGTCGGAGGTCAGGATCAGGTTCGTGCCGCCGACGGTGTGTCCGGAGGTTCGCAGCGCCCACAGGACCCCTGCCAGGTAGGCGGACCAGTCGCCGGTGCCGGGCGCCAGCGCCGACAGGGCGATCTCGACCCTGTCGTCGAGTTCCAGCGAGTACATCACCAGGAGGTCGTCGTCGCGCCGGCCAGCGGCCACGATGGCCATCTTCTCCAGTGCGAACGGCAACACGAAGCCGTCGTTGTAATCGGTGTGCTCACCGATCAGGTTGACGCGTCCGGGGCCGAACCACAGACCCTCCGGCTCACCGCCCGCAATGTCGTTGTACTTGGCGCGCAGTGCGGCGGTGTCCAGCATCAATCCTCCTCGTCGTCGAGACGGGCAAGCCACGTGGCCAGCCGCTCGATGGGCACTTCAAATTCCGGATTCAGGTCCACGAACATCTGCAGCTGGTCGGCAAGCCAGGCGAACGAGATCTCTTCCTCGCCGCGCCGGGCCTGGAGTTCCTCCAGGCCCCTATCCGTGAAGTACACCAGCGGTCATTTCCCGAATGCGGCTTCAAGCAGTTCAGCGGCCTGCGCCATGTGGACCTTGTGGGAACCGACCGACGGTGCCGACGACCACGGTCGTGCCACCCGCTTCATAGCCAACTGAATGTCGGAGTGATGCGCCACCGAGTTCGGCAGGTGCACCGAAATGAACGGCCACGGCCCCTGGTTGGCGGGCTCATCCTGCACGAACCGGATGTCGGTCACCTGCGGGTAGCGTGCAAGGATCTCGGCCACCTCGGCACCCGGCAGCGGGTAGAGCCGCTCCAGCGAGATGATCGCCACCTTGCCATCGAGGCCACGCTTGGCGCGCTCCGCCACGAGCTCCCACCGGATCTTGCCGGAGCAGATCATGATGCGCTCCACCTGTGATGGGTCCTCGATGGTGAGGTCATCCAGCGCAGGGTGCCAACGACCCGAGGTGAACTCCTCGGGCATCGAGGACGCCTGCTTGCTGCGAAGCATGGACTTGGGCGTGGCGATGACCACGGGCCGGTGCCAGTTGACGTAGGAGTGCTGGCGCAGGAGGTGGAAGTAGCTCGCCGCCGTCGAGGGCTGGCAGACCGCCAGCGCATTCTCGGCACACAACTGCAGCCACCGCTCGATGCGGGCGGAGCTGTGGTCGGGTCCCTGGCCTTCGAAGCCGTGCGGCAGTAGCAGCACGACACCGGACTTCTGGGTCCACTTCGCCTGACCGGAAGCCACGAACTCATCGGAAATGATCTGTGCGCCGTTGACGAAGTCGCCGAACTGCGCCTCCCACAACACCAGCGCGTCGGGGCGTGCAACGGAGTAGCCGTACTCGAAACCGAGCGCGGCGTACTCGCTCAGCAGCGAGTCCCACACCTCGAACGTGGCCTGGTCCTTGGACAGGTGCTTCAGGGGAACCCAGGACTCACCCGTCACACGGTCGACGATGGCGGCGAAGCGGGTCGAGAACGTGCCTCGACGAGAATCCTGGCCGGCGAGCCGCACGGGGCGGTTCTCCAGCAACAGGGAGCCGAACGCGAGAATCTCTGCGGTCGCCCAGTCGATTGGACCGTTCAGGATCGCGTCGGCGCGCCGCTCCAGCTGCGGCATCACCTTGGGGTGTGCCGTGAAGCCTTCGGGGAGATCGGTGTGCACCCGGGAGATGAGCTCCATGGCGGCTGGCGTGATCTCGGTGAGGCGCTGCTCCGGCTTGGTGGGGTAGTAGGGAACCCTGCTGTACTCGTCATCCACCTGGTCGACGTCCTTGGCGTCGCGAACCTCCCGGAACACGTGCTCCAGACGGCTGCGGAAGCGGTTCATGACGTCCTCTGCGTCGGCCACGGAAATGTCACCGCGGCCGATCAGTGACTCGGTGTAGAGGCGACGGACCGAGCGCTTCTGCTCGATGAGGTCGTACATGCGGGGCTGCGTGAAGCTCGGATCGTCACCCTCATTGTGTCCGCGGCGGCGGTAACAGATGAGGTCGATGACGACGTCCTTGTTGAACCGCTGCCTGTAGTCGAACGCCAGGCGGGCGGCCCGGATGCAGGAGTCGGGATCATCGCCGTTGACGTGCAGCACGGGCGCGCCGATGGATTTGGCCACATCAGTGCAGTACGTCGAGGAACGGCTCTCCGATGGGGCTGTGGTGAAGCCCACCTGGTTGTTGACGACGATGTGGACGGTGCCGCCGGTCTTGTACCCGCGGATCTGGCTCATCTGCAACGTCTCGAACACCACACCCTGGCCGGCAAACGACGCGTCGCCATGCAGGAGCAGGGGGAGCACGGGGTAGTCGTCGGCGCCCAGCATGTCCTGCTTGGCCCGGGCGATGCCCTCCACGACGGGGTTGACGGCCTCCAGGTGGGACGGGTTGGCAGCCACCGACGTCTTGATGGTGGCGCCGTTGGAGGACACGAATGCACCCTCTGACCCGAGGTGGTACTTCACGTCACCGGTGCCGCTGCGGATGTCGAGCGTGCCGTCGAACTCACGGAAGATCTGCCCGTACTTCTTGCCCACGATGTTGGCGAGCACGTTCAGCCGGCCGCGGTGCGGCATGCCGATGCAGACCTCGTCCAGACCGTCGTTGGCAGCCTGCTGGCACACCTCGTCGAGCAGCACGATCAGTGATTCGCCGCCCTCCAGGGAGAAGCGCTTCTGACCGACGAACTTGGTCTGCAGGAACGTCTCGAACACCTCGGCTTCGTTGAGCTTGTCCAGTGCGTGCATGTGCTCGTCATGGGCCAGCGCCTGCAGTGGCTTCTCCACGCGCTGCTGGAACCATTCGCGCTCCGACGGGTCGGAGATGAACATGTATTCGACACCCACCGTGCGGCAGTAGGAGTCCTGGAGAATCGAGAGGATCTCCCGGAGCGGCAGGAACGCGCGCTCCTCGGCGAAGAAGGTTCCGACGGCGAACTGGCGGTCCAGGTCCCAGATGCTCAGGCCATGGGTCTCGAGCCGCAGGTCGGGGTGCGAGCGCTGGCTGTATTCCAGGGGATCGGTGTCGGCGATGAGGTGGCCCAGCGACCGGTAGGCATTGATGAGTTCCAGCACGCGGCCGGTCTTGCTGACCTGGTTGGCCCGGTGTGCGGAGACGTCCGGCGACCAGCGGAGCGGCTCGTAGGGGATGCGCAGTGCTTCGAAGACCTCGTCGAAGAAGCGGCTTCCGCCCAGCAGCAGCTGGTGCATCACCTTCAGGAACTCGCCGGACTGTGCACCCTGGATGACCCGGTGGTCATAGGTGGACGTCAGCGTCGTCGTCTTGGAGACACCCATCTCCGTGACACGTGACAGCGACGTGCCCTGGAACTCCGCCGGGTAGTCGATGGCACCGACGCCGAGGATCATGCCCTGGCCCACCATCAGACGCGGCACCGAGTGGTTGGTGCCGATGCCGCCGGGGTTCGTGATGGTCGCGCTGATGCCCGCGAAGTCATCGACCGTCAGCTTGTTGTTGCGTGCCCGCTCCACGAGCGCCTCGTAGGCGGCCCAGAACTGGGCGAAGTTGAGGGATTCACAGCCCTTGACGCACGGCACCATGAGTTGGCGGGAGCCGTCGTCCTTCTTCAGGTCAATGGCAATGCCGAGGTTGATCGACGGGTTCTGCACCAGAGTGGGCTTGCCGTCGACGACGTCATAGGCATCATTCATGCCCGGCACGGCCTTCATGGCCTGCACCATCGCGAACGCGATCAAATGCGTGAACGAGACCTTGCCGCCCTTGGACGTGCGGAGGAAGTTGTTGATGATGGTGCGCTGGTCGATGACGAGCTTCATCGGCACGGAGCGCACGGAGGTGGCGGTGGGGACCGTCAGCGACTCCTCCATGTTCTTTGCTGTGCGCATGGGGGCGCCGCGGAGTCTCGTTGCCTTCGGCGACACGCTGCTGGGCTCGGGGCGCAGCGTCGGGTTGGGCGCGTTCGCCGAGAGTCCGGTGCCGCTCCCCGTCGACGCGGCCCCTTCGGTGGTGGGCCGCACGGGCTCAGCCTTGCGCTCCGCCTGGGCAGGCGCCGCTTTGGCTGCAGCCGCAGCAGCAGCCGGTCGTGGCGTTGCCTGCTCCGCGGCTGGTTTCTGGGCCGGGGGAGCTGTGGGTGCCTTCGCCTCCTTCGCTGCCGCGGCCGCCGCGGCCGGGGGCTCAGTGGCCTTGGGGGAGGTCGTTGCCGCCGGTGTGGTGGCCGGCTGGGCAGAGTCAGAGGTGGATGGCGACGCTTCGTCGGCGAAGAACTTCTGCCATGTGGGGTCGACGGAGGCCGCGTCCTGCTCATATGCCTCCCGCATCTCGTCGATCAGCCAAGAGTTGGCGCCGAAAGATTCCTGTGAGTCCGGTGATGACATGTGTGACAGTGGCTGGGCCACGATCCCCTCTGTGAGTCGGTAGCACGGTGGGCTGCTGTGCCCACCCGGCAGCCTATCAAGCGACGGTGCTTGCCCGCTCGCTGCCATGCGGTGCCGGATGGTTCAATTTTTCGACTGGGACGTCGTTGACGCCGTCGACCTCGTCGTGCAGCGGAGACCGGGCGGTGATTCGCCACGCGAGAAGGGTGGTGTACACGGCGATGCCGCTCAGGAGAAGGTTCCGCAGGATGAGCATCGAGGTCTCCAGCGGTGACCCGTTGGGCATGCCCATGATCCCGAAAGTTCCCCAGGGATAGGTGTACTGGGTCAGGGCTGCCACGATGACCAGTCCCACTGTCACCAGCTTCAGCGGGCCGCGCAACCACTCGCTGCGTCGGGACATCACCAGCACCGCCAGCGGACCGGCGAGCCACAGGATGTACTGGGGAGACAGGGTCTTGTTGGCCACGATCGTGGCGAGCACGCTGGCCAGGATCACGAGCAGCATCGCTTCGTGGAGGGCGGGTGACTGGCGCCGGAACTGGCGCAGGAGACGCCAGGACAGCACGGCCGTCAGCACCACCCAGCCCACCGTCAGGACGGTGGAGAGCTGCAGCAGCAGACCGACGCCGGGCCCTTGCAACTCCAGGGCGTTCCACTCCGACAGGAACACGGGCCAGGCTCCACTGTCGGTGAAGGTGCGCAAGAACATCAGGGGAGTGGCGGGAACGGACTCCATCTGCAGGCCCCGTCGGGACTGCCACACCAGCGGCGAGATCGAGCGACTCCAGCCACCGAGCAACAGCGAGGACATTCCGAGGACGAATCCGGCCACCAGGAATCCCAGCAGCCGCGCCCGTCCTGCTCCGCGTCGCAGCGGGTTGGGGGCAACCAGTGGAAGCGCCAGCATCGCCGGCCAGAGCTTCACTGCGGCGCCAGCCGCGACGAGAGCACCGGCGAGATACGGACGTGCGGCCAGCAGGAGGCAGGCCCACGCCACCAGGGCTGCGGGGATCAGGTCGAAACGGAAATACATGATGGGCCCGCAGGCAGCAGTGAACAGGATCCACACCAGCGCACCTTTGGCGTTGCCGCGTCGGAACAGGCTGGCGGCCACCACGGCGTCCAGGACGAGCATGAGCCCAGCAAACCATTTGAAGTAGTGCTCGAACCCGTCGGCGAGCCAGTAGACGAGTTGGAGGAGCCACTGCGCAGGCAGCGGGTACTCGGCCATGATTCCCAGCTTCGCCGCAGCATCGACGCACTGCCCGCTGCCTTCCTCGAGGCCGACGTCGAAGCACCAGGTGTAGTAGCTGTAGTACGAGACGTCGTTGGCCACGAAACTCGCCGCGGGCTGCTGCCAGAACCAGATGTTCAGCGCACGCGTGACGAGGAACAGGAGCAGCAGAGCGAGCCCGGAATTGAGCGAGTTGAGAAACGGTGCTCGAGTGGCTGTCACGAAACGGGTACTCCTGGGTCGCCAGATGACTTCAGCGTCGTTGCCTGATGGTTGCTGTGCTCAGCGCCCCCGGCAGGATTCGAACCTGCGCTCCCGCCTCCGGAGGGCGGTGCTCTATCCCCTGAGCTACGGGGGCAAACCGTGCTGCTGTGCAGCGCGACCAGCAAAGGTTAGCAAACATTCGGGTGCCCGCTTCACCGAAGTTGATCGGCTAGCGTTGCAGTCGTGCGTCTGATCGTTGGCCTCCTGGTCCCGCTGCTGCTGGTGGGGTGTGTGTCGCGTCCCGACGCGGCACCGGCCACCATGTCCACCGGTGCCCCTCCCTGGACTGCGCCGCGGGATGCCATCTCCCACATCCGGGCTGCGGGGCTGCCCGAGTTGGGGCTGGACTCGGACTCGGATCCCTTCATCCTGAAGATCAGGGTGAGCGTCGATGGTCAGGACGTGCCGCTCCCGGCATTCATCGGCATTGACCGACTCCGCGCCATCCAGGCGCCGGTCCATACCCATGAGTCCAGCGGCGACGTGTGGCTGGAGGGTGACGGGAATCGTGAGGTGGATCTCGGCCAGTTCTTCACCCTCTGGGGAGTGCGGTTCGACGACGGCTGTCTGGGAGGCGCCTGCGAGGACCTGAGCGTCATTGCCGATGGGGAGACCGTGGAGGATCCGGCCTCGCTCGTCCTGCGGGGGCACGACGTCATCGAGGTCTCCGCGCGAACGGCGTGACGGACAGATCGCGCCGGAGGGTGCACATCTGGCAGGCTTTGCGGACATGACCCACACCCACATCGCCGGTTCCATTCATGCGGATGTCGCCAACGCTGGTCCGCAGTGGCTGGACCTGCCCGAGGACCTCAACACACTTGACCCGGCACTGTGGCCCGTCGGTACCCACCGCAACGACCAGGGCGCCGTCGAGGTGGCCGGTGCGTCGCTCGCCGACGTCGCCGAGGAACACGGCACGCCCTTCTACATCCTTGACGAGGCAGACTTTCGCGCCCGGGCTGCGTCCTTCCGCGACAACTTCCCGGGATGGAACGTCTACTACGCCGGCAAGGCACTCCTCACCAGGACCGTTGCCCGCTGGGTGGAGGAGGAAGGGCTCAACCTGGACGTGACCACCATGGGTGAGATGCGCCTTGCGCTGGCCGGTGGGATGCCCGCGGCCCGTCTGGGGCTGCACGGCAACAACAAGTCCGACGCCGAGATCCGTTTCGCGCTGGAGCAGGGCGTCGGGCGCATCATCGTCGACTCGTTCTCCGAGATTGAACGCATCGAGGCGACGTGCATTGAACTCGGCGTCCGCGCGCACGCACTGGTCCGGGTGACCACCGGGGTCGAGGCGCACACGCACGAGTACATCGCCACGGCGCATGAGGACCAGAAGTTCGGGTTGTCCATCTCCGGTGGACACGCCCTGGCAGCCCTTGTGCGCTGCCACAGCTCACCCCACATCGAACTGCAGGGCATCCACAGCCACATCGGGTCCCAGATCTTCGAGACCCACGGCTTCGAGGTGGCCATCCGGCGGACCATGCGGCTGGCCCACCAGTTCCGCACCGCCACCGGTACCGAACTGGAGGAACTCGATCTCGGTGGCGGGTTCGGCATCGCCTACACCAGCGCCGACACCCCGATGGCTGCTGGGGAACTGGCCACAGCGTTCGAGGAGATGATCGCGCACGAATGCCGGGGCTTCGGATTGAAGCGGCCACAGCTGTCCATCGAGCCGGGCCGCGCCATCTGCGGTCCCGCTGGCGTTGCCGTGTACGAGGTGGGCACGGTCAAGGTGGTCGACATCGAAGGTGGCCGGGCCCGCGTGTACGTCTCCGTCGACGGCGGGATGAGCGACAACATCCGCCCCGCCCTGTACGCCGCCGAGTACTCCTGCGTGCTGGCCAACCGTGTCTCCGACGCGGAGCCGGTGCTGTGTCGCGTCGTGGGCAAGCACTGCGAGGGCGGCGACATCCTCATCCGCTACGTGTTCCTGCCCGGCGACATCAGCCGCGGCGACCTCATCGCAGTCCCCGGGTCGGGCGCCTACGCACGGTCGATGGCGAGTAACTACAATCAGGTTCCGAAGCCACCGATGTTGTCGGTGCTCGATTCGAAGACGTCGGTGCTGTTGCGCCGCGAAACCTTGGACGATCTGATGCGTCTGGATGTGGGGGAGTGAACAGCATGGAGGTTGAGCCGCTGAAGGTGGCGCTGCTCGGTGCCGGTGTGGTGGGGTCCCAGGTGGCGCGGATCCTCATCACCGAGGCCGACACGCTGGCAGCCCGTATCGGCCGGCCACTGGAGATCGTGGGCATTGGCGTCCGCCGCTTGGACGTGGAACGCCCGGGGATCGATGCTTCCCTGTTCACCACCGACGCGGAAGCGCTGGTGGCGCGGGGGGACCTCGATCTGGTGATCGAGGTGATCGGGGGCGTCGAGCCTGCTCGCAGCCTGCTGCTCTCCGCCATGCGGCACGGGGCGTCCGTGGTGACCGCGAACAAGGCGTTGCTGGGCTCGGACATGGCGGAACTCTCCGCCTGCGCGAACGCCAACGACGTGGACCTGTACTACGAGGCCGCAGTTGCCGGGGCCATTCCGATCGTCCGCCCGCTCCGTGAATCCCTGGTCGGTGACGAAATCCGCGCCGTCATGGGGATCGTCAACGGCACCACCAACTACATTCTCGACAAGATGACCACCGCGGGCCTGTCCTTCGACGTGGCGTTGAAGGAAGCCCAGGAACTGGGCTTCGCCGAGGCGGATCCCACCGCGGACGTGGATGGCCATGATGCTGCCGCCAAGGCCGCCATCCTCGCGGGCCTCGCCTTCCACACCGAGGTCCGTCGCGAAGAAGTGTTCTGCGAGGGAATCTCGCGGGTGACCGAGACCGACATCGAGGCCGCTGACCAGATGAACTGCGTGGTGAAGCTCTTGGCCATCGCGCGGCTCACTGATGATCCCGAGCCGCGAGTCATCGTCAAGGTCCATCCCACGATGGTGCCGAAGACGCACCCGCTGGCATCCGTCTCCGGCGCCTACAACGCCATCTTCGTGGAGTCCCGAGATGCCGGACAGCTCATGTTCATGGGGCAGGGCGCAGGTGGCGCACCAACCGCCAGCGCCGTCATGGGCGATGTGGTCACGGTGGCGCGCAACCGGCTGCGGGGCGCCAGCAACGACATGCAGACGGGGTACACGACGCGCGGTATTGCCCCCATCGGCGACTCGACGGCGCGCCACTACATCCGCTTCGACGTCGCGGACCGGCCCGGCGTCCTTGCCGCCTGCGCCACCATCTTCGGTGACCACAACGTCTCGCTGCAGACGGTGCAGCAGTCCCACCTGGAGGGCGCGAGGCGTCAGACAGGATTCGAGGCACGGCTCAATGTGATGACCCACGAAGCCAGCGAGACGGATCTGGCCGCAGTGGTGGCAGACCTGCATCTCGCGTCGTTCGTGGGGGACCACATCGACGTGATGCGCGTCGAGGGCCACTGATCTCATGTCGACACTGCGCGTCCGGGTTCCTGCGACCACTGCGAACCTTGGATCCGGGTTCGACTGCGTCGGCGTGGCGCTGGACTTCCACGACGACTTGGAACTGGTTCTGACGGACGATCCCTCGACGCTGGACATCACGGTGGAGGGACAGGGCGCGCAGGACGTGCCGTTGGATGACACACACCTGGTGGTGTCCTCGTTGTTGGAGGGGTTGCGGGAGTGGGGCGGTGAACGGCCGGGGATGATGCTCCGGTGCGTCAACCGGATTCCGCATTCGCGTGGGCTGGGGTCCTCGGCCTCGGCCATCGTGGCTGGCCTCGCGTTCGCATGGGGGATCAGCCGCCCCGGCCAGGAACTCGACCGGGCGGAACTCACCCGGGTCTCGAGCCTCATGGAGGGTCATCCCGACAATGCCGGCGCTGCGGTGTGGGGTGGCGCGGTGCTGGGGTGGTTCGAGGGCTCTGACGTTGCCCTGGTGCAGCTCAGTGTTCCCGACACCATCGGCGCGCGGATCTGGGTGCCGCAGTTTGAGGTGAAGACTGCCGGAGCTCGCTCCGTCCTGCCGGAGATGGTGCCCCGGGCAGACGCTGTCGCCCAGGCGATGGCGGCGGCCGCCCTGCCGCTCGCACTTGAGCGCCGACACGATTTGTTGCTCGCCGCCACGGCCGACAGGCTGCACCAGTCCTACCGTGCCGAGCTCATGCAGTCCTCTTTCAACTTGATGACGGACCTGCGGGCCGTTGGTGTACCGGCAACGATCTCCGGCGCGGGCCCCACGGTGATCGCCTTCGGCACTTCGGATCAGTTGGCGCCCGGCGACGTTGTGGCAGCGGAAGGCTTTGAGCGCCACGCGCTGAAAATCGGGCCTGGAGTCGAGCTCACACAAGCCTGAGGTGAAGAACGTGAGGTCGCGGGCGCCTACTCAATCTCCTCCAGCTCAGAGGCAAGGAGTCAGATGATTCAGGTGGTCGAGTAATCGCCGCGAGGTACGAGCAGCGATGTGTCGAGGCTCGGGCGGCCTGTGTTTCCTCCTGAGAATCTCACGTTGAGGGCTCCTGTCTCACGAAGCTCAGTGCATGTTCTTCTGCGCAGGACTGGTTCAGAAACAAAGAGAAACAAATTCTTCTGTCAATACGCTCACGTGTTCGAAAATTGTC
>JAUNVL010000093.1 GCA_030537675.1 Propionibacteriaceae bacterium | reverse complement strand
TCAAGAAGAACACCTACATCGACTCCGTGTCGTTGATGTCGATCTCCACCAAGGCTCAGGCCCTGCCGGGCGTCACCAATGCCGTCGCGGCGATGGCGACGCCCATGAACAAGGAGATCCTGACCAACCAGGGACTCACCACTCCCGAGATCCAGGACGCCACCCCCGGCGACCTGGTCCTGATCGTCGTCACCTCCGACGAGGAGTCGGGCGACGAGGCACTGGAAGGCCTGGTGGCGCTGCTCGACCGCAAGCCAGCGGCCGATTCCGGCGATTCGGTGACCTACCACACCATGGCCAGCGCGGCCGCAGCCCGCACGGAGGCCAACATTGCCGTCATCTCCGTCAACGGCGCGTTCGCGGCCAGAGAGGCGCACGCCGCCCTCGACAACGGCCTGAACGTGATGCTGTTCTCCGACAACGTCTCCCTTGACGACGAGATCGCACTCAAGAACAAGGCCCACGAGAAGGGCCTGCTGATGATGGGCCCCGACTGTGGCACCGCCATCCTGGGCGGCGTTTCCCTCTGCTTCGCCAACGAAGTCCGCCGCGGCCGCATCGGCGTCGTCGGCGCCTCCGGCACTGGTTCGCAGGAGATGAGCGTCCGCATCCACGACTTCGGCGCCGGCATCTCGCAGCTCATCGGCACCGGTGGTCGCGACCTCAGCAAGGAGGTGGGCGGCATCATGATGCTCGACGGCATCGCCGCCCTCGACGCCGATCCCGGCACCGACGTCATCGTCGTCATCTCCAAGCCGCCGGCAGCAGAGGTGGCCGCCAAGGTGCTGGACCGCCTGGCCGCGTCCTCCAAGCCGTCGGTGGCCTGCTTCCTGGGAGCCGGCGACGACATTCGTGCGGCTGCCGAGGAGCGGGGAATCGTTTTCTCCGACCGCACCAAGCCGGCCGCGCTCGAGGCTGTGAAGCTGACGGGCGTGCGCGAGGAGGACCTGGACCTGCACTCCCTCAACTGGCCCCTCATCGAGGAGGTCCGCGGCAAGCTGACCCCAGAGCAGAAGTACATTCGCGCGCTCTACTGCGGCGGCACCATCTGCGACGAGGCCATGTTCCTCGCCATGGAGAAGTACGACGACGTGTACTCCAACATCCGCAAGGAGGCCGAGTTCAAGCTGAGCGGCACCGACCCGTCGCGCGCCCACACTTTCCTCGACTTCGGCGAGGACGAGTTCACCAACGGCAAGCCGCACCCCATGATCGACCCCTCCAACCGGATCGCCCGGTTCATCGAGGAGTCCAAGGACCCCGAGGTGGGCGTCATCGTGCTCGACTTCGTCCTGGGCTATGGCTCCAACCCCGACCCCGTCGGCGTCATGATGCCCGCCTTCCGCGAGGCGAAGGCGCTCGCTGCCTCCGAGGGTCGTCACCTGGAGATCCTCGCCTACATCCTGGGCACCGACGCCGACTCCCAGAACATCGACGACCAGGTGGCCAAGCTGGCCGAGGCCGACGTCACCTGGGCATCCTCCTCCACCAACACGGGCCTGCTCGCCCGCGAATTCGTCTCGAAGGGAGATCGGGCATGAGCCCCATCACCGACCTGTTCAACACGCCGCTGTCCGTCATCAACGTGGGCGCCGCGATGTTCGCCGACGACGTCGAGACCCAGGGTGCACCCGTCACCCACCTCGAGTGGAGCCCACCGGGCGGTGGCCGCCCTGACATCGTCGCCGCCCTCACCAAGCTGGCGCAGCCCGAGATCGCCGAGCGGATCGAGGCTGCCAACAAGGAGGCCGTCGAGCGCATCATCGGCTCCCAGGCGGTACTGGTGGGCTTTGCCCCCGCGCTGGAGGTGGTCCCCGGCATGACCAAGACCACCATCCTGCACGCCGGACCCCCCATCGAGTACGACCGCATGGCCGGCGCCATGAAGGGTGCCGTCACCGGCGCCCTGGTGTTCGAGGGCCTTGCGCGTGACATCGAGGAGGCCGACGTCGTCGCCCGCTCCGGCGACATCACCTTCGCGCCGTGCCACGAGCACGACTGCGTCGGGTCGATGGCTGGCGTCACGTCGGCGTCGATGTTCATGCACATCGTGGAGAACCGCCCCTACGGCAACCGTGCCTTCACAAACCTGTCCGAGCAGCTCGCCAAGATCCTGCGGATGGGCGCCAATGACCAGAGCGTCATCGACCGCCTCATCTGGATGCGCGACGTGCTGGGCCCCATCCTGCGCGACGCCATGGAGTCCGCCAAGGAAATCGATCTCCGCATGATGCTGGCCCAGGGCCTCCACATGGGCGACGAGGCGCACAACCGCAACAACGCGGGCACCACGCTGCTGATCCAGGCGCTGACGCCCCACATCCTGAACTCGTCATTCTCCACACGTGACCAGCAGGACGTCTTCAACTTCGTGTTGAGCTCCGAGTACTTCTCCGGCCCCACCTGGATGGCCGCGTCCAAGGCAGCCCTCGACTCCGCCAAGGGCGTCAAGGACTCCACCATCGTCACCGCGATGTGTCGCAATGGCGTCGAGTTCGGCGTGCGCGTCGCGGGCACCGGTGACCAGTGGTTCACGGGACCCGCACAGTTCGTCGAGGGCCCGCTGTTCGCCGGCTTCACCGTCGATGACAAGGGCTTGGACATCGGCGACTCAGCCATCACCGAGACCTACGGCATCGGTGGCTTCGCCATGGCCTGTGCCCCGGCAATCGTGCCGCTCGTCGGCGGCACGGTGTCCGAGGCCATCGAGTACTCCCGCTCGATGATGCAGATCACCACGGACACCAACCCGCACCTCACCATCCCGATCCTCGGGTTCCGCGGTGTTGCCACGGGCATCGACGTCCGCAAGGTCGAGGAGACCGGCGTGCTGCCGATCATCAACACCGCCATCGCGCACAAGGAGGCGGGCATCGGCATGATCGGCGCTGGCCTCACCCACCCGCCGCTCGAAGTGTTCCACGAAGCCACGCTCGCGCTGGCTGCTTCTTTCTGACCGATCCGGTGGGTGTCGACGACGGCACCCACCCCCATCCACTAAGGGTCCCCCGCCATGGCCACTGCAACGACAGTCACCGCCACCACCTTCAAACCACAGTTCTGGTCCAAGGGCGACTGGGCCGCCTACTTCGGCCTCCTCGTCAACAATCTCACCAACCTCCTCACGATGATTGCGTTGCTGACGATCGTCGTGGGACTGCCGTCGGAGATGGTGCTGGGCCGCATCGCCCCTGCGTTCGGCCTCGCGGTGTTCATCGCCAGCGCCTGGTACACGGTGCTGGCCTACCGGATGGCCAAGGCCACCGGCCGCACCGACGTCACGGTGCTGCCCTCGGGGCCCAGTGCGCCGTCGATCTTCGCGGTGACGTTCCTCGTCCTGATGCCCGTCTACCAGAGCACCCAGAATGCCGAGTTTGCACTCGGTATCGGTCTCGTCTGGTGCGTGCTCGAGGCGACCATCCTCATCGTCGGGTCCTTCGTCGGCGACGCGTTACGCCGCCTGATCCCGCGCACGGTCCTGCTGTCCTGCCTCGCCGGCCTGGGACTGCTGCTGCTCGCCATGAACCCGATGCTGCAGGCGTTCTCCGCCCCGGTGGTGGGCTTCGTGGTCCTGACGCTCATCTTCATCAACTGGTTCGGCCGCAAGCCGCTGTTCAAGAAGATCCCCACGGGCCTCCTCCTGCTGATGGCAGGATCCGGCCTGGCATGGGCCTTCGGCCTCCAGTCGCCCGAAGCGATCACGGAAGCGGTCGCCCAGGCCGGGTTCCAGGTGCCGACGCTCCACATCACCAACTTCCTCGACGGGCTGCCCAACGCCCTGCCGTACCTCGCCTCGGCACTGCCGCTGGGCCTTGCCAACTACGTCTTCGACCTGGAGAACATCGAATCGGCACACGCCGCCGGTGACCCCTACAAGACGCGCTCGGTCATGCTCGGCAACGGCATCACCTCCTTGGTGGGTGCAGCATTCGGCAACCCCTTCCCCGTCACGGTCTACGTCGGACACGTGGGCTGGAAGGCACTGGGTGCCCGCCTCGGCTACTCCGTCGCCTCCGGATTCAGCATGCTGATCTTCGGCCTCTTCACCCTCGGTGGACTGTTGCTCGCGATCATCCCGATCTCTGCCGTGGCGCCGATCCTCGTCTACATCGGGATCGTCACCGCGAACCAGGTGGTGCGGGAAACGCCACGGGTGGAGGTGCCGGTGATCTTCGTTGCCCTCTTCCCCTGGATCGGGAACTGGGCTCTCACCCTTGTCGGCAACGTGCTGAAGGCTGCCGGGACCACACCGGGCGAGGTGGGATCGGAAGCGCTCACCGCGGCCGGCGTCGAATGGGAGGGCCTGATACATCTCGGCAACGGTGCTCCGCTGGCGTCGCTGATCTGGGGTTGCATAGCGATCTTCGCCATCCGCAACCAGCCCATCGCAGGCGCCGTCACAGCCGTCATTGCTGCCGTCATCTCCGGGTTCGGCTTCATCCATGCCGCGTCGTTGGGCTGGGGCAGTGGCACGACGATGACGGTGATGATCGCCTACCTGATGGTCGCCGGGGTGTTCTTCCTCAAGTGGGCGACGGACCCCAAAAATCGGGACCCCGTCGACATGCCGGTGGATGAAAACCCTGAGCACGTTGTCGTCGAATTCGACGACGCCGAGGTCAGCGCTGCAGAAGTCGCCGGCACCGGTTCCACCTCAGACCAGGAGACCGCAGTCAGAGTCTGACGCACGGGGGGGGGCAGGCCTCCCGTGCCCCCAGAAGTGCGCGTTTCCATCTCCCCCCGAGCAGGCGGGTCCGTCATTCCCCCCGATGACGGGCCCGCCGTTGTCGTCCCCGGACCTGTTTCCCCCGGCCAGCAGGCAGCGGCGTTGCAGCGCCCGCCTGTCGTTCAACCACCCCGAGCGGACACGCCGCGTCCGGTTGTGGTCAACACGGTGAACCCTTGACAGGGGGTCTGGGTGAATCTACGATTGTGACGTTGTGTAAACGTTTACAGCAGGGCAGGAGACGACGATGTCAAAGGTCCAGATTCACGGTGTACGGCGCTGGTGGGTGCCCGTGGTGGCTGCCGCCGTGGCAATCGCTGGCTGGGGGATGGTTGCCGTCCCCTCGCGGGCGGATGACGCCGCCCGGGGAACCATCAGGGCCGGCGCCATGCCAGCCGCCTCGGCAGGGATCGACGTCAACTACAACGTCTACCTCCCGGCCGGGTACGAGGCTGGGCAGGAACGCTATGCGTCCCTCTACCTCTTCCACGGCCGGGGCGACACCTCTGCCGCGTGGCCCCGGGTCAAGTCCAGCCTCGACGAACTGATCGCCGACGGTGAGATTCCGCCCGTGGTCGTGATCATGCCGGATGCCCCGTGGAGCCAGGGCGGCAGCTATTACGTGGACTCGGACTTCCGGGGCTCGGGTGCTCTGCCGGCCGGAGCGGCCGTGGAGACGGCCATGACCCGTGACCTCGTGGCACACGTGGATGCCGCGTTCAGGACGGTGGCCAGCCGCAACGCTCGCGCGGTGGGCGGCTATTCCATGGGCGGCTACGGCGCACTGCGCTACGCCCTCGCGCACCAGGACACGTACGCCGCAGGCATCATCCTGAGCCCTGCCGTGTACATCCCCACCCCACCTGAGGACTCGTCCGCCCGCGAGTTCGGTGCCTTCGGAACCGGCACCGACCTGTTCGACGAAGCCATCTATGAAGCCAAGAACTACCCGGCGCTCCTCCCGCTGCTGGATCAGGGGACGCCCACACACCTGTTCATCGCCGTCGGTGACGACGAGTGGATGAACCCCGACCCGGCCGATGCGGACCATGACCTCGACTTCGAGGCCGCACGGCTCTACAACACCGTGCGCAGGTCGCCAGCAATCACCGCAGAACTGCGCGTCATGGACGGCGGCCACGACTGGGACGTGTGGTCCGCCGGCTTCCGCGAGGGGGTCGTCGACGTGATGCGCCGCGTGCGGACCACGGAGCCTGAGTTGTTGAAGGGCTCGTTGCTCGGCACCGCCGGCGATGATCGCGCCGGTGGCATCATTCCCGCCGCTGACGGTGGAGAGGTCGTGGCACTCAGTGTCCAGGGCGCTCTGGGTGACATCGTCGCCCGGGGAGGGCTCGACGGTGTCGTCATGGCCCGTGACGCCGAGGGCGCCACCCTGTGGTCGACGTCGCTTGCAACATCGGCCAACGATCGCATCTACGGCCTGGAGCCGGGGCCTGGCAACGATCTGTACGTGGCCGGCTTCACCCGCGGCGACATCGACGGCAATCACGCCTCCACCACCAGTGATGACGGATTCGCAGCTCGTCTCGGCAGCGACGGTGAACTGGCGTGGGTCACCCAGTTCGGTGACCCGACAGCCGCCGACAGGGTCTACGCCACGGCGCCAGCGATTGACGGGGGCCTCCTGGTGGCCGGTTACACCAAGGGGAGCCTGAACGCTCAGCCCAACGCGGGGGACAAGGACGTCTTCCTGGCACATGTGAGCGCATCCGGGGAGGTGGCGTGGATGGACCAGCTCGGCGGGGCAGGCGAGGACAAGGGCCTGGCCATCGCTCAGGCACCTGACGGCGCCATCTACGTGGGCGGCATGGCAACGGACGGCATGCCCGGTACCGAGGGGCTCGGCGGCTCGGATGGCTGGGTGGCCAGGTACAGCCCCGAGGGGGCACGGGAATGGGTGCAGCAGATCGGGACCAGCGGAGAGGACCAGGTCTCCGCGTTGGCGATCTCACCCGACGGCAACGTCCTGGTGGCGGGCTTCACCGGCGGTGTCCTCGGTGAGGCCTCCGCAGGCGGCAATGACGCCTTCCTGCGCAAGATGACTCCGCAGGGCTCCACGCTCTGGACCACCCAGATGGGCAGCCTCGGCGATGACCGCGCTGCCGACGTGGTGGTCGACAGCGCTGGCACAGCCACTGTGGCCGGCCACACGGACGGGCGGATCGGCGTCAGCGCGGGAGGCACGGACGTGTTCACCGCGACCGTCGATGATGCTGGGAACCTCCTGGGGCAGCAGCAGGTGGGCACGCCGGAGCGTGACGGCGCGGATGCCTACGACGAGAGCAACCTCTACGTGGCACTCACCGCGGACGGCGATGTCGCGCTCACTGGCCTCACCTATGGCTCCACCACCACCGTGACCAACAACGGGGAGGGCGACGTCTTCGTGGTGCGCCTCGGCGCCGATGATGGACCGGAACCCACGGCCAGCCCGACGCCAAGTACCTCCCCGAGCCCGTCTCCCAGCATGTCTCCGTCGCCGAGCGTGAGTGCACCGGGGTCGGGGCAGACGGATCTCTACTCCACTCCCGGGCTGCACCACGTCAACGGGCGATGGTGGTTCACAGCGTGCGAGGACTACTCCCAGACCGTGCGGTGCCGGACCGAGATCTGGTCCACCCAGGTGCGCTCCGTCGGCGGACGCCACGTCTCGGAGAACGGCTGGTTCTTCAACAACCTGACCTACCTGCCCTACATGAAGCGTGAACAGTGGGCCGGCAATCCGTTGGGATTCGCGGGGGGATGGACGTCGACGGACGGGCGGAAGTGGCGCACCGAGTGCGACACCCCGCAGACCGGTGGCAACGGGTGCCGCAGCTCCATCTGGTCGCGCGACGTGGTGGCACAGGCGAGGCCGGGAGGTGGGTACAGCTACACGATGGAGTGGAGGTGGGTGTTCAACAACATCGTGCGATTCAGGTAGGCCGCTCCGCGAGGGCGACGGTGTCCTCGGCGCGCTGCACCATGGCAGCGTCGAGGAACCGTCCGTCGGCCAGCACCACCACCCCGCGTCCGGCAGCGGTGGCACCCGCGATGCTGGCCAACACCTCCCTGGCGCGTTCCAGCTGTCCCTCGGAGGGAAGGAATGCCTGCTCGATCACGGAGAGCTGCTTCGGATGGATCGCCACCCGACCCATGAAACCCAGCCGTCGGCCCTCGCTGCACGACTCCCGCAGCCCCGCCTCATCCGCCAGATTCGTGAAGGCTGACATCGCTGGTGCACACAGACCGGATGCCCGCGCCGCGTTGACCAGCCGGGAGCGCGCCCACAGCAGGCCCGCATCGTCGTCGATCCCCAGGCTGGATTTCAGGTCGGCCTCGCCCAGACCGATCCCGGTGATGCCCGCGGAGGCAATCCGGAACGCATTCTCGATGCCGAGGGCGGACTCGAGCAGGGCGTGGATGTGCCGCGCACCCACGGCGTGAGCGACCGTGGCGATGTCCTCCTCCGACTCCACCTTGGGCACACGAACGGCCACCGCTGGATCCAGTGCGGACACCGCGTCCAGATCCTTCGAGCACCACTTCGTGCCGATGCTGTTGACGCGCACCTGAACTTCCCGCCCGGGGTATTCCCGCAGCAGCTCGGACACCAGGTCCGGGAGTGCTTCCCTGGCCGCGCCCTTCCCGGCGGCGGCCACCGCGTCCTCCAGGTCGATCAGCACGACGTCGGCGCGGGACGCGAATGCCTTGGCAACGAGGCCAGGCCGATCAGCGGGTGCGTACAGCAGTGTCAGTGCGAGGCTCATATGGCTCCTTCGTGGCGCAGCAGGGCCACTTCGTCAGGGGTGAAACCCAGTTCGGCGAGCACCTCGTCGGTGTTCGCGCCCGGCGCCCGGCCGGTGAACCTGACCGGTGGGACGCCGTCGGAGAGCCGGAAGAGGGGACCCTGCATGACCACTTCCCCCAGCTCTGGATCGGGGAGCGTGACGATGGTCCCAAGCGCCTCGTACTGCGGATCGTCGGCGATATCGGAGGCATCGTAGATGGGGGCCACGGCCGCATGGGCTGCCGAGAACTGCTCCACGACGTCATCCCGGTCTCGCTCGGCAATCCATGCGCTGACAGCCTCGTCGAGTTCGGCGCCGTGCTCGGCCCTCCCAGCACCGCTGGTGAACCAGGGCTGATCGATGAAGTCAGGCCTGCCTACGAGCGTCATCACGCGTTCTGCGATGGACTGGGCGGAGGTTGATACCGCCACCCAGCCTCCGTCGCGCGTTCTGTAGGTGTTGCGCGGGGCGTTGTTGGAGGACCGGTTGCCCATGCGGGGTGCGGTGGTGCCGAGCGCCGCCCAGCGCGTGATCTGGGGACCCAGCAGCGCAAGGATCGGCTCGATGATGGCCATGTCGATCACCTGCCCGGCCCCCGACGTCTCCCGGGCATGGAGGGCTGTCATCACTGCGTAGGCGGTGGCGAGCGAAGCGATGCCGTCGGCGAGGCCGAAGGGTGGGAGGGTCGGGGGGCCATCGGCTTCCCCCGTGAGGGCCGCGAACCCGCTCATGGCTTCCGCGAGCGTTCCGAAGCCCGGGCGTCGACGGTACGGACCCACCTGACCGAAGCCGGTGACCCGCGCCATGACCAGGCGCGGATTTCTGTCGCGAAGGACGTCTGGCCCCAGCCCCCAGTTCTCCAGCGTGTCGGGACGGAAATTCTCGATGACCACGTCGGCTGTCTCCACCAGACGCAGGAGGACCTCTCGTCCACCACTGGTGGACAGGTCGGCGGTGACGGTCCGTTTGTTGCGGCCGAGAGTCTTCCACCACAGGTTGACCCCGTCCTTGCTGGGGCCGTGGCCCCGCGATGGGTCGGGGCGGCGGGGATGCTCCACTTTGATCACCTCCGCGCCCATGTCGCCCAGGTGCATCGCCGCCATGGGGCCGGCGAACAGCGTGGACAGGTCGAGTACGCGAAGGTCAGCGAGCGGGCCTGCAGTCTCGTGGGTCGTCATGTGGGGCTCTCCTCATCCCAGGCTGTGCGGAACCCGATCCATGGCGAGCGGGCCAGCCCGAAGCCCGGCAGCAGGAACTTGCACGAAAAGTCCGGTGACTGGATGCCGGGCTCGACGTACCAGTCGGACCCCTCGGCATGGTGGTCACTGCCACCCTTCAGGATGACCCACCGGGAGCGGCCGTCACTGTGCTCGGATTCCGTCCAGTTCCACACCCCGGGCCTCGTGCGGCGCCAGCCGGGGGCACCCGCGGCGAGCTGCCATTCGTCCTCGGTGGGGAGTCGTCCACGCACCCATGAGGCATAGGCGCGGGCGTCGGACAGGTCCACCCCGGTGGCGGGGCCCGTCCCCGGACCCGGCTCGAATCCCTGGGCGCAGCGGGGCTCATAGCCGCTCTGCTGGACGAAGGACCAGAACTGGTCAGCCGTGATCTCATCGGACACCCGAACATCCGTCGCCAGGTTCGCCACCCTTTCCAGGGTGCGCAGGTCATGCAGCCGTGGTTCCAACGGTTTCCACTCGTCCACGAACGGCGCCTCCGCGTAGATTCCCGTCTCACGCATGCGGTACCGCACCGTGAGCCGGTGACGACCAGAGTGAACCACCACACCCTCTCCGGGGATGCGTGGACCCGTGGGCATCGTCCCGGCGTGCAGGCGGACCGTCTCCCGGTAGGGAAATGCTGCATCAGGATTGTGGGGATGCTCCGCCACCCACGCCGCTGCCGTGGCGAGTCCGGCTGGAACCGGTCCGCGCACCTGCACCAGTCCGCCGATCGAGTGTGAGGGGACGCTCACCTGTCCCGTCGCCAGTTGCCCGGTGCACAGGTCCAGCGTCGTGATGGAAGCATCCGCGCCCGGGACCGTCATCGCGTGGTCACGGTCGTGCGGGTTGGCCACCGCCAGCAGGCGCGTGCTTCCGAGGACGAACTCTCCCGCCACGAGGTCCGGGCCCACGTCGACCAGCGGGGTCCATTCGCCCCGGACCAGGACGTCGGCCAGTGCTCGCTGCCAGGTGACCATGCGCGCCAGCGTCGCAGCGTCGCGCGCGTTCCAGCCGACCCAGGCGGAGAAGACGTTCTCCCAGACCATGACGCCAGCGCCATTGAGCCATGCGGAGACCAGTTCACCGGAGTAGTCGCGGTGCCAGCGGCGGATGTGGTGTTGCATGTGGCGGCGCTCGAACCAGCGGGCCTTGAGGACGCCGGGCACCGGTGAGTCGGCGAACCACTGGGCCCAGGAGAGGTGGTGATCGCTGATCCGCTCCAGGGCGAGTTTGGACTCGCCCTCGAGGGCCACTCCCGGCTTGGCGCGCTGCAACCTGTCGATGAGTTCCGGACCCGCCTCCCGCAGCGTGTCGAGGAAGATGCCGTCGACATCCAGATGGGCGACCAGTTCGGCCAGTTCGGTGCGGTCGTCGCGACCCCGTCGGGTTCCCGTGTCCCACGGGTTGTAATCGATGAACACCCTCAATCCCAGCCGGCGGAGGTGCGCCACGAGTTCCACGATCCCGGGCACGTCGCGGTACCAGTCCCACTGGTTGCGCTCGTCGATCCCGATGATCGGGTACGCATGCCACAGCACGACGGCGTCGATGCCGCCGAAGCGTTCGAAGTCGGCCACGAGCTTCTCGGGGGTGAAGACGGCGTGCTCGAAGTCGTAGAGGAGTTCGTCCCACAGCCAGACCTGCGCCACGGTGAAGCACGTGGCCGCCCAGGCCGATTCGGCCTGGTGGTAGAGGGCGTCGTCGTAGTCGAGTCGTGCCCGGGCGTCATCGCGCCAGGCGGTGATCCGTTCACGGAAGGCCGGCCACTGCGCCCTGTCGGAGGGCGCCGCCAGGATCTTGCCGTCATCGAGGTCGCTCAGTGGCGCGGCGGGGGCCCATGGCCGGGGCAGGTCTATCGCGCGCGGCACCAGTGGATCGAAGCTCATACGGCCGCCTCGGGGAACGCCTGCTGGTGGGCGACGACGCAGGTGCGACGCGTCAGGTCGTCGATGCGGCGCAGGGGGGAGCCCGGCAGGGACGTGGAGATGGCCAGGGGGCCGCCCGCTGCGAGGGGGGCGACCCAGGAGGTGGGCAATCGGGAGGCGCCCATCATCGCGCCCAGAATGGATCCCACGGTTGCGCCGCTCGAGTCCGTGTCCCAGCCGGTGGCCACCGCTGCTGCGATGCCCGCCCCGAAATCCGGCGCTGACCCCCGTGCCGCCCAGCGCAGCGCG
>JAUNVL010000092.1 GCA_030537675.1 Propionibacteriaceae bacterium | reverse complement strand
CTCACGTTTGCCGGTGGCAGCAAGAACGTGGCACCGCTGACCGTGCGGGTGGCGGAACTGTCAGGCACCTTGGGTGCCAAGTGGCACCTGCTCAGTGCCGGCGCCTTCATCTCGATGCTCGTGCCAATGATCGTGTTCCTGTCACTGCAGCGCTTCTTCGTTCGAGGCCTGCTCGCCGGTTCCGTCAAGGGCTGATCACCATCAAGGGCCGAGCGGCTGCATCCCTGGGTGTGGCCGCCCGGCCCTTGCCATGTCCAGATCCATCAACGGCAGGACTAAATGTTCACGGGTGAGCCCGGGCCCCACGGGATGCCCAGCAGGAACCACGCGACGAACAACATGGTCCAGGTGATGAGGATCCACATCGCATACGGAATCATCAACGCGACGATCGTTCCGATTCCCGCATCCCGCTTGTAACGCTGGGCGACGGTCACCATGAACGGCAGGTACACCATCAGCGGAGTCAGGACGTTGACGGGGGAATCGCCCACGCGGTAGGCCGCCAGCAGGGTCTGTGGAGCAACGCCGAGGGAGGCGAAGATGGGGATGAAGACGGGCGCGAAGATGACCCACTTGGGGACCAGTCCCGGCAGGATGAAGTCGAGTAGAACGATGACGATGATGAAACCGATGAGCAGGACGATCGCCGGGACCTTGGCCTGCTGGAGCAGTTCCGCAGCAGAGACAGCCGCCACCGTGGGGATGTTGCTCCAGTTGAACAGCGCGATGAACTGGGCGATCATCAGGAACATCAGGAGTAGCCCACCGAGGCTGGCGAACGTTTTTGTCACCGCTGCCACGGCCGCATTTCCTCCCACCAACGTTTTGGCTCCGCGGCCGTACGCCATGCCAGCCACCAGGAATGCCAGCGAGATGAGGAACACCAGACTGGACATGAAGGGCGTGTTGCCGATGATGGCCCCCGACTCCGGATCGCGCAGCGGGGCTCCCGGTGGCGCCGTCAGCAGCGCGATGATGACGACGAAGACGATCAGCGATATCCCCACGTAGCGGAGTCCCCGAGCCTCGGCGTCATGATCCACTTCTGGCTCGTCAGCCACCTGCATGCCCTCACTCGGGTCATACACACCGAGACGCTTCTGGGTGATCTTCACAGTGACCACTGTGGCGACGATCGCCAGGAGGATGGAGGAGACGATGGCGAAGTAGAAATTCTGCGTCACCTCAATGGGTTGCATACCAGAGGAGACGAGCACCTCGTTGGTGACTTCCGTCAGCATGCTGTCCGATGGCGTGATCAGGAGGTTGACCGCAAAAATGGCGCCCACGCCGGCGAAGGCGGCGGCAAGCCCGGCCAGTGGGTGCCTGCCCACGGAAAGGAAGGCAGCAGCGGCCAGAGGCACCAGGATGAGGTAGCCGGCGTCGGTGGCCACTGACGAGATCACCCCCACAAAAATCAGGATGAACGTCAGCCACTTGGGTGGTGCAATCTTCACGGTCTTGCGGATCAGTGCACCCATCATTCCGGCGTGCTCTGCGACACCCACGCCAGCCATGGCGACCAGCACCACGGCAACGACGCCGAATCCAGCGAAGTTGCTGACGAAGGCCGAGAAGAAGAACCGCGCACCCTCGACGGAGATGAGGCTGCGGACGGGAAATGTCTCCTCGGAAATGACGAGATCGGGCACCTCTGCGGGCTCCCCCGTCACGGAATCATAGATTGTCCAGGTTCCACCCAGATGCTCGTTGATCTGGTTGAACTCCGTCCGTGGGACGGGTGTCACCACTTCATCGGTGACGCTGACCCCCGCCCACGCCATGCCGGCCGACACCACGGCGATGAGGGCGATCAGGTAGACGAACATGATGGTCGGGTTGGGAACCTTGTTTCCCACCTTCTCCACCCAGTCCAAGAACGTGGAGGTGGATGGGGCTTCAGCGGTCGCTGGTGAACTGGGCATGACTCCTGCCTTCCTGAATCTTTCACTCGAAGAAAACGGCGGATGCGGCAGATGAGGGCCGTGGATTCACGCTAGATCGCGTTGTCAGAACGAGCATCCCCCGTGGCGGGGGTATGAAGCAGCAATGTGGGACGGCCGGCGCTGCTACTGGAAGAATGGGCCCGTGGCTGATTCGCACCCCATTGACCATCCACCGGAGGCCGCTGCGGGCCTGAGCGTTCCGCCCACCGTCAGGCGGGCGCGAACAGAGGAGTGGCGGGCAGCACGCGACCTGCGACTGGAGATGCTGGCAGACACTCCTCACTCCTTCGGAGACGTGCTGGCCGACGTGGTGTGCTGGGACGACGACAGGTGGATCACACGCCACGAGTCCGACCTGCTGCCTGATTCCGAGGTTTTTGTCGCGGTTGATGCAGCGGGGCGCTGGGTGGGGCAGATGGCCGCGCGTGAGTTCCACAACTATTCCCCGGCGCGCGCCTGGTTGCTGGGCGTGTACGTGACACCAGCGCATCGTGGCGCCACTACCGCGACGGCTCTGCTGGAGGCAGTGCAGACGTGGGCGCTGGACCGCGGATTTGCCCACCTGTATCTGGACGTCCATGAGCAAGCAGGGGCGGCCCGGAAATTCTACGAGCGGCAGGGCTTCGTCGCCACGGGCGTCACAGCGCCGTATCCGCTCGACGTGTCCACAACGGAGCTGGAAATGGTGAAATTACTGCACCCTGGCAGCGCTCACTGAGCTGGTGGGCGGTGTCGTCTCGTGTGGTCCAGAAGCACCTCGAGCGACCATGTGTTGATGATGCGCTCCGGGCCAATGCCAGCAGCCGAGGCCCTCGCTGCGCCCAGCGACCAGAACTCCAGCTGTCCCGGCGCATGCGCGTCGGTGTTGATGGCGAAGAGGCAGCCCACGTCGCGTGCCAACTCGAGCAGCGGCGTGGGCGGGTCGACGCGCTCGGGGCGCGAGTTGATCTCGACGGCGACCCCGAACATCTCGCACGCACTGAAAACCACCTCCGCGTCGAACTGCGACTCGGGTCGCCAACTGCCGTCGGCTTTTCGGCGACGTCCCGTGCAGTGGCCCAGCACCAGCGTGTGCGGGTTGGAGACTGCTCCCACCATGCGCTGGGTCATGGTCTCCGCGTCTGCGCGCAGGTCTGAGTGGATGCTGGCGACCACCACGTCGGTGCCGGCCAGCATGTCCTCGGCCTGGTCAAGGGAACCGTCGGAGAGGATGTCGACTTCGATGCCGCGCAGCAAGCGGCAGGAGTAGTCGGGCTGGATCCGCTCCATCTCGGCCCACTGCGCCGCGAGACGTTCACGGGACAGCCCATTGGCAATCCGAAGACGTGGGGAGTGGTCGGTGATGGCAAGGTACTGGCGCCCCATCCGCTCAGCCACCTCAGCCATCTCCCACATGGGTGAGCCACCATCGGAGGCATTCGTGTGGGTGTGCAGGTCCCCCCGAAGGAATGCGCCCAGCCCGTCGCCGGACGGGTCGAGCGACACTGCTCCCGCCTGGCGAGCCGTGGCGAGTTTTGGCGGTACCTGCCCTGCCGCGACCAGTGCAGCGAACCCGGCGGTACTCGGCCCGAAGCTCGGCAGTTGCTGCCACTCCGCCGTCGAGTACGGGACCGCCAGTTCTCCGTGGACAAGGGATTCCGCAACGTCGGCAGCGCGTCGATAGGCCTGGACGCGGTGCGTGTCAGCCATCGCGCGCTCCAGCCAGAACGCGTACTCACGCAGGGATTCGGCGACCGCGGATGCTGTTGGCAACATGCTGGCGAATTCTAGTGCGTGCACCCGTAGGCCACCCGACTGTCCCTTCACCATCGCAGGTATCATTCCCGCGAGTACGCAAGGACGCATACCGAAGGAGCGGCGAGTTGACTGATCCCGATCAGCCGTTCCGGCGTCCTCTCCCCGGCCAGTCCCCACCCGGGCACGACTCGGACGTCAATTCTGTTCCCCGCCCGAATGGCGGTGACCCCGTGATCCTCGATTCGGAGTTCCACCAGTCCATCTGGAGGCCTTGGGAGAAGCAGGTTGCCCCGGTGCCGACCCCCTATTCCACCGAGGGAGAAGCGACGCCAACGGGTACCGCCCCCCTGCGGCGCGCGCCCCGAAAGACCACTGTCGCCCTGAGCGTCGCCGCGGGACTGGCGCTGGTGCTCGCACTGGTGATCCCGTCATTGCTGGAAACTTCGCCGCAAACAATGCCACCGCTCGTCAAGGACATGACGTCCACGCCCACCATCGCCTGGAGTGCCGACGCAGGTGAGCCGTGCCACGACGAGCTGGATGTGGATCACTCGGTCATGACGGCTGCGGGGCGGGTGTGGTCGCTGGACCTGCGCAACGGGCGCATCAGCTGGAGCGTGAACATCCCCGGCGATGGTCTGGACGTGACCTGCCTGTCGGGAGCCCACCTGGTTGCGGTCACCTTCACCGACAATGCAGGCGACGAGGGGCAGCGCACGGTCCTTCTCGACGGCTCGACGGGCCGCACCGTGACGGAGTTCCCGGGCAGCGAGACGGTGCAGGTCATTCCTCTGGGAGACAACATCGGTCTCGTTGACCGCAGCAACACGCTGCGGGCATTCGCGCCCGGCGCGTTCGACGAGCCGCTCTGGACACGACGTCTTCCCGGACCCACGGACAACCTCAGCCAGATAACGGTCCTGCCGTGCAACGCAACGGGTGTGCAGCTCTGGTACACGGCCGGCACGAACGTCGACATGGAGGACCAGATGTACCTGCCCGTGATCTCGCTGGCGGACGGCGAAGGCCCCCCGTGGGCCCAGACAGCCTGGTCCAATACGCGTCTGTTCCAGTGCGTGAGCGACGTCATCGTCCAGCACAGCGTCACGGGAGACACCATGGAGGTCTCGGTCCTCGATGCTGATGGTCAGGAGTTGTGGCGCTTTGAGGACGCGTATCCGATCATCTCCGGATCACGTCTCTACGCTTCCTCGCCGAGCCGGTGGGCCGACGACAGCACAGTGGCGACTGAGATCCGTGAGGTCGACCCCCGCTCCGGTGAATCGATGAACGACGGCGTGTTCACCGGTGGATCCGAGTATGTGGCCGCCGCGCCCGGGGGCCGTCTCGCGGTGTTCCAGTCCGGGGAGCTGACACTTCTCGATGAGCATCTTCAGCCACTGCCTGCCGTGCAGGGTGTTGACATCGGGGGGATCTACCTGGGCCGGGACCTGATCTACACGACTGGCGACCTGTACGGCGAGGGCTCACGAAGAACGCTTCTCACTGCACTTGATCCTCTGACCGCTCATGTGGTCTGGAAATTTCCGTTGGACCCCGGTCAGCACATCACCCAGTTCGGCCAACACCTCGTCGTGGCGGACAGCGCTGCGAGCACCGTCCATGGCCTGAAGGCAGGGAGCCAGAGTGGCTGACCCGGACCTTCCTTTCCGACGGCCGGGACCGGGGCCGGATGCTGACCCTGCCGTCGCTGAATCCTTTCCCTCTTCTGGCAGTAGTCCGGATCAGCCCGGGCTGGAGGAGGCCCCCGTGATCCTCGACCCCGAGTTCCACCAGTCGATCTGGAAACCGTGGCAGTCCCCCGTCGCCGACGCAGCGGCAACGGCCGAACCGGCGATGCCTCCCCGGCCTCGGAGAGCCCTCGTCCGTGCTCTCGTCGTCGTCGCAGCCATCGGGGTGACGATGGCCCTTGTCCTGGCAGCCGTCATCCCGCGACTGCTGGACTCGCGCGGCTGGCAGGAGGAGTCATATGTGAAGCACATGCCCACCCAGCCGCAGATTGCGTGGACGTCCGAGGGAGCACAACCGTGCGGCGAGACACAGAACGGGGACCATGCGATCCTGAAGGACGCACGGCGCGTGTGGTCACTCGACCTGAACAACGGGCACACCCGCTGGAGCGTGGACATCTCCGGCCCGGGGCGACTGACATGCCTTCCCGCAGCAGATTTGGTGGCGGTCACCATCCTCAGCACAGAAGATCGACAGGTTCTCCACACCACGCTTCTGCGCGCCTCATCCGGCGAAGAAGTGGCCGACCTCCCCGGTGACTCCACCACGCAGGTCATCCCCATGGGGGCCGACATCGGTCTGGTGGACAGCAACAACCAACTCCGGATGGTCCATCCTGAGGATCTCGACGCTCCGCTGTGGACCCGCCAGCTTCTTGGACCGCCCGGCCAGCTTGAACCAATCATTGTGGAGCAGGTCGATGATGACGTCCTGCAACTCGTGTACTGGGCACAGACCGACACATCCGAGCACGTCACACTGCTCACCCTCAACGACGGCGAACCTCCAGCGTGGGCATCTGCGCCGCCCAACCAGGTCGTTTACCACCGGCGCTCTGCCGACGTCATCACGCGCACCGACTACAGCACCGGCGGGCCCACGGGTCCTGATGTGTCGATCCTCGACCTTCAGGGTCAGCAGATGTGGAACCTGGGCGAGGACAAGCTGACCATTGCCGGATCGCGCTTCTTCAGATCGTCCCGGGTGACATCGGGACCCGACAGCGGATGGAGCTATTCCCATTTGCGTGAGGTGGACCGCCGCACCGGCTCCCCCATCAACGACGACACGTACGAGGGCCAGTTCGACTACGTCCATTCCACCAACCCGGACCGCCTCCAGGTGATGCTCGCAGAAACCCTGCGGATCCTCGACGAACACCTCCAGGAGGTGTCCACCCTCTCCGTCGAGAATGTCCGCCTCGTCCATGACGGTCGCAAATTTCTTTACGTGGAATCCACCGAGTACGAGTATGGGGAGGACCAGAAGGTCAGGCTGTCCGCACTCGACCCTGACCGTGGACGAGTTGTCTGGACCTTCGATCTCGAGGCCGGAGCCAGTCTGGGGCAGTTGGGGCAACACCTCGTCATCGTGGACGCCGACGGGTCCTTCCATGGATTGAAGAGCCGGTAGCGCAGGGATCCCACGCAGAGCATGAGGGCTCCGGTCCCCGAACGGCGGCCATCGCGGGAGCCCCTCCCCTAAGGTGACTGCATGAACGCACCCCAGCCACGCAACGGGACGCTGCCCGCGCAGGTCAGCTCGCAGCGCACGCGCGTCGCGATCCTGAAGCGGCTGCGGGCAGTCACGGGTGCAATGAACACGGCGACTCTTGCCACCATGGAATCCCGCCACGAATGGTTCGGGCAGCTCGACGCCGAGTCCCGCTCCTGGATCAACGTCCTTGCCCGCAGTGGCATCGACGGGTTCGTCAGCTGGCTCGCCGGCGACGACTTCTCTCCTGAATCGGTCTTCCACGCTGCACCCCGCGCCATGGCAGGCCGCATCACACTGCAACAGACTGTTGATCTGGTGCGGACCACCACCGACGTCGTCGAGGAACAGATCCACCTCCTGCTTCCCCGCGGCGACAGGCAGGCACTGCAACTGGGAATCGTGCACTACTCCCGCGAGATCGCCTTCGCGGCCGCCAATATCTATGCCAGCGCCGCAGAGGCGCGCGGAGCATGGGACTCGCGTATCGAAGCCACCGTCGTCGACGCCGTGGTTCGTGCGGAAACGGACGAATCAGTGCTGTCACGGGCATCGACGCTCGGCTGGAACACCGAGGCAAGGGTGGTGGTGGCCATCGCCAATGCGCCGCGGGAAGCCGGTATCGACGAGCTGAGACGCGCTTCGAGCAAGCTGGGGCTCGACCTGCTGGCCTCCCCGCACGGAGATCGCCTGGTGTGCATCTTCGGCGGCGACGCCATCACGGACTCGCACGAGGCGTCGGAACTGGTCGCCCGACTCGAACCACACTTCGCGGAGGGGCCCATCGTGCTGGGCCCTGTGTCCGACGGTCTTGCGGGTGCCCCCCACTCTGCACGGGCGGCGTCGTCTGGGTACAGGGCAGCCGTGGCATGGCCCGAGGGCCCCCGCACCATGCTGTCCGACGATCTCCTGCCCGAGCGTGCGCTGTCCGGAGACGGACATGCCCGCCGCATCCTCGGCGGCGACATCTACCAGTCGCTGGCCTCGTCCAAGGAACTGCTGGAGACTTGCGTCGGGTTCCTGGACAGCGGGTCGTCCATGGAGGCCACCTCCCGTGCGCTGTTCATCCACCCCAACACCGTTCGCTACCGCATCAAACGCATCCAGGACGCCACGGGCTACAACCCCACGGACGCACGTGAGGCCTACGTGCTCCGCATGGCCATCACGCTCGGACGCCTCCAGTCAAAGTGAGCAGTGTGGCGAATCACAACGGTGTTGTTCAACCCCTCACACAACGCACCGCAGGGATCTGACGGTCGTTGTTCGGCGAGGTTGTGGGAACCCCACAAATGCCTCCGTCACTTCTTCGTGACATTCGTCCGCCCACCAAGACCCTCCGACGGTGCAGAGTTGGACCCATGCTTGCAATCGTCGCGCCCGGACAGGGAGCCCAGACACCTGGCTTCCTGACCCCTTGGCTGGCCGAACCCGTCATCGCGGACCGATTCAACTGGCTCGGCGCCGCTGCCGACATCGACCTGGTCCACTACGGCACCCAAGGGGACGCCGAGACCATCCGCGACACGGCGATCGCGCAACCGCTGCTCGTGGCTGCCGGCCTCGTGGCGGCCCTGGCCATCTTCCCCTCCCCCGCGTCCGCCTTCGCAAAGGTGGGCGTGGTTGCGGGACACTCCGTCGGTGAACTCACCGCGGCCGCAGGAACCGGAATCATCTCCGCCGAATCCGCCATGATCCTCGTCCGGGAACGCGGCAAGGCGATGGCGCAGGCATCGGCAGTGACGCCGACCTCCATGACCGCCGTTGTCGGAGGGGACCGCGACGAAGTCCTCGCCGCCATCGAGGAACACGGACTCACCGCTGCCAACAACAACGGCACCGGCCAGATCGCCGCCGCCGGCACTGTCGAGCAGTTGGCCGCACTCGCCGCCAACGCGCCCCGCCGCACCCGCCTGATCCCGCTCAGCGTGGCCGGGGCATTCCACACCGTCCACATGGAGCAGGCGAGGGCCCACCTGGCGCCACTCGTGCGAGGCATCTCCACGCGGGACCCCCGCACGAAGCTCATCAGCAATGCCGACGGCTCCGTCGTCGCTGACGGGCGCGAGTTCCTCAACCGCATCGTGAGGCAGGTGGCCAATCCCGTGCGCTGGGATCTCTGCATGGAGACCATGGCCGCACTGGGCGTCACGGGTCTGCTGGAACTGCCGCCCTCGGGAACCCTCACCGGCATCGCCAAGCGCAACCTCAAGGGCGTTGAACTCTTCAACCTCAACACCCCTGATCAACTCGACGATGCTCGCGCCTTCTGCGAGAACCATGCTGACGTCGCCGAGGCGGCGTCCTGATGCCCGCTCGTGGACAAAGCTCCATCACCGCCGCGCAAGGCGGCATGATCATCGAATGGCTTGGCGAGAACGGTGGCCCGGTCAACCCGTGCCAGCCGATCGTCCGCCTTCACCCAGCACCAGAAATCGTCTGAGGAGAACCACGTTGAGCATCACACCCTCGCAGGGAGCCAAGTTCGCCCGCATCATGTCGGTGGGAGGTTCGCGCGGCAGCCGCGTCGTCGACAATGCCGAGATGTGCACCATGATCGAATCCAGCGACGAGTGGATTCAGCAGCGCACCGGAATCAAGGAGCGTCGCTGGGCCGCCGAGGGTGAGGACGCCGTCACGCTGGGCACCGCCGCAGCAGCCAAGGCCATCGAGCGCGCAGGCCTGAAGCCCGAGGACATCGACGCGGTGCTGGTGTCCACCGTGTCGCACTTCCAGCAGACGCCGTCCATGGCCACGATCATCGCGGACAAGCTCGGCATGTCCGAGCCAGCAGCCATCGACGTGTCAGCTGCGTGCGCCGGCTTCTGTTACGGCGTGGGCATGGCTGACGGGATGGTGCGTGCCGGATCGGCCAAGCACGTCCTGGTGTTGGGCGTCGAAGTGCTGTCCAAGTACACCGACTTCACGGACCGCAGCACCGCGTTCCTCTTCGGCGACGGCGCTGGCGCCGTCGTGATCGGCCCCAGCGACACCCCCGCAATCGGGCCCACCCTGTGGGGCTCCGACCCATCGCAGCACCAGGTCATCAACATCGACGACTGGCGCGACGAGCGGCCGGACGGCCAAGGTCCGTTCATCCACATGGAGGGCCGTCAGGTCTTCCGGTGGGCCACCACCTTCATCGCGGGCAAGGCCCGTGAGACGCTCGACGCTGCGGGCCTGACGCCCGAGGAACTCGACGTCTTCATCCCCCACCAGGCCAACAACCGGATCACCGATTCGATGTTGCGCCACCTCAAACTCCCGGCAAGCGTCGTCGTTGCACGCGACATCGCCTGCATGGGCAACTCGTCTGCGGCATCGGTTCCGCTGGCGATGGAGGCGTTGCTCGACTCGGGTGACGCCACCAGCGGGCAGACTGCCCTCATGATTGGTTTTGGCGCCGGTCTGGTCTACGCAGGCCAAACCGTCGTTCTTCCCTGATCACACATCCACCACCAAGCAAGGAGCCGACATGGCAAGCACTGAAGAAATCCGTTCCGACCTGGCTGAGATCGTCAACGACGTGGCCGGCGTGGCCGTCGAGGACGTCCAGCTGGACAAGTCCTTCATCGATGACCTGGGCGTCGACTCGCTGTCGATGGTCGAGATCATCTACGCCTGCGAGGACAAGTTCGGCGTCTCCATCCCCGACGAGGACTCCAAGAACCTGAAGACCGTCGGCGACGCCGTCGCCTTCATCGAGCGCGCCTCCAACTGAGCGCACCGGGCGGGCCCCACCGGGCCCGCCCAGCCCAGCCTCCATTCATGCACTGAGTCTCCAAGGAGCCCCATGACCACCGTCGTCATCACAGGTTTCGGCGCCACCACTCCGCTGGGCGGCGACGCACCCAGCACGTGGGAAGGCCTCCTCACCGGACGCTCGGGCGTCCGCCTGCTCACGGAGGAGTGGGCAGCTGAGATCCCCACCCGTATCGCCGCACACGTGGCGGTGGAACCGTCCGAGAGCATCGACCGCGTCGAGGCCCGCCGCCTCGACCGCTCCTCCCAACTGGCGTTGGTGGCCGGCATGGAAGCCTGGAGCGACGCCGGCTTCGGCCTGGGCGAGGAGAACACCCTCGACAGGGACCGACTCGGCGTCGTCTGCGGCACCGGCATCGGTGGCCTGCACTCCTTGCTGGGGCAATGGGATGTCTACAACGACAAGGGTCATCGGCGCGTGTCGCCGTTCACCATTCCCATGCTCATGGCCAATGCTCCCGCAGCCAACATCGGGCTCAAGATCGGTGCCCGCGCCGGGATCCACACTCCTGTGTCGGCCTGCGCGTCGTCGAACGAGGCCATCTCGCTGGGAGTCGACATGATCCGTCTCGGCCGGGCCGATGTGGTGATGGTGGGAGGCGCCGAAGCCGTCATCCACCCGCTCCCCATCGCCGCGTTCGGCAACATGCACGCGCTGTCGCGCCGCAACGACGAGCCTGCGCGGGCTTCGCGCCCCTGGGACACCGACCGCGACGGATTCGTCCTCGGCGAGGGTGCGGTCCTCATGGTCATCGAGACCCTGGAGCATGCACTCGCCCGTGGCGCCCGGATCTACGGCACCATCGCTGGAGCCGGTATCTCCGCCGACAGCCATGACATGGTCCAGCCGGATCCAGCAGGTTACGGCCAGACGCTCGCCATGAAGCGAGCCCTTGCTGAGGCCAGGTTGCTGCCCAGCGACATCAACCACGTCAATGCCCACGCCACGTCCACGCCGCAGGGCGACCTCACGGAGGCATCCTCCATCCGTGCTGCCCTGGGCGACCACGCGTCGAACGTGGTGGTGAACGGCACCAAGTCGATGACGGGCCACCTCCTCGGCGGCGCCGGCGCACTGGAGACGTTCGCCACCGTCATGGCTCTGCGGGAGCGCAAGGTTCCGGCAACCATCAATGTCGAGTCACTGGAGCCGGATCTGGGCATCGACGTCGCCACCACCGTGCGTGAGTTGCCGGCCGGGGACCTGGCCGCCATCAACAACTCCTTCGGGTTTGGTGGCCACAACGTGGCCATCGTCGTGACCAACGAGAACATCACGGCCGACACCACACCGTGAGCCCGATCCCCTGATCGGAAAGTTCCCGGACAATCCAGCTCCCAGCTGATCGAGTAGCGGTCGCGACGAAGGAGCACCGCG
>JAUNVL010000091.1 GCA_030537675.1 Propionibacteriaceae bacterium | reverse complement strand
GACGGGGCGACCAAGTTCCGTCACCAGCGGCACCACGTACTCGGCGTACTCGGCCACGAGTTCCGGCGAGCCGAGCCTTCGCCACGCGTACAAACGCTGCACTGCGGCCAGTTGCATCGCCAACTCCAGCGTTTCGTGCAGGTCAGCGGGGTCACCCCATTGCTCCAGATACGCTTTTCGCACGAGTGCAGAGGCTTCATCCCCGAACACCTGTCCCGCCGCGAAGACCAGCGTCCGCAGGCTGGAGAACGGGTGCCCCAGCACCGCGTCGCCCCAATCGCTGATGAGCGGCCCCCGGAAGACGTTGCCCAGGTGCAGGTCATTGTGGTCCAGTCCCGTTCCGGGGTCATGCGATGCCACCGCCACCCATCGATCGACCAGGGCCGACGCACCCGCCATCGCCGAGCGTCGGGTGTCGACGCCCACGTGGCTGGGGTTGGACGACGCCAAGGTGGCGAACCACGACAACAGCTCATCCAGCAGAACGACCGCTCGGACGGGGTCGAAGCGTCGCAGGCCAACCTGTGCCAGTACATGGGGTGTGGCGCTGGCAGCCTGCTGCGTCAGCGCGAGGGCTACGGCTGTTTCGCGGTAGTGCCGTGGCCCCTCGTCGTGGGAGACCGTCGCGAGCGTCGGTCCCTGGTCGCGTGTCAGTATCCAGCCGGATTCGCCCGGGCCCATGGCGAAGGGGACCAGAACATGCTCTGGAGCCGCGCGTTGCAGGACCTCCAGCAAGGCCGTCTCCCGTGTCAGGGATGGGTGGCCGCGCTTGAACCAGAACTCACCCTCGTCGACGGTGACACGCCAGTTCGTCGCCCACGTACGCTCGCGTTGCACACGGATGTCAAGGACCTGCGACGCAGGAAACAGCGAACGAAGCCAGTCGAGCGCCTCATCAGCCACTCGGTGCTCACACCACCTGGTGGAGCCAACGGATGGGGGCGTCCTCGCTCGCGTAGCGGAACGTGTCCAGTTCGTCGTCCCACGGGGTGCCCAGCAGGCTCTCCAACGCCTTGTGGATCGGATCTCCGCCCACCGCCTCGCTGACGATGGCGTGCTTGATGCGGTCCTCGCTGACGAGGACGTCGCCATGCACGCCGATGATGGCGGAGAACGAGCCGAGGCTCGGGGTGAAGCAGAATCGTTGGCCCTCGGAGCCGGGGCTGGCGTCCTCGGTGACCTCGAAGCGGACGCGTTCGTAGGCGGCGAGCTTGCTGGCCAACGCAGCGCCCTTGCCTGCATCGCCGCTCCAGGTGAGCTCCGTGCGGCGGCTGCGTGGCTCAGCGGGCTGGTCCGACCACTCGAAGTCGACCGTGTCGCCAAGGACGCTGTTGGTCGCCCATTCCAGATGAGGGCACAGCGCTGCTGGCGCCGAGTGGATGAAGATCATCCCCCGCGCCTTCGGCTGACTCACCGCAGACATGCGTGCAGTCATGTTCAGTTCCTCCTGGTTCAGGCCGGATTGCCTTCCCCTGCGATCCGATTGCACCAGGTAGCGAACATCTTGCCCCACCGGGCACCACCCCCACAACAACCGCCACGGAATTGGCACACTTGCACGCCATCCGAACGCCACCTTGTTGCAAACATCAGTCACCGACCGTATACATGGTGCCCATGAGCTCTCCACTGTCCATCAATGACGCCCTCGCGGGTGAGGACGCCATCTCCCAGGTACGCACCTCCACTGGTGGTGTCCACTGGTTGGCCAGCATCGCGGAGGAAAACGGACGCGTCACCATTCGCCGCTGGGACGGTTCCGGAATCACCGAACTGACGCCCTCTGCCAACGTGCGCTCCCGTGTCATGGAGTACGGGGGTGGCGCCTACGACGCAGCCGCAGACCTCGTGGCCTACTGCGATGACGTCACCGCTCGGGTGATGCTGCTCGAGGACGGAAACCACAGAGCTCTGACACAGCAACAGGCACGCTTCCGCTGGGGCGATCTGCACTTGGTCCCAGAGCGGCGGATGCTGATCGCGGTCCGCGAGGACCACGAGGCCACTCCCGAGGCACAGACGGAGATCGTGGCGCTGGACCTGGATGGCGACAATGCCGATGGCGGACGCATTCTTCTCACCGGTGCCGACTTCTACGCCGGACCCCGGGTCCATGAGGGACAACTCGCGTGGTTCCAGTGGGCGCACCCCAACATGTCGTGGGACAGCTCCGAGGTGGTCCTCTGCTCGCTCGACGACCCATCGGATGCACGAGTGGTCGCTGGCGGGCAGGGCGTCAGCGCGCAGCATCCCCTCTGGTGCTGCCACGGCCAGCTCGCGTGGAGCTCCGACGAAACGGGTTTCTGGAACTGGTACACCGACGACGGTGATGACACCTTGGCGTGGACGGTGCAGCACGACTGCGACATCCCCACCTGGGTGCTGGACAAGGCTCCCGTGGCCGCCGTGGGACGGGATCTGCTGGCAGCGATCGAGTTCGTCGACGGCATCGGCGTGCTGGCGCTGTGGCAGCCGAGCACCGGGGGCGTCACGTACCCGCTTCCCGGCACGGCCTCCATCGAGTCGGTCGCCGCTCTGGGCGACGAAGTGTTCGTCGTCGCGTCGTGGCCGGACCGAGCGGCGTCACTGGTGCGATTGAGCCCCACCGGCGACCGGGAGGAGATTGTTCCAAGCACACCTTCCGTGGGCGCGGTGGTCCCATCGTCACGCTGGGCGCCATCACTGGCTGGTCCGGTGCAGTCGTGGTTCTACACCAGGAAAGACCTTCATTCCCCGCCCCTGCTCGTCATGACGCACGGCGGACCGACCTCAGCGCGCGACTCCGCGTACGACCGACAGGTGCAGTTCTGGGTGTCGCGCGGATTCGCCGTGCTGGACGTCAACTACTCGGGTTCCACAGGCTTCGGCCGTGCGTACCGCGACCGTTTGAAGGGCCAGTGGGGAATTCTCGACGTCGCCGATGTGGTTGCTGGCGTGAAGGACGTGACTGATGCGGGGCTTGCAGACGCGGATCGGGTGGCCATCACCGGTGGCAGCGCCGGCGGATACACCACGTTGCAGGCGCTGGTCACCACCGACGTGTTCGCCGCCGGTATGTCCTCCTACGGCATCGGTGACCTGCGCGCCCTGGTGGAGGACACCCACAAGGCCGAGTCCCGCTACCCGGACAGCCTCATCGGCCCCTGGCCGGAGGCGGAGCAGACATACCTCGACCGTTCCCCCGTCACGCAACTGGAGAACCTGAGGACCCCCATGCTGATCCTGCAGGGGCTGGAGGACAAAGTGGTGCCGCCGAACCAGGCCTATGCCATGGCCGACGCGGTCCGTGCTGCCGGCAAGCCGCTGGCACTGGTGACATTTGAGGGTGAGGGCCACGGCTTCCGCGGCATGGCCACCCGCCGCACTGCGCTCGAGTCCAAGATTTCATTCCTCCAGCAGGTCTTCGGCATGGAACACAGCCCGGACGTCCCGGTGCTGGACATCGAGAACATGGAAGGCCGTCAATGATCTTCATCGTCGTCAAATTCAACGTGCGCCCCGAATGGAGCGATCGCTGGCTGGACCTGACGCGTGGCTTCACCGAAGCCACGCGCCGCGAGCCGGGGAACCTCTGGTTCGACTGGTCGCGCAGCGCGGAGAACCCGCACGAGTTCATTCTCGTCGAAGCCTTCCAGGACGACGCTGCCGGTGACCACGTCAACAGCGACCACTTCGCCCAGGCAATGCTGGACATGAAACCGGCGCTCGTCGAGACCCCGCAGATCATCAGCGAGAAGCTGGAAGCCACCGGTTGGGGCCGCATGGGAGAGCTCACGATTCCCTGAGGCTGCTCCAGCCACCGTGACGCAGCTCGACGAGGTGTGGGACGGCTGCCCCAGCCTGCTCAGGGCCAGCGGGCGCCGAGCGAGATCACGCCGAGGGCTGCGAGAACCGCGAAGATGATGGCGAGGCCGGCGTACCGGTCGGTGACCTCGGCCGGCACCTTCTCGTAACCGATGTCGGAGCGGATGGCCCTGTAGATCTCGCTGAGCTCGCTGGCGCTCTCGGCGGAGAACTTCTTGCCGCCGGAGCGACGTGCGATCTCGGAGAGTTCGTAGTGGTCCACCGCCACCCGCTGGCGCTCGCCGTTGGACTCGACGTAGCCGTTCTGCGTTCCATAGGCGATGGAGTAGATGGGCACGCCCTTCTCCTTCGCCACCTCGGCAGCCCCCGCCGAGGAGCGGCCCAGGTTGGTGGCACCGTCAGCGAGCAGGACGATGGCGGCGGGTGCCACGGCGTCGGGGTCGCTGGGGTCGGGCGGGACGAGTTTCAGCGCCTCGAGGCTCGTGTAGATCCCTTCACCCGTCGCGGTCGACGGCGCCAGCTTGAGGACTTCGAGCGCACGGATCACTGCGCCACGGTCCACCGTCGGCGGGACCACGACATTGGCGGTCCCGGCGAAGGTCACCAGCGCCACGTTGAACCGCTCGGGCAGGGCCTGGACGAATTGCTGCGCGGAGTCCTTCGCAGCCTCCAACCTGCTCGGCTCGATGTCTGTGGCTTCCATGGACCACGACACGTCGATGGTCACGATGATGGAGGCCCGGTCCCGCGGCTGGTTGGTGAAGTCGGTGGGCATGGCCCAGGCGATGATCAGCGAGGCGAGGCTCATCAGGGCCAGCAGGACCGCGCCGTGACGCTTCCAGGCAGCGTCCTTGGGAATCACCAGGCGCAGGCGGGAGGACAGCGTGCTGCGGACCTGCTTGCCCGCCAGCACCAGGTAGAGCGCACCGATGAGCGGGATGACGGCCAGCCCCCACAACCTTTCGGGGCGGAGGAACTCCAGGGCCAGGGGAATCATCGTGGCCACCTGGCGGCCATCATCACGGCACCCAACGCCGCCACGATGGCGAACCCGAGCGCTCCGAACGCGTACTGGGCAGTGATGGGTTTGCGGATTTCTTCGTATCCCACCGAGGAGCCGATCTCCTTGTAGGCGTCCGAAAGTGAGCCAGCCGAGTCCGCGTTGACGGAGCGTCCGCCCGTGACCTTGGCGACTTCCTTCATGGTGGCCACGTCCGGTGCCACGTTCTCACGCGTCCCGTCGATGTCGACGTAGCCGTTCTGGGTGCCATAGGCGATGGTGAAGACCGGGATCTTGGCCTGCTTCGCAGTGCGAGCGGCCGCTTCGGGGCCTTCGCCGACGGTGTTGGCGCCGTCGGAGAGCATGACCACCATGGCGGGGGCGGGCTCCTCCTTCTCACCCACGGGCGCCTGCTCGACGGCTTCCAACGCCAGGGCGAGCGAGTCACCGATGGCGGTGCCATCCTCCAGTTCCAGGCCCATCAGAGCCCTTCCCAACGCGCCGCGGTCCGTGGAGGGCGGCATCTTGATGGAGGGTTGACCGTTCAGCGCGACCAACGCGACGTTGTAGGAGTCCGGCAGGCCGTCGATGAAGTCCTGCGCACCCTGTTTCGCGGCGGTGAGCCGGTCAGGGTCGACGTCCTTGGCCTGCATGGACAAGGAGGTGTCCACCACCATCACGACGGTGGCACGCTGCCGCGGAACCTTCTCGGTTCCGAGCGGCTGCGCCCACGCCAGACCCAGCGCCACGAGCGAACAGAGTGACATGGCCACGGCCAGGTGTCTTGTCCACCGACGTTGGGAACCCATGACGGCGCCCAGCACCCCGGTGTTGGTGAAGCGCAGCGAGAGCCGCCCGCGCAGCCGCATCAACACCAGGTAGAGCAGGATCAGGATGGGCAATGTGATGAGGACCCACAGCCGGGCGGGTGAGCGGAACTCCGGCCAGGCAAGCAGATCGATCATTTGCTGACCCCCTGCGGTGGCTGGTGCAGCATGCCTGCGACGCGGCGGTAGTTCAGGACGAAGCGGGCAATGTCTGCCACCCAGTCGCGATCAGTGCGCAGCTGGATGTGGCCCGCACCGGCACGTCTCAGGGAGAGCTTGATGCGCTCGCGCTGGGCCTTGGAGGCCGCATCCATGCGACGGCGGGCGGCCGCGTCGGAGGTGTTGACGTAGCGCATGAAGGAGGTTTCAGGATCGCGGATCAGCATCTCCCCCACGTCGGGGAACTCCAGTTCGTGCCGGTCCACCACTTCGATGCACAGCACCTGGTTGCGCACGGCGAGTCGTCGCAGTGACCGTTCCCAGGGCGGCGGCACCGTGGGGTCCAGTTCGCGATCACCGGCGGTCAGGAAGTCGGACACCACCACGCGCATGCCGCGGCGGCGGTAGGAGCGGCTCAGTTGCTCGATGCCGTCGGCCAGTTCGAGGGTGCCGGGCGCGTTGTCGGCGACGATGGGTTCGGTGAGCATGCGGCGCAGCAACCCGTACAGGGCCGTGCGGCCGGAGCGTGCCTGCAGCCTCTTCACCTCGTCGGGCTTCATGAGCATGCCACCGAAGCGGTCGCCCATCTTCTGGCTGAGGAAGCCGATGGTGGCGATGGCTGCGATGCCGAGGTCACGCTTGGTGATCCCTTCGGTCCCCCAGTTCATCGACGGCGTCACGTCCAGCAGCGCCCACACCTCCAGTTCGCGGTCCGCCATCGTGTCGCGCACGTGAGGCACGGTGGTGCGAGCCGTGACTGCCCAGTCCATCTTGCGCACGTCGTCCTGACCGGGCTGGTAGACCCGGGCGTCATTGGTGTCGGAACCGGGCCCCGGCAGGAGCCCCAGGTGGTCGCCGTGCAGGAAACCCTCGAGCCGACGGACGATCGTCAACTCCAGCCGACGCAGCGCCGCCTCGGGCGCCAGCTTGCTCAGCGGCACAGTGGGGCCCGTCGGCACCTTGAGCACCGACGTCGCTGCACCGGGATCCTTGGACGGATCCATCGGCACCATCGGGCCCGGTGGCGGCTGGAACGACAGCGAATCTGGAGCCAATGGAGCGTCCCTCACGCCCGACCGGGCTGGTGGGCGTGCTGCTGGTGGCTGGCCTGCCGCTGTTCCGTGTTCCACACGGGGGTGGGTGCAGGAACCATGGCGAGGATGCGGTCGACCACCTCGGGGGTGCTGACGCCGTCGGCCACCGCGTCGAAACCGAGCACGATGCGGTGCGCCATGACGTCCTTGGCGACCGCCTGAACGTCGGTGGGAAGCACGTAGTCGCGTCCATTGATGAGCGCGAGGGCCCGGGCTGCCGCCACCAGGCCGAGCGTCGCTCGTGGCGAGCAGCCGATCTGGATCACCGATTCCAGGTCCGGCATCCCGAACTCAGCGGGCGTCCGCGTGGCCAACACGAGGCGCACGATGTATTCGCTCACCAGGTTGTGGACGAAGACGTTGCTGGCCATGTCCTGCAGATGTCGCACCACATCGGCGCCGAGCACGTGTTCGGCCACCGGGGGACGCACGCTCATGCGTCGCAGGATCTCGAACTCCTCGTTGCCCCGGGGATACGGCACGTCCACCTTCACGAGGAAGCGGTCGCGCTGCGCTTCCGGCAGGGGGTACACACCCTCGGACTCGATGGGGTTCTGCGTGGCGATCACGATGAAGGGGGTGGGAGCCGGGTAGGTCTTGCCTCCGATGGAGACCTGCTTCTCAGCCATCAGCTCCAGCATGGCCGACTGGACCTTGGCGGGTGCACGGTTGATCTCGTCGGCGAGGACGAAGTTCACGAAGACGGGGCCGAGCTCGATCTGGAACTGCTCGGACTTGGCGGAGTAGATGCGGGTTCCGACGATGTCGGAGGGGACCAGGTCCGGTGTGAACTGGATGCGCGCGAAGTCCCCGCCCACCACGGTGGCGAAGGAGCGCACCGCGAGCGTTTTGGCCGTGCCGGGCACGCCCTCGAGCAGGCAGTGGCCCTTGGCGAGCAATGCCACCATGAGCTGCTGCACCATGTGCTCCTGGCCGACGATGACGCGTTGCACCTGGCTGATGGCGGTGCCGAGCAGTCGGGCAGCCTCTGCGACAGTGGTGGGCAGTGCTGGCTGCGATGCTTCCGTGCTCACTCGCGTGCTCCTGGGGTTCTGGGCCATTGAAGTTTCCGGGCCCACGATACCCGCGAAGGCAATCTTTTCCGCGCATGCGTGCTGCGATGGAGGTCTGCTTGTGCGATGTGGTGTCATATGTGGTGATGAACGAGTTCCCGGGATCCAACGAGCCGACGCCTGAGGCGGCCGGCTCTCCCGTTCACCCGTCGAGCCAGATCGCCGCCCACTACCCCCTGGAGTCCGACGATCCGGTCCGCGTCGGTGACTACTGGCTGGACTCGCGCCTGACGGCAACGCGCGCGGGCATGGTCTTCACAGCCCATGAGGATGACAGCGACTCCGTCATGGTGATCCTCCTTGCACAGGGCGCGGCAGCCGACCACGCAGCCCGTGCCCGGTTCGCAGGCGAGATCAACGCCATGCACATCGACACCGTGGTGGCACGCGGCGGCCAGGGCCAGGACGACGGACGGCTCGAGGTGCGCTACCGCAGTGAGGACGACGACCCCGTCGTTGCCGACCACGCCCCGCTCGCCCCCTGGGTGGCGATGGCGTTCGACGGCAGCCGGCTGGCGGTCATGGAGGCAGAGCGTGTCCTGCACGCCGTCGACCTCGCACACACGCCGCCGCTCGGTGCGCCCAGCGGTCCGGACTACAAACTCCACTGGTCGGATAACACCGCCCACGGCACCACCCGCCTCTGGCCCCTTCCCTGGCCCGGACGCAAGGACCGTGCGGGCTGGATCTCCATGCTGGTGTCGTGGCTGCTGATGATGTTGATCGCAGCCGTGGCCATCCTGCTGGCCATCCTGGTGTTCCAGAACCAGCCACCCGTCAGCCCTCCCCCGCCCATCCCCAGCCAGGGAAGCGGCTCCGGTGAGCCGGCCAGCGGGTCGCCATCAGGCTCTGCTGACCCTGGCACCGAACCGAGCCGCTCCGATTCGCCGTCGATGCAGCAGCCCTCGGGCGACGAGTCAGGTCCGGGAGATCCGACGCCCAACAAGCGCCTCTGAGACGGCGCCCAGCGTTCCCTGTCCCGGACGCAGCTGGGCGTGGCGTGCCGGCTTGCCGGTCTCGATAGGGTTCAAGCATGAGACCCACTCTTGTTGCCACTGACCTCGACGGAACGTTTCTCGGGGCTGGCAGCGAGCCGCACCCGGGCAATATCGCAGCGGCGAAGGAGTTGGTCGATTCCGGGATCACGCTGGTGATCGCCACGGGGCGTCCACGTCGATGGTTGCAACAGATCGACGGGCTGCGGGAGATGAACCCGCTGGTGATCGCCAGCAACGGGGCTTCCGTGGGACACCTCACAGCCACCGAGCCGGACTTCATCCATCCCATCCCCCCGGCTGCGATCGCTTCCTTCGCTGCCGCGCTGCCCGCCGAACTGGAGCCGTCGTTCGCTGTGGAGTACGCCGTCGAGTGGGGTCGTGATCCGCGGTACCCATCAGTCGTGCGCGATGACGAGGCCATGCACGTGGAAGACCTGCAGCGGTTGGTGGAGCGGGGCGACATCATCAAGATCATGGCGCGCACCGAACACCTCAACACCGACGAGTGGGCCCCCATCACCTTGGAGGCAGCAGGGTCCGCCCTGACGTGCACCTTCTCATGGTTCGATCCGTTCGGCACGGTCGAGATCAGTGCCGCGGGAGTCAGCAAGGGCAGCGCTCTGGCGGAGGTGTTGGCCACGCTGGGAGTCGATCCCGCGGACTGCGCCGCCTTCGGGGACATGCCCAACGATCTCGAGATGCTGAGACTGGTTGGTTCCCCGTTCGTGATGGCTGGCTCCCACAAGTCAATGTTCGAGCACGGCTTCACCACTATCGGCCACCACCACGAGGGTGCCGTCGGGAAGCAGTTCCGCACCTACCTGAGCTGAGACGGCCGGATTCCGACGCCACTTCCGGGCGTCCCACGCTCTGGTCGTGAGCAGTTTGTCGTGGTTGGATCGACCATGACCACCACGCGGAAGACCGATTCCCCGACTGCGGCCACGGCTGACAGCCACGACTGGATCAGGGTGCAGGGTGCCCGCGAGAACAATCTGCGGGACATCAGCGTCCAGATTCCGAAGCGTCGGCTGACGGTGTTCACCGGTGTGTCTGGTTCGGGCAAGAGCTCCTTGGTGTTCAACACCATCGCCGCCGAGTCGCGTCGCCTCATCAACGAGAGCTACAGCACCTTCATCCAGGGCTTCATGCCCTCGCTGGACCGCCCCGAGGTGGACGTGCTGGAGGGGCTGACCACCGCGATCATCGTCGACCAGGAACGCATGGGCGGGGACCCGCGCTCCACCGTCGGCACCGCCACCGACGCCAACGCCATGCTGCGCATCGTCTTCAGCCGGCTCGGGGACCCGCACATCGGATCCTCGCAGGCATTCTCGTTCAACGTCGCCTCCATCAGCGGCGCCGGCGCCGTGACTTTGGAGAAGGGTGGCCGGACCGTCAAGGAGCGTCGCAGCTTCACCATCACAGGCGGTATGTGTCCGCGATGCGAGGGGCGCGGCTCCGTCACCGACTTCGACCTGACGGCGCTCTACGACGATTCCAAGTCCCTGAACGAGGGAGCCCTCACCATCCCCGGTTACAGCGCAGACGGCTGGTACGGCCGCATCTACAGCCAGTCCGGGTTTCTCGACGGGGACAAGCCCCTCCGCGACTACACCAAGAAAGAACTCGACACACTCCTGTACAAGGAACCGACGAAGATCAAGGTGGAGAGCATCAACCTCGTCTTTGAGGGACTCATCCCGAAGATGCGAAAGACCTTCCTCGCCAAGGACATCGACGCGGTGCAGCCGCACATCCGCGCCTTCATTGAGCGCGCCATCACCTTCACGTCCTGCCCCGACTGCGGTGGAACACGCCTCAACGAGGGCGCCCGCTCCTCACGGATCGACGGCACGAACATCGCGGAGGCGTGCGCCATGCAGATCAGCGATCTCGCCGGATGGGTGCGTGGTCTCGATGCACCGTCGGTGGCACCGCTGCTGGAAAAACTGCAGCAGACGCTCGACTCGTTCGTCGACATCGGGCTCGGCTACCTCTCGCTGGACAGGTCGTCGGGCACGTTGTCCGGCGGCGAGGCGCAACGCACCAAGATGGTCCGCCACCTCGGATCACCTCTCACAGACGTCACCTATGTGTTCGACGAACCCACCGCAGGTCTGCACCCCCACGACATCCAGCGCATGAACGAGTTGCTGCTCCTGCTTCGCGACAAGGGCAACACGGTGCTCGTCGTGGAACACGAGCCCGAGACCATCGTCATCGCCGACCACGTCATCGACCTCGGCCCAGGCGCAGGCACAGCAGGAGGCTCCATTTGTTTCGAGGGGACCGTCGACGATCTGCGCGCCAGCGCCACCCTGACGGGCCGACACCTGGAGGATCGCTCATCGCTGAAGGAGTCCGTCCGCACCTCCACCGATGTGCTGGAGGTGCGGGGTGCCAGCACGAACAACCTGCGCGACGTGGACGTCGACATCCCGCTTGGCGTCCTCACGGTCGTCACAGGTGTCGCAGGCTCTGGCAAGAGTTCGCTGCTGCACGGCTCGATGCCGAAGAACGCGGGGGTCATCTCCATCGGGCAGGAAGGTATTCGCGGTTCACGCCGCAGCAACCCCGCCACCTACACGGGACTCCTGGAGCCCATCCGCAAGGCCTTCGCGAAGAGCAACGGCGTGAAGCCGGCATTGTTCAGCTCCAACTCGGAGGGCGCCTGCCCCCAGTGCAACGGCGCCGGTGTGGTCTACACCGACCTCGCGATGATGGCGGGCGTCTCGGTGGTCTGCGAACTTTGTGAGGGACGACGTTTCGACGCCTCCGTGCTGGAGTACACGCTGGGCGGCCGCGACATCAGCGAGGTGCTGGCCATGCCGGTCACGGAGGCAGAGGAGTTCTTCGGCGGCGGGGACGCCGCGACGCCCGCGGCGCACACGATTTTGAAACGGCTCGTCGACGTGGGACTCGGATACCTCAAGCTCGGGCAACCTCTGACCACACTGTCCGGCGGCGAACGTCAGAGGTTGAAGCTGGCCACCCACATGTCCGAGAAGGGCGCCATCTACGTCCTGGACGAACCGACATCAGGGCTGCACATGGCCGACGTCGAACAGCTGCTGCGGCTCCTGGACCGGCTGGTGGATTCCGGGAAGTCTGTCATCGTCATCGAGCATCACCAGGCGGTGATGGCGCACGCGGACTGGATCATCGACCTGGGCCCCGGAGCCGGCCACGACGGAGGCTTGGTGGTCTTCGAGGGCACCCCCGCTTCCCTGATCGCCGAAGGCTCCACCCTGACGGGCAAACACTTGGGAGCGTGGGTC
>JAUNVL010000209.1 GCA_030537675.1 Propionibacteriaceae bacterium | reverse complement strand
ATCAGTAGTAGTACGGAAACTTGGACCAGTCGGGGTCGCGCTTCTCAAGGAAGGAGTCGCGACCCTCGACTGCCTCGTCGGTCATGTAGGCCAGCCGCGTGGTCTCACCGGCGAAGACCTGCTGGCCGACGAGCCCGTCGTCAATGAGGTTGAAGGCGTACTTCAGCATCCGCTGCGCCGTCGGGGACTTGCCGCAGATCTTCGCCGCCCATTCCAGGCCCTCGTCCTCGAGGTCCGCGTGGGCCACCACCTTGTTCACCATGCCCATGCGGTGCGCGTCCTCAGCGGTGTAGACGTCGCCCAGGAAGAAGATCTCGCGAGCGAACTTCTGTCCCACCTGGCGGGCGAGGTAGGCCGAACCGAACCCGGCGTCGAAGGATCCGACGTCGGCGTCGGTCTGCTTGAAGCGGGCCTCGTCGGAGGCGATGGTGAGGTCGGAGACCACGTGCAGCGAGTGTCCCCCGCCCGCGGCCCAGCCACCCACCAACGAGATCACCACCTTGGGCATGAAGCGGATCATCCGCTGCGCTTCCAGGATGTGGAGCCGTCCCAACCGTGCGGCGTCGACACCTTCAGCAGTCTCGCCCTCCGCGTACTGGTAGCCCGCGCGGCCACGGATGCGCTGGTCGCCACCGGAGCAGAATGACCAGCCGCCGTCCTTCGGGGAGGGACCGTTGCCGGTCAGCAGCACGCACCCCACGTCAGAGGCCATCCGTGCGTGCTCCAGGGCCTGGCACAGTTCGTCCACGGTGTGGGGGCGGAAGGCATTGCGCACTTCTGGCCGGTTGAACGCGATGCGCACGGCGGGCACCTTGCGGGCGCGGTGGTAGGTGATGTCGGTGAACTGGAAGTCGGGAACCTGGTCCCACAGCTCAGGCCGGAATGGGTTGCTCATGGACAGGAAGGCTAGCGGCCCAACCGTACGACGCGCTTTGCGCGGTCGGGGAAGTTGGTCACGAGGGCATCGACGCCCATCTCCAGCGCGCGCGCCACGTCCTTCTCCTCGTCCACGGTCCACACGTTCACCTTGACGCCGGCCTCGTGTGCGAGCCACACGTAGTCGGGTTGCCACAGGGCGTGCCAGTTCGGGTGCAATGCACCCGCCCCGATCCAGCGGGCGTACTGCCACGGGTTGTACAGCCCGTCGGAGTACAGCACTCCGATCTTGGACGGTGGCACCACGTCGCGGAGGTTGGCGAGGCTGGCGTGGTTGAACGAGGAGAACAGGACGCGGTCGCTCATGCCTGCGTCAGCCACCATCGCGGCAGCCTCCAACTCCAGGTCCGGGTACGCCACGACGGAGTTCTTGAGTTCGACGTTGAGCATCGCATTGGTGGGACGGATGAGATCCAGCACCTCGGTGAGGGTGGGGATGCGCACGTTGCGGTGGCCGATGAACCCGTTGGAGAAATCGCAGCGGCGGAGCTCATCGAACGTGAGGTCCATCACGCGGCCGAACCCACTGGAGGTGCGGTTGATCGTCTCGTCATGCACCACGACGAGGACGCCGTCAGCGCTGCGTTGCAGGTCGAGCTCAATGCCTTGGGCGCCCTGGTCGAGCGCGAGTTTGAAAGCGGGAATGGTGTTCTCCGGCGCATATGCCGAGGCTCCCCGGTGTGCCCAGATCTCCGTCACGCGTCAACCTTTCCTCATCCGCAGCTCCGCTCAACCCGTCAGCGAGCACACAAAAGGCCCGGCCGGTAGGGCCGGGCCTGCTGCGCGCTCGGCAGGATTC
>JAUNVL010000090.1 GCA_030537675.1 Propionibacteriaceae bacterium | reverse complement strand
CGATCGCCCAGCACTTCCGGTGGCGCCGAGCCGCCGTGGTCCACCACCACCAGATCGGGATGTGCCCGGCGCAGCGCCGCGACGGCCTCCACCTGCCACGGATGCAGGTGGCAGTCACGCACCGAGACGACAACATCGCCCTCCCCGAGTTCCGGCAGCGGTGCATCCCGCTCCAGTTGCACCACGCGAACACTCTCGGAGATGGCGCGCAGCGGCTGACCCATGCCGAAGGCCACCTCGCCCGCCACGATGGACGGCTCGTTGCGCAGTTCCACGACAGTGGATGCCTTCCCCACGAAGGGGTCACCCACCACTCGCAACGAGGCGCGTGCCTCCTCCAACATCGGCGGGTCCGACACCCGGCCACGGGTGGAACTGTCGTGGGCGAACCGCTCGGCAAGCGCCGACACCCGGCCGGCGGCCTGCACGAGTCGTGCCCTGGGGAGACGCCCCTTGGCCACGGCCTCCTCGACGGCGACGACGATGTCCTCCACCACCTCGGCGGTGACGCTGTCACCGCCGATGCACATCAGGTCGACGCCAGCCAGCAACGCCCGGACCACGGCCTCCGGCCGGCCGACCGTCCCGGTGATGGCATGCATGTCCAGTCCGTCAGTCACGACGACGCCCTCGAACCCCATCTCCGTGCGCAGAAGACCGTCGATGATGCGCGGTGACATCGTGGCGGGGGCGTCAGGGTCGAGTGAGGGGACGAGCAGGTGGCCGGTCATCACCACGGGGACCCCCGCATCGACGGCGGCGGCGAAGGGGGGCAGTTCCCGCTTCCGCAGGGTTGCCAGGTCCACGTCCACCGTGGGCACCACGAGATGGCTGTCGTCCGCGGTGGCCCCGTGCCCGGGAAAGTGTTTCGCCGTGGCGGCCACGCCGCTGTCCAGATGCCCCCGCACGGCCGCTGCAACATGCCGCGCCACACGGACGGGGTCCGCCGAGAACGAGCGTGATCCCACGATGGGGCTGGCTGCGTTGCTCGCCACGTCGGCCACCGGCGCAAAGTTGAGATTGACACCCGCGGACGCCAACCGGGCCGCGAGGGATGCGCTGGAGCGCCGCGTCACGTTGACGTCGTCGACGGCGCCCAGGCTGCTCTGCCCCAGGAACATCGATCCGGTCTCCGTGTCGAGGCGGGTGACGTCCCCACCTTCCTCATCGATGGCAACCAGCAGGTCCGGGCGGCCATGGCGGAGTCCTCGAGCGAGTCCAGCGAGGCCTCCCACAGGGTCCGATGCAGTGATGTTGCGGCCAAAGATGGTGACACCGGCCACCCCATTGCCCAGCATGTCCAGGAGCCAGTACGGCACGCCCGTGCCGTGCGTGCCCTCGAATCCCACGAGCAGCGTCCCCAACGCGAGCCTGCGTACTGACATTGTCCCGCTCATCCCTTGACTCCTCCTGCCGCTGCACCCTCGTGCAGACGGCCTTGAACAGCGACGAAGAACACGATGACGGGCAGCGCAAACAGGGTGGAGGCGGCCATCAGTCCGCTCCAGTCCACCTCTTTGAACGACGACTGGAAGCTGGCCAGCCACAGGGGCAGCGTGGCGTTCTGCTTCGAGAGCAGCACCACGTTGGCAAGGATGAACTCATTCCAGGCGAGGATGAACGCAAAGACGCTGGCAGCCACCAGTCCGGGCGCGATCAGTGGGAGCAGGATGAGCCGGAAGGACTGCAGCCGGGAACAGCCATCGATCAGGGCTGCCTCTTCGAGCTCGGCAGGAATGTTGGCCACGAATCCACGCAGCGTCCAGACCGTGAACGGTAGGGCCAGCGCCAGGTAGGCCACCATGACTCCCATCAACCGGTCCAGCAGTCCCATGTTCTCGAGCATCACGTACATGGAGATGAGCAGCGCTTCCAGCGGAACCATCTGGATGGCCAGGATGAGGATCATGCTGAAACGACGGCCCACGTAGTCGAAACGGGCCATGGCCGTCGCGGCAAGGAACCCCACCACCATCGTGACGGCCACCACCACCAGCGTGACGGTGAGACTGTTCGCTGCGAAGCGGAGGAACGATTCGTCCGCCACCACGCGCTTGAAGTGGCTCAGCGTCAAGGTCTTGGGGAACAGCGTCAGATCGCGGGTGAACACGTCCGTCTTGGGTTTGAGTGCGGTGGTGACCATCCAGTAGACCGGGAAGGCCATCAGGATGGCGACCAGACCAGCGACGACGTTCAGGATCACGCGGCTCAGAGTCTTGCGGGTGCGGGGATTCATGAGGAGACCTCCTTGAGCATGCGGCGGACGTAGAAGACGCTGAAGCTCATCAGCACGAGCACCATCACCACGGCGATGGCTGCACCGCCACCGAAGTCATTGCCGGAGAAGGACGTGCGATAGGCATGGATGGAGATCAAGTTGGTCTCCGATGTGATGCCGCCCGCCTGCTGCAGGAGATACACCTGCGTGAACACCCTGAAGTCCCAGATGGTGCTGAGGGCAGCCAGCATCGTGATGATGGGGGCGAGCATCGGCACCGTGATGGCGCGGAAGACCTGCCACGGCGTCGCCCCGTCCATCCCGGCAGCCTCGTAGAGGCTCTCGTCGATCTGCGTTCGCCCGGCATAGATGGTGAGGGCCACAAAAGGCAGTGCACCCCAGACCACCACGACACCTGCCACGGTCAACAGGGACGCGGGCTCTGCGAGCCAGGAATGGTTGTCGAATCCAGTCAGTCCCACGCGCACCAGCGCCCAGTTCACCAGGCCGTAGCGCGTGTCGAAGATCCACTGCCACACCTGGGTGGCGGTGACCTGCGGCGTCGACCATGCCATCAGAAGGCTGATGGACAGGAGCAGTCGCGCCACCCGGCCGAGCCTGGCCAGAAGGAGTGCCAGCATCATGCCGAGCACCATCGTGGCCACCACACAGATGGCAGCGAAGATGATGGTGCGGCCCAGCACTGCCCAGAATTCGGAGTCGCCGAGGATCTTGGTGTAGTTGGCGAAGTTGTTCCAGGCTTCGGTGCCCTTCACCAGGTCGCGCAGCTTTGCCTGGTTGAGGCTGAGTATCACGAGGCGGACGATGGGGTAGCCCAGGACGACGGCCAGGAGAAGGGCTGCCGGCAGGAGCAGTAGGTAGGGAAGAGATTTTGAGCTTCGGCCCCGGGCCGGTGCGGAGGCTCCGTTGCCGCCCGCTGCGGGCGCCATTACTTGTGAGGACATGTCCGTGGGCCTTTCTGGCATGAAGAAGGGTGGCGTCGACCCGCATATTGCTGTTGTCGACGCCACCCTGTGGCTTCGGCTGATCAGCCGTTGAGGATCTCTGTGACCTTGGCGTTGGCCTCGGTGGTGGCGTCCTCCACGGACGACGCGCCGGAGAAGATCTTGACCAGCATGTCCGGCAGGACTGCGTCGGCCTCGACGTTGCCCCACATGGGGCTCACGGGAGTGAAGGCCGAGACCTTGGCGGCCTCGTCCGCAGCCAGGAGGAAGTCGTTGCCCTCGTGACCGACGAACGCGGCCTCGTTGTTGGGGATGACCCCGCCTTCCTTGGCGAGCTGGGTCTGGATTTCCGTGCTGGTGAGGATCTTCGTCCACTCGATGGCGAGTCCGCGGGCGTCGCTCTTCTCCGGGACGGCGAGGTCCGAGCCACCGAAGAAAGCGGGAGCGGTCTTGTCGGCGTCCACACCGGGGAGCGGGAAGACACCCACCTTGTCGGCGAAAGCTTCGTTGGCGCCCACGACTGCACCCGGTGCCCACCAGGAGTCCATGACCATGCCGATGTTGTCCTCCTGGAAGACCTCCCAGTTGGTGACTTCGTTACCGTCGGTAGGGGCCGTGGAGTAGGTGTCGACGATGTTCTTCAACCGGTTCAGGCCTGCCCGTGACTCAGCGGAGTCGAGCGTTCCCTTCCACTCATCGCCATCCTTGACGGCGATGTCGCCACCCTCGGACCAGATGAACGGCAGCGCGCCGTACCAGAACTTGCCAGGGAAGTAGAAGGCGGAGTAGCCCGCATCGGTGCCGCCCTTGGTCTCGGCCAGCTTGGCCGCCACCTGCTCCAGTTCATCGAGCGTGGTGGGGACCTCGACGCCCGCCTCCTTGAAGTGGTCCTTGTTGTACATGACCACTCGAACGCCACCGTAATAGGGAATCCCGTAACGGCTCTCGTCCAGTTCACCGCTGGGCGCCAGGCCGGGAAGCCACTGGTCTGCGCCAAGATCGTCAGCAACGTCCGTGAGGTCGCTCAACAGGCCCGCGTCCGCGAACTTGGCTGTCAGCGAGTTGCCGATCTCCACCACATCAGGCGTGGAGGTGCTGTTGAGCGACGTTGTCAGCTTGTCCTGAACACCGGCCCACTGCTGGAGCTCGACGTTGACGTCGACGTTCGGGTACTTCTCCTTGAACTCAGCGTTCACTGCGTCCACGACCGAGTCGGGCTGGCTGCCGTCCATCAACCAGACGGTGAGCGTGCTTTCAGTCTCAGCTGACGGCGCGGCCAGGTCTGTGTCTGCGGCTTCGTTTCCGCCGCAAGCGCTCAGCATCAGTGCGCCTGCAGCAGCAGCGGCGAGCAATCCTCGGATTTGCATGGTGTGTGTCCCTCCATTGGGTTGAGTAACCGATGAGCTGCGTCGCATCGACCGGTATGAGAAACACTACACCACTTGTAAGAAAGTTTCTAGTAAGAGACCTTTAAGTAGATTCTGAGTTCCTGACGCGGTCGATGAGGACCGCTCGGGCACTCTCGAGCGCCTGCAGACGCGCGCCAACGAGCGGGCCGTCCACGCCGACCGTCGACATCGCCACCCGAGGATTGATGGGCGCTATCCGCGAGGTCGCCTCCGCGACGGCCTCTGGAAGACCGGGCCCGAAACCCAGTGCAGTGTCCCCTGTCAGGACCACCAGCGCCGGATCCAGAATGGTGCCCACTGCGGCGACTCCCAGACTGATGCGTTGTGCGAGCTCCATGAGAAAAGCGGGGCTGGAGCCGCCCGGCGCCCCGCGCTCCACCCCATGCCGGCGCGCCAACTCATCGACCGCCGGCAGGCCGACCAAGCGCTGGAATGATCCCTGTTCCAGGTTGTCGACGCGCACCGGCAGCGGCACCCCGGGAACCGGAAGGTAGCCGATCTCCCCGGCTGCCCCGCTGTGTCCGGACCTGACCTGCCCGTCCACGACGCTGGCCATGCCCACGCCCCGATCCATCCACAGCAGGACGAAGTCCTGCTCCCCACGGGCCACACCCTCACTGCGCTCTGCCAGCGCAGCCAGATGGATGTCATTGCCGAGCCGCACGGGGACACCCAGCCGTTCACCCAGCTCGCTGCGCAACTCTGTTGCCTGCGCCAGGTCATAGGAGAAGCTCAGGTCGCCGGTGGCAGGATTCACGACTCCGGGCGTGGCCACGACGGCTGCGTGGACGGGACCGGATTCGCCTCCGGCCTGCTCCTCCACAGCGCGGGCGGCCTTCACGCAGGCGTCCAGGACATCCTCACCCAGGGGGATCGTCGCGGAGGCGAGCACCTCACCCGTGAGGGAGCAGAGATCCGCGCGGACCGCGTCGGGCAGCAGTGCCATGCCCAGTGCTGACCCCACCTTGGGCATCAGCGCATAGAGGTCCGCGGCTGGACCTCGTGCACCCGCCCTCCTGCCGCCGCTGTGCACCAGGCCCAGGGACTCCAAACGGGCCAACGCCTGCGAACTGGTTACCCGGGACAGCCCAGTGTGCGCCGCGAGCTCAGCCCGGGTCACTTGGCCGACGAGCATGATGTGGCTGAGAGCCGCTGAGTCGTTGAGCTCCCGCAGCAGGCTGGGCACGCCCGGCTTTGACCTCGGCATGGTTGCCTCGTTTCTCGTAGTTTTCTTTCCAGAAGCCTATGCCCAAGCCCACCGCTCCGGAAGCCCATCCGTTTGACATCGAAGGTTGCCTTAATGATACTGATTATCATGTACTACAAGGCGCGTGGCCTCCTTCTCATCGCCGTCGCGGGAACTCTGCTTCTCGGCGGTTGCAGCACGACGAGCGGATCCCGGACGAGCGGGTCCGGAGAGTCCGGGGGCGCAGGTGTCCACGTCGCAGCAGCCTTCTACCCACTGGAGTTTGCAGTGCGCAGCGTCGCTGGTGACCTCGTGGATGTGACACCGCTGACCATCCCGGGGGTGGAAGCACACGACGTGGAGCTGACCCCTCGACAGGTGGCTGCGACGGTGGACTCAGACCTGGTGGTCTACCTGTCGGGCTTCCAGCCGGCCGTGGATGAGGCTGTGAAGCAGATCGACCCGGCAAAGGTGCTTGACGTGGCCCCGTTCGCTGACCTCATCTACACCGACGAGCACGACCATGAAGAAGGTGACGAGCACGATCACGGTGACTTCGATCCCCACTTCTGGCTCGATCCGCTGCGCCTCGCAGCTGTCACCGACGCCATCGCCGAACGCCTCGCGGAAATTGATCCGGACCAGGCAGCTACTTTCCGGGCCAACACGGATACATCCCGCGCCGAGCTCTCTGTGCTGGATGAGGAACTCACCGACGGACTCCGGACCTGCGTTCGACGGGAACTCTTCACCTCCCATGCAGCCTTCGAATACATGGCGTCCCGCTACGACCTCACCCAGGTCTCGGTGGTGGGCATCGCCCCCAACGTGGAGCCCTCCGGCTCACGTATCGCGGAAGTGCAGAAGCTCGCCCGCCGCTACGACGCGACCACGATCTTCTTTGAAACGACGGCATCCGACGCCGTCGCAAAATCCATCGCGCAGGATCTGGGTCTCCAGACTGCCGTGCTGGATCCCATCGAATCCATCGATGCCCAGTCCACTGCCGAGGACTATCCTTCGATCATGCGCGCCAACCTGGCAGCAATACAGAAGGCGAACGACTGTGGCTGACAACACTCCCCTGCTCGAGGCAAGCAGCCTCTACGTATCGTTGGGTGGCCTCCCGATCCTGCGCGACGTGAGCCTGCAGGTGCGCACCGGCGAGGCCGTCGCCATCCTGGGCGGCAATGGCTCCGGCAAGACCACGACACTGCGGGCCATCCTGGGACTCATTCCCTTCCAGCAGGGTTCAGTCAAGATGTTCGGCACGGAACTGGCGCAGTTCCACGCCTGGGACCGCGTTGGCTACGTGCCCCAGCATTCCTCCCTCAACGTGTCCAACGCCACCGTCCGGGAGATCGTGTCGTCGGGGCGTCTGTCCCACCACAGGATTTTTCAGTGGCTGAACCGCGAGGATCGCATCCACATCGACCACGCGCTCGAACTCGTTGGGCTGGCCGACCGCGCACGGTGGCCCTTCCAGGACCTCTCGGGCGGGCAGAAGCAACGAGCCCTCATCGCCCGCGCCCTCTCGTCACGGCCGGAACTGCTCATCATGGACGAACCACTCGCCGGAGTCGATCTCCACAGCCAGGCCGGGTTGGCCCAACTCCTCGGTGAGTTGCGCTCCGACGGCCTGGGGCTGGCCGTGGTGTTGCACGAGCAGGGCCCGATGGCGAGTGTGCTCGACCGTTGGGTCACGCTGTGCGATGGGCGCATCGTGGAGTCCGAATCCCATGGCGCCACCGACTGCGCACCGGATCAGCCGGAGCAGTCGAGGCTTGGCCTGCTGGACCCCGTGGCAGGAGTACGTCGATGATGGAACTCTGGGCCCTGCCCTTCATGCAGCGTGCCCTGATCGCGGCACTGTTGAGTGGTCTCGTGGCGCCCGCCATTGGCATGTTCATTGTGCAGCGGAAACTCAGCCTGCTGGGCGACGGGCTGGGGCACGTGGCGATCATGGGTGTCGGCCTGGCCTTCCTCACCGGGACGGCCCCGCTGCCCACAGCCATGGTGACGTGCGTCGTGGCCGCCGTCGCCGTGGAGTTGCTGCGCCAACGCGGCAAGGCCACCGGTGATCTTGGTCTGGCCATCCTGTTCTACGGCGGCATCGCTTCCGGCGTCATGATGGCCGGTATCGCAGGGCAGGGCGCGGCGGGACTGTCGGCCTACCTGTTCGGATCACTCACATCCGTCAGCTCCAGCGACCTGTGGGCCATCGGCATCCTGGGCGTGGTGGTCCTCGTCCTCACGATCGGGCTGGGGCCGCGACTGTTCGCCGTCGCCGTCGACGAGGACTACGCCCATGTGCTGGGCATTCGGGTGCAGCTGCTCAATCTGCTCATCGTGGTACTGGCCGCCGTGACCATCAGCATCTCGATGCGCACCGTCGGGCTGCTGCTGATCAGCGCCCTCATGGTCATCCCCGTCGCCACCTCACAGCAACTGTTCATCGGCTTCAAGGCGGCCTTCTTCGGCGCCATGGGAGTGGGCGTGGTGGCCGCACTCATCGGAACGGTGGGCTCCTTCTACCTCGATTCAGCCACCGGAGCGACGATCGTCGTCGGCTCCATCGGCCTGCTCGCACTGTCGTGGATGGTGGCCGGCCCCCTGCGACGGCATCGGAACTTCATCCCCTATGTCGAGGACCATCCGCACGGAGCACTGGATTACGAGCGGGCGGAGGACCACGACGACTCCCACGCCCATGCCCCGGGCGTGCAGACCATCCAGCACGGCGACCACCTGGACTACGTCCATGACGGCCACCGTCACGCTCTGCACGGGGATCACTATGACGAGCACTAGTACCCCTCGCACCACATGGCAGCGCACGGCCGTCCGTGACTTTCTGGAGGGCTCCGAGGAGTTCCGCACAGCCAGCCAGATCCACGAGGATCTCAAGCGCATGGGCGACAGGATGGGGCTGGCCACCGTCTATCGCGCTTTGCAGGCGATGGCAGAGGCGGGCGAGGTGGACGTGCTGCGCACCCCGGAGGGAGAGTCTGCCTACCGGAAGTGCTCCGACGGTCACCATCACCACCTGGTGTGCCGCAAGTGTGGCGCCGCGGAGGAAATCGCCGCCGAGGTGGTGGAGATCTGGGCTGCCGAGGTGGCCAGGAGGCACGGGTTCACCGACGTGGGCCATGAAGTGGAGCTCTACGGCCTGTGCGCCAACTGCTCCTGAGCCTCAGCGCTGCAGGAACGGCAGGGAGCGCAGTGCCCGGTCCAGGTGCCAGGTGGCGAAGGCTGTCACCAGCCCGTGGCAGCGGTTGACCGTCGGGGACGACGACGCCGCCACCACCACCCAGTCGCCGCTGAGCAGGGCCCCCATGTGTCTCAGCGCTTCCTCGTCCACGCGCACCGAGGAGGGTGGCCGACACCTGGCGCACACAGTCCCTCCACCCTGTGGCGAGAACCAGAGCGACGTCTCGCCCACCACACCGCAGCCCGAACACTCCCCCAGCGTGACCGCCCAGCCGGCCACTGCGAGCGAGCGCAACAAGTACGAATCGACGATGGCCGCCGCTGGGCGGTCCGGGTCCGCGAGAGCGAGCAGCGCTCCCAGCAGCAGCCTGTACTGCGGGACGGCCGGGGTGCGGTCCTCCGCGACGAGTCGATCGGCAGCCTCCACCAGCACCTCCGCGGCGGTGAAGCGGTCGTAGTCGACGCCCAACAGCCCGGCGTGCAGGGTCTCCACCTGCGTCACCACATCCAGCGAACCGCGCCCCTCGGCCAGCTGCACATCGATGTGGCTGAAGGGCTCCAGCCGCGCCCCGAATTTGCTGCTGGTGCGGCGCACACCCTTGGCCACCGCCCTGATCTTGCCGTTTCGGCGGGTGAACAGGCTGACGATGCGGTCGGCCTCGCCCAACTGGTACGTGCGCAGCACAACGGCTTCGTCACGGAAAGTAGGCATGCGGCCCATCCTATTTCACGACGGAAGAGCGATAGGTTGGCGGTGTGGCTGACACCTACCGTCCTCCGACCCCGCATCCCAGCGGGGCGCTGCCCCCGGCGATCCCCACGTCTCGGCTGCCGCGCCACGTGGCCATCGTGATGGACGGCAACGGCCGATGGGCCAAGCAGCGAGGGCTGAAACGCACCGAGGGCCACGCCCGGGGCGAGGCGTCGCTGCTGGACGTCATCCACGGCGCATTGCAGATGGGCATCCCCTACCTCTCCGCGTACGCCTTCTCCACGGAGAACTGGAAGCGCTCACCTGATGAGGTGCGATGGTTGATGGGTTTCAACCGGGACGTCATCCACCGCCGACGCGATGAACTGAACGCCATGGGGGTCCGTATCCGCTGGGCCGGGCGCAGGCCGCGCCTGTGGGGCTCCGTCATCAGGGAACTCGAGGACGCCGAACGCCAGAGCGCCACCAACACCAAGCTGACGTTGCAGTTCTGCGTGAACTACGGCGGCCGGGCAGAAATCGTCGACGCGGTGCGTGAGGTGGCCCGACAGGCTGCGGCCGGCAAGCTGGACCCCGCTCGGCTCACCGAGGACAGGTTCCGCAAGTTCCTCTACGAACCGGAGATCCCCGACGTGGACCTGTTCGTCCGCAGCTCAGGCGAGCAGCGGACGTCGAACTTCCTGCTGTGGCAATCCGCCTACGCCGAGTTCATTTTCCTTGACAGGTTGTGGCCGGACTTCGACCGTCGGGACCTGTGGGCAGCCGTGGAACAGTACAGCGACCGGGAACGTCGCTTCGGAAGCGCCTGAGGAGCACCAGATGATCCCCACCGAGGTACCCACGCTGACGGGCAGGCTGGTGGTGCTGCGGGAGTGGTGCGATGCAGACGCGCCCCTGATTGCCTCGGTGGCATCGGATCCCCTGATCCCGCTCATCACCTCGGTGCCCAGCAGCGGTCTCCCCGACGACATCGCCGCCTATCTGCATCGTCAGAGACGACGCCCCATCGACGGCACGGGCCTGTCGTTTGCCATCACTGATCTGCGCACCACGCGGGCCATCGGCAGCATCGGGCTGTGGACGCGCGACTACGACCGCGGCCGCCTCTCCATCGGGTACTGGGTGGCCAAGGAGTTCCGCCATCAGGGCCGCGCACAGGATGCTCTGGCCACGTTGACCCGGTGGGCGGCGATGCTTCCCGGCGTCGGCCGGCTGCAGTTGTTCGTGGAGCCATGGAACGAGGGGTCGTGGCGCATTGCCGAAGCTTGCGGTTTCATGCGGGAGGGACTGTTGCGGCAGTGGCAGCAGGTGGGCGGACGGCGTCGAGACATGTGGGTCTACAGCCTCATCCCCGACCCCGACGACCTCCCCTGACCACCACGGGGGGCTGCGACGCCCGCCTTGTTGACCCAACGCCCGCGTTGATGCCCCGACACCCGCCTCATTCTCCGACGCCGGCCAAATACGGCGGGCGTGGAGACACTGGACGGGCGTTCGCGCCGTCGGACGGGCGCTCAGGATCAGGAGAGCTCCTGGAACTCCTCCAACAGAGGCATCGTGTCCTGGTCCAGCTCCACCTGGGTGAGCAGGATGCCCGTGGTGCCATCCGGGTCCACGTAGAAGTCGGTGCCGAGGCCACCGGACCATCCGTAGCGGCCAGGGTGCTTCCCGCCTGACTGGACGGCGACACCAAACCCCCAACCCGTGCCGTTCCAGAATCCGGGGAAGAAGCTGCCGGGCGTCTTGTTGGACTCCGGAACCTGGTCTGTGGTCATCAACCGCAGATGCTCGGCGGAGAGGATGCGTCGGCCACCAGCGACCCCGCCGCCGGTGAGCATACTCAGGAAACGCCCGTAGTCGTGCACGGTGGACACCAGTTCGCCATGGCTGACATCGAACGGTGGCGGGCCGGCGTAGAAGCCACCGGCCGCCGGTTCGAGCTCGACAAAGCCGTCAGCGGTGTGACGATACGCAGCGGGCAGACGGGTCAGGCCGTCCTCTGAAACCCAGAAGCCGGTGTCGTGCATCCCGAGCGGTCCCAGGAGATCCCTTTCAAGGAAATCCCCCAACGGCTGCCCCGAAAGCCTCGAGAGCAGGATCCCCAGAATGCCGAACGAGTGGTGGTACCGCCATCCCTCTCCGGGGTGGAAGACCAACGGCAGATCGGCCAACCGACTCAGCCACTCACCAGCCCCCATGGACAACGGCTCGGCGCCCGCCTCGGTGCCGTTGTCCAGCATGGCCTGCTTCAGTGGCGAGTCGTCGAAGATCGAGCCGTACCCGCTGCCGTTCGTCAGGAGGTGGCGCAGGGTGATGGCGCGCACGGCAGGCACGGTGTCGTCGAGAGCCGCCGCGGGGCTGGTCAGGACACGTCGGTTCGCCAGCTCGGGCAGCCACGCTTCCACCGCCGAGTCGAGGCTGATCAACCCGGACTCCACACACCGCAAGGCTGCGACGGTGGTGACGGCCTTGGTCATGGACTGGATGCGGAAGATCTCATTGCCCTCAAAGGCACGACCGCCCACGGCCGTCACGCCAGCAACGACGACGGCTGCGTCGCGCCCACCGACCCGCCCCACGGCTCCGGGCACCAGAGCGGCATGCACCACCTTGTGCAACAACTCGCTCAGTGACGTCATGCGGGCACTCTACGACTGACGAGGATCCTCGCTTGCCGCGTCCGGCGACGCACCCCCTCAACGCCCGCCC
>JAUNVL010000089.1 GCA_030537675.1 Propionibacteriaceae bacterium | reverse complement strand
CTACTCAATCAGCTGTGGGACACGTCGCTGCTCGTCCCTCGCCGCGACTGCTCAATCAACTGTGAAAACCGTTGCTGCTCGTTCCTCGCCGTGATTAGTCATTCAGCTGTGAGCACGCCGGCAGCACCCTCAGCCAGCAGCTTCCGGAAGCCGTCCTCGTCGAGGATGGGGCGGCCCAGTTGCTCCGCCTTCTCGGCCTTGGTGCCAGCGTTCTCCCCCACCACCACGAAGTCGGTCTTCTTGCTGACCGAGCCAGCGGCCTTGCCGCCGCGCGACAGGATCGCTTCCTTCGCCTCATCCCGGTTGAACCCCGCCAACGTTCCAGTGACCACCACCGTGACCCCTTCCAGCGTGCGAGGGGCGGACTCGTCCACCTCATCGGCCATGCGGACGCCGTCGGCGGCCCACTGCTCGGCGATGGCCGCGTGCCAGTCCACGTCGAACCACTCCTTCACGGATTCGGCGATCACCTGCCCGACGCCGTCGGTGAAGGCCAGATCCTCCAGGCTCGCCTCTCGTATGGCATCGAGGGAACCGAACCGTGCCGCCAGGGATCGAGCGGCGGTGGGCCCCACGTGCCGGATCGAGAGCGCCACCAGTACCCGCCACAACGGTTGTTCCTTGGCCTGCTGCAAATTTGCGATCAGCTTCTCGCCCGTGCTGGACAGCACCCGGCCATCCCGAACTCCGCCGGGAGGCGCCTTTGCCGGGTCCTCGAGTTCACTCTTCTTCACGGCGCGCGTGTAGAGATCGGTCTTCAGCAGGTCCTCGGCAGTGAGCCGGAACAGTCCGGACTCGTCCACGAGAAGCCCTTCAGCCAGCAGAGCAGCGGCGCCCTCCCAGCCGAGTGCCTCGATGTCGAAACCGCCACGGCCGGCCAGCGCGAACAGCCGTTCCCGCAACTGGCTGGGACACGAGCGTGAGTTGGGGCAACGGATGTCCTTGTCCCCCTCCTTCTGGGGACGCAACTCGGTTCCGCACGACGGGCAGTGCGTCGGCATCACGAACTCCCGCTCAGTTCCGTCCCGCAGCGCCACCACCGGCGCGACGATCTCGGGGATCACATCGCCGGCCTTGCGGAGCACCACGACGTCGCCGATCAGCACGCCCTTGCGCTTGACCTCGTGCGCATTGTGCAGCGTGGCCATCTCGACGGTGGAGCCCGAGACCACCACCGGTTCCATCACCCCGTAGGGCGTGACGCGGCCGGTGCGCCCGACGTTGACGCGGATGTCCAGCAGCGTGGTGTTGACCTCCTCCGGCGGGTACTTGAAGGCCACTGCCCAGCGAGGGGCGCGCGACGTGGTGCCGAGGCTGTTCTGACCGGCGAAGTCGTCCACCTTGATGACCACGCCGTCGATCTCGTGGGACACCTCGTGCCGATGCTCGCCGTAGTAGGTGATGTACTGCTCGACGGCTTTCGGGGTGTCCAGCACCTTGTACAGCGGGCTGACCGGCAGCCCCCACGAGGCAAACAGCTCGTAGGTGCCGCTCTGCGACGTCAATTCGAGGCCATCGCGGGCACCGACGCCGTGCACGATCATCTGCAGCGGCCGGCCCGCGGTCACCTGTGGGTCCTTCTGCCGCAGCGACCCGGCCGCGGCGTTCCGCGGATTGGCGAACGGCGCCTTGCCTGCCTCCACCAGGGAGGCGTTCAGGTCCGCGAAGTCAGCGACGGGGAAGAAGATCTCACCCCGCACCTCGAGTACGGCCGGGACTTCGTTGCCCGTGAGGGTGCGGGGGATGCCCTTGATGGTGGTGACGTTGTGGGTGACGTCCTCCCCCACCCGGCCGTCGCCGCGCGTGGCGGCGACCGACAGTTTCCCGTCGAGGTACAGCAGGTTGATGGCGAGGCCGTCGATCTTCACCTCGCACAGCCACGGGCCCTCACCTGAGCGCGCCAGCCAGGAGGTCAGCTCCTCCTGGGTGGTGATGTTGTCGAGGCTGAGCAGTCGCTGGCGGTGCGTCACGGGCGAGAAATCCGTGACGGTGGCGGCGCCAACACGCTGCGTCACCGAATCCGGGCCCGCCAGTTGCGGGTGTGTCCTCTCCAGTTCCTGGAGCTTCCGCATGGCGTCGTCGTAGGCCTCATCCGCCATGGTGGGGGCGTCGGCGCCGTAGTAGGCCTGCTGTGACTTGGTGAGCATCTCGTTCAGCTCGCTCCACTGGCGGCGCGCCTCATCGAGCGGATCACCGGACTGCTCATTCATCATGGGCACCATGCTGGCACAGGAGCGTCGGCACCGACGGCGACGAATGCGCAGGCATGTGCCCACCGGGAGTGCCTGACCGTGACCCGCACTAGGCTTGGTTGGTCAATTCATTTCACCCACAGATGAGGGAGCCCACCCACGTGGCCACCGCCAACATCACCCGCACCGAGGCAGAACAGCGTTCCGCCGTCGTCCGAGTCACCGCCTACAGCGTCCTCGTCGACGTGTCCGGCTATGCCACGGACGAGCCCACCAAAACGTTCGCCTCCCGCACACACATCGAGCTGAGCGCCGAAGGTCCGGCCACGCACCTGGACCTCATCGCCGAGAGCGTCACCTCAGCCACCCTCGACGGCCAGCCCATCCCGCTGGAGGGCTTCGACGGCTACCGCCTGCCCCTGCCCGCGATGGAGCCGGGCAAGCACACCGTCGTCGTCGACGCCGTGTGCCGCTACTCCATCACCGGCGAGGGCCTGCACCGCTTCGTCGACCCCTCCGATGACAAGGTCTACCTGTACTCCCAGTTCGAGACCGCCGACGCCAGGCGCATGTTCGCCAACTTCGAGCAGCCGGACCAGAAGGCCACTTTCCAGCTCAGCGTGATCGCACCCAGCCACTGGGTGGTCATCAGCAACTCCGCCCGCGTCGAGCCGGTCCAGCTCAGCGAGGGTGTCAGCCGCTGGGACCACGTACCCACACCGCCGGTGTCCACCTACATCACCGCGCTGGTGGCCGGCGAGTACCACGTGGCCGAGGGTGAGATCCGCTCTGCCGCAGGCGTCCTGCCGGCCTCCGTCGCCTGCCGCGCCTCCATGGCCGAGTTCCTCGACGCCGATCGCATCCGCGAGACCGCGCAGCGCGGGTTCGAGGTGTTCGAGGATGCGTTCGGGGTCCCCTACGCCTTCGACTCCTACGACCAGATCTTCGTCCCGGAGTTCAACGCCGGCGCCATGGAGAACGCCGGGTGCGTGACCTTCCGCGACGAGTACCTGTTCCGCTACCGCGTGACCGCGCGTGAGATGGAATCCCGCGACAACACGATCCTGCACGAACTCGCCCACATGTGGTTCGGCGACCTCGTCACCATGGCGTGGTGGGACGACCTGTGGCTCAACGAGTCCTTCGCCGAGTGGGCGTCGCACTTTGCCGCCGACGAGATCTCGCGCCGCTACGACACCGGTGCCGACCCGTGGGCCTCGTTCAGCAACGAACGCAAGGCCTGGGCCTACCTCCAGGACCAGCTGAGCACCACCCACCCCATCGCCGCGGACATGGGCGATCTCGAGAAGGTGGAGCAGAACTTCGACGGCATCACCTACGCCAAGGGCGCCTCCGTCCTGAAGCTGCTGGTCTCCTTCGTCGGCACCGACGCCTTCCGCGCGGGCGTCTCCGAGTACTTCGCCAAGCACGCCTGGGGCAGCACCACGCTGCGTGACCTGCTGGTGGAGTTGGAGGCCGCCAGCGGGCGCGACCTGTCCTGGTTCACCGGACAGTGGCTGGAGACGGCCGGCGTCAACACCCTGCGCGCCGACTTTGATGCGGACGAGGACGGCCTCTTCACCCGATTCGCCGTCCTGCAGACCGCTTCACCGGACTTCCCGACGCTGCGTCGGCACCGTCTGGCCATCGGCATCTTCACCCTCACCGACGGCGAACTCCGCCGCACCCACGCCGTCGAACTCGACATTGACGGACCCTCCACCGAGATCGACGACATGGTCGGGGTCCATCGCGGCGACGTCGTGCTGATCAACGACGGGGACCTCACGTACGCGAAGGTCCGCTTCGACCCGGCATCAGCAGCCGTCCTGGTGAACAACATCGAGGCACTCCGCGACCCGCTGGCGCGCGCCGTCACATGGTCGTCCTTCTGGGACTCGGTACGCGACGGCGACATCGCGCCGCAGGACTTCGTGACCCTCGCCCTTCGCGGCATCGACAGCGAGACAGACATGGCCGCCACCGCCACGGTGCTGTCGCAGGCCGCGGTCTGCACGGGCCGGTTCATGGCCCCGGAACTCCGGCAGGAAGCCAACGTGCGGCTGACCGCCGGCCTGGCCCGACTCCTGCAGCGGAGCGCACCCGGGTCCGACAAGCAGGTGATGATCGCCAAGTCGCTCGTGGCATCCGCCCGCTCGGACCAGGCAGTGGAACTCATCCGCGGCTGGCTGAACGACGAGGAGGTACCGGCTGGGCTCTCCGTGGACACCGGCATGCGGTGGGCCATCGTCTCGTCGCTGGCGCGCGTCGGTGCCATCGACGCGTCGGTGATTGACGAGGAGTTCGCCCGGGACAACACCAGTGCCGGCGCCGAGCGTGCCGCCGGTGCCAAGGCAGGACTGCCGGATGCGGCGCAGAAGGCCGAGGCGTGGCGCCTGGCCACCGAGGACCCGGAAGTCCCCAACGAGACCCACCGCAGCATCGCCATGGGGTTCTGGCACTTCGGCCAGGAGGAACTGACGTCCGGATACGCCGACGCGTACCTCGAGATGGCGCGAGACATCTCGGCCCGCGAAGGAATGTGGGCCGAGCGTGGCTACGCCGCCATCGGCACGGTGCTGCGGTGGCTGTTCCCGGACCCGCTCATCAGCGACGAACTCGTCGAGCGATTCGACGGCTGGCTCACGGAGAACTCCCCCACCCAGCAGGTTCTGCGCTCCATCACTGAGCGGCTCGACGAGGCCCGGCGCGCACTGCGCTGCCAGGCAAGCAGCAGGGTGGCCGCTCGCCCCGAGTGAGCACGATGGGCTGGGCGCGACAAACGCCCAGCCCACGTCGTATCCTTGGCTTCCATGAACTGGATGCTGCCCCTTGAGACCCTGCCCGGCTGGCCCGAGGCGCCCGAGGTGTCCTCCGGGCACATGTGGCTGTTGCTGCTCGTGGGCCCGTTGGCCATGGCTGCCGTGATCGCCCTGCTGGGATTCACACCCGCGCTTGGCCGTCGATTCCGCGGTGAGCTCGCCTCCGGGACCACCCATGAGGACGAGCACCCGCTCCTGGAGTCGACAACCAGTGCCCCGCGTGCGGCCATCGGTCCCCAGGCGCGCCGGGCGCAACCTGATCTCGACGCTTGAGCCCCGACGCGATTGACGGGGTGGCCACTGTGAAATCGGTCATGAACGCGGCGGAAATCGCCCGCACCACCACGCGGATGAGCCATGAGCTCCTGGAGTTGGCTGGCGGCGCGGAGGATCTCATCATCCTCGGAATACTGACGCGCGGCGTCCCGCTGGCCCAGCGCATCGCCCGCGCAGTCGCCGAGACCGAGGGCGTGGATGTGGCCACCGGCGAACTCGACATCACCATGTACAGGGACGACCTCCGGAGCCAGCCGCTGCGACCCGTGGGCCGTACTGTCCTGCCGGGCAGCATCGACGGCAAGATCGTGGTGCTCGTGGACGACGTCCTGTTCTCCGGCCGCACCGTGCAGGCGGCGCTGCACGCGCTCGCCGATCTCGGTCGCCCCGCCAAGATCCTGCTCGTGGTGCTGGTGGACCGCGGCCACCGTGACGTCCCCATCCAGGCCCACATCGTCGGCCGGCACCTGCCGACTGCCAGCGACGAGCGGGTGCGGGTCTCCATGACAGAGTTCGACGAACTTGACCAGGTCACCATCGAATCGGACGCGAGCACCTTGTGAAGAACCTTCTCGGCATCGAAGGCATGTCGCTCGACGACATCCGGGCTGTACTGGCCACCGCGGAGGAGATGCACGAGATCCAGCAGCGCCCCGTCAAGAAGCTGCCGGCACTGCGCGGCCGCACCGTGGTGAACCTGTTCTTCGAGGATTCCACCCGCACCCGCTCCTCCTTCGAACTGGCGGCCAAATGGCTGTCGGCCGACGCCATCAACGTGGCGGCAAAAGGCTCCTCGGCGTCCAAGGGCGAATCGATGCGCGACACCCTCATGACGCTGGATTCCATGGGCGTCGACGCCATCGTGATGCGGCATGCGGGCTCGGGCTCCGTCGCCCAAGCGGCCGGCTGGGTGCGCGCCAGCATGATCAACGCCGGTGACGGCACGCACGAGCACCCCACACAGGCGTTACTGGACGCCCATGCGATGCTCCGCCACTTCCGCAAGAACGATCTGGGCGACCTCGAGGGCAAAGAGGTCGTCATCGTCGGCGACCTGCTCCACTCCCGCGTCGTCCGCTCCAACGCCCTGCTGCTGCCCCAACTCGGCGCCCACGTCACGATCGTGGCACCGCCCACGCTGATGCCCCCCGGTGTCGGGACCTGGAACGTAGCGGTGAGTCACGACCTCGACGCCGTCCTGCCCTCGGCCGACGTCGTGATGATGCTCCGAGTGCAGCGCGAGCGCATGCTGGGCGGGTTCTTCCCCTCCGAACGGGAGTACACGATTCGCTACGGGCTGACCGCCGCACGGCTGGCCAAGCTGGCTCCGAACGCCGTCATCGCCCACCCGGGCCCGTTGAACCGCGGCCTCGAGATCTCGTCTGCGGCCGCCGACAGCATCCGCTCCATCGTGCTGGACCAGGTGTCAGCGGGCGTGGCGGTCCGCATGAGCGTGCTCTACCACCTGCTTGCCGCTGAAAACTAGGAGTGTCATGACCAAGTTCGTCATTTCCGGTGCGGAACACGCGGACGGTACCCGCGCGGACCTCTTCATCGCCGACGGCGTATTCGTCGAGGAGCGGCCGTCCGGAGCGGACGTGATCGACGCCGACGGGCTCATCGCCCTGCCCGGTCTGGTGGACCTCCACACGCACCTGCGGGAACCGGGCCGCGAAGATGCCGAAACCGTGGCCTCCGGTTCCATGGCCGCAGCCCGCGGCGGGTTCACCTGCATCCATGCCATGGCCAACACCACCCCTGTCACCGACACTGCCGAGAACGCCGAGCACATCCTTGACCTCGGGATCAAAGCAGACCTGGTCCAGGTGGTCCCCATCGGCGCCATCACCAAGGCACTGGCGGGCAAGGAGCTTGCGGAGCTCGGATTGATGCACGCATCCCGGGCAGCCGTGCGCGTCTTCTCCGACGACGGCATGTGCGTCATGGACGCGGGCCTGATGCGACGCGCCTTCGAGTGGATCAAGCCGTTCGACGGCGTGCTGGCACAACACGCCCAGGACTCCGGCCTCGCAGGACCCGGTGCCTGCTGCCACGAGGGCGACATCTCTGGTCGACTGGGGTTGGCGGGCTGGCCCCCCGTGGCCGAATCCGTGATCATCGCGCGCGACGCGCAGCTCGCCGAGGCCACCGGTTCCCGCCTGCACGTCTGCCACATCACCACCGCCGAGGGCGTCGACGTCATCCGCTGGGCCAAGGCCCGCGGCATCAACGTCACCGCAGAGGCCACCCCCCATCACCTGTACCTCAAGACCGAGGAGGTGGTGAACTACGACACCGTCTACAAGGTCAACCCTCCCCTGCGGACCGACGAGCACGTCGAGGCGATCCGTGAGGCGTTGGCGGACGGCACCATCGACATCGTCGGCACGGACCACGCCCCCCACGCACCCCACGACAAGGACCACTCCTTCGCCGAGGCCAAGCCGGGGATGCTGGGCCTCGAACAGGCACTGTCCGTGATCATGGAGACCATGGTCACCACCGGTCGCCTCGACTGGGCCGGTGTGGTGGACCGGATGAGCGCAGCGCCCGCCCGCATCGGTCGCGTCGCCGGCCAGGGCCGTCCCTTGGTGGCGGGGGAACCCGCCAACCTGGTGCTGGTGGACCCCGCCCGTCGCGCCACGGTGGATCGCGATGCTTCCGCATCCTTCAGCCGCAACAACCCCTACCACGGCCGCGATCTGCCCGACCCCGTCGAGTTGACCATGTGGGCCGGGCGCGTCACCCACCGCCGCTGACACCCCGAAACGCTCGCACCTAACGCGCAATCTGACGTCAGACCTTGGAACGGGTCTCCCAGTGGTGGGAGGATCACAACAGCTCTGCAAAGTCGCGAGGAAAGGTGCATTGCGTGCCCAGAAAATTCATTACCCGGTTAGTGGCGGTTGTAGCCGCCCTTGGCCTGGCCGTCACGGGCTTCGTCGCCGCGCCATCGGCGCAGGCTGTGGACCCCGTCCCCCACACAGGCAATCAGATCATCTTCCCCGGCAACGACGGGGAAGCGCATGACGTGACGTTCGACAAGCGGTCGTTCATGATCGACGGCGAACGCCTCCACCTCTGGTCCGGAGAACTCCACCACTGGCGCGTCCCATCCCAGGACGGCTGGCGCGACGTCATGCAGAAGCTCCGCGCTGCAGGCTTCAACGCCGTCAGCCTCTACTTCTTCTGGGGCATGCACCAGGCCGAGGAGAACGGTGAGTTCGACTTCACCGGTCCCCGCGACATCGACAAGCTGCTCACCATGGCGTCCGAGGAGGGCCTCTACGTGGTGGCCCGTCCCGGCCCCTACATCAATGCCGAGGTGGCCATGGGCGGCCTCCCGCAGTGGATGGTGAACAAGAACAACCAGTACCTGCGCTCCACCGACCCCGAGGTTCTCAAGCCCTCCAAGGAATGGCTGCAAGCCTTTGACCAGATCGCCAAGAACCACCAGGTCACCGACGGCGGCGGCTCGCTGCTGCTCTACCAGGTGGAGAACGAGCTCCTCAGCGACAGCGCACCCAGGCGCGCCTTCCTGAAGGCGCTGACCGACCAGGTCATCGCCGACGGCATCACGGTGCCCAAGTTCCACAATGACTACGGCATGGGCGGTCGCTTCAGCGACCACGAGAGCGTCAACCTCGACTTCTACGCCTACGACGAGTACCCGCTGGGCTTCAACTGCTCCGCAGGCCGCAATGGCTTCGGCAACCGCGAGGCCGCCTTCCGCGGCTTCGAGCCCAACGCACCCCAGTTCATCACCGAGGCCCAGGGCGGTGCCTTCACACCATGGGGCGCCGACTTCGACTTCACGAAGTGTGCCGAATACACCGACCCCGCCTTCACCCGGCAATTCGGTATCCGCAACTTCGCCAACGGCGTCACCAACTTCAACTACTACATGATCATCGGCGGCACCAACTGGGGCTACACCGGCGCGCCCGCGTCCGGCTTCACGTCGTATGACTACGGCGCAGCCCTCAACGAGGACCGCACCATCACCCCCAAGCTCGCCGTGCAGAAGGAACTGGGCTACTACCAGAACGCCGTTCCGCAGTTCGCAGGCATGGATCCCGTGGAGGGTTCGGAAGCAAAAGACGTCGTCGGCGCTCCCGTCAACGTCCTGCATCGCCAGTCGGTGGACCGGCTCGATGAGTCGGTGACCGGCAACGGCACCCGCTTCATCGGCACCCGTCTGAACAACACCAACGACACCACCACCACCACCTTCACGCTGCCGCTGACGCTTGATCGGGCCGCAGCCGACGACAGCGACGCCTACACCCATGACGACCGCAGCGATGCGATCGCCTACTCCGGTGGCTGGGCCCAGGTTGCCAACGCCTCGGCGTTCAAGAAGACGCTCAGCACCAGCTCCACAGCTGGGGCGAAGGCCACCTACACCTTCAACGGCACAGGCTTCGAACTGATCGGCGAGACTGCACCCAAGTACGGGATGGCGACGATCTCTGTCGACGGCGGTACCGCCGAGGACATCAGTGCCTACTACGCCACGGACCAGAACGCTCCGACACAGACCGTCCTGGCCACCAAGACGGGCCTCGCGCCCGGCGCCCACACCGTCGTCGTGACGGTGAAGGGTGAGAAGGATCCTGCCGGCGCAGCCGGTGCCACTGCCTTCAACATCGACGCCTTCAACAGCATCGGTGGCTCCGCCGACGGTTCCTACCTCATCAACGACGGCGACGAGGGCGTCATCACCTACACCCCGCAGCCCGTCAAGCAGTCGAACGGCTCGGGTGCCAATGGTCCCAACTGGACCCGTGCCTCCAACTTCAGCTGGACGGCCGGCGACTACAAGAAGGACGAAACCTTCTCCTCGACCGTGGGCGACGAATACTCCTTCACCTTCGACGGCGTGGGCTTCGACCTCCTTGCCCCCTTCTCACTGAACCACGGCAAGGGCGAGGTCTTCATCGACGACGTCTCCGCGGGAATGACCGAAGAGGAGGTCACCGCCGGGGCCGAACCCCAGCAGGTCATCTTCTCCAAGAAGGATCTGGCCAAGGGCGAGCACACCGTGCGCGTACGCGTGACCGGCGAGAAGTTCACCGGTTCGCAGGGCACGTTCGTGCCGCTGGATGCAGTGCGCATCTACCCGGAGACGCCGGAGGCAATCGAACCACCCGAGCCGACGGATGCCGTTTCGTGGCCCCGGATCCCGCAGAAGGCCGACACCAAGCTCACGATCCATGGTCGTGACGCACTGGCCATCACCGCTGACCTGAAGATCGGTCAGCACGACATGTACTACACCACTTCGCAGCCCTTCGGTGAAGCGCTCGACACCTCCGCCGGCATGGTCCAGACCATGGTCGGTTACAAGGGCGACGCGGGTGAAACCGTGCTGCACGTCGAGCCCGGTTACACGCTGGCGCAGAACGCCGGCGTCACACCCACCTACGACGCCGCCACCAAGCAGTTGCGCCTCAACTACACCCACGGCGATCCCGTGGATGTGAAGCTCACGCAGGCCAACGGATCTGTCTTGGTGCTGCGCATCATGGACCGCGAGGCCGCCGCCGACGTGTGGCACACCTCCGGCATTCAGGGAGCCGGCAACAAGACCGTGTGGGTCGATGGCGCCGAGGTGGTCCGCACGGTCCACTTCGACGGCACCGTCGCGCACATCACCGGCTCCGTCAGCGACGCATCGGCACTGTCGGTCACGCTGCCCGCAGGCATCACGTCGTACACCTGGAACGGCGCAGCAGTCACCACTGCCCCCGCCCCCGTGGCCGTCGCCGAGCCCGCCCTCACCTGGGTCAAGGGTGGTGAGAACCCCGAAACCGCCGTCGACTTCGACGACGCCGACTGGACAACTGCCGACGCCACCAATGCACTCAACCGTTACCAGGGACCCGGCTCCAACGGTGTGGTGCTCGACTCCAACCGGTACGGCTTCTTCCAGGGATCCGTCTGGTACCGCGCCAACTACACGGCCGCCAGCAACAACCCGACGCTGACCTTCAGGGGCAACGGCGGCAGTGGCGTGCCCGGTCATGGCAGGAACCCTGCGTTCATGCAGGTCTGGGTCAACGGCGTGTACGCCGGGGCCCGCCCCGCCGCCGGTGGCACGGTCAGCGTCCCGGCACCCGCCGGGTCAGTGACCGCAGGGCAGAAGGTCGTCGTCTCCGTCGTCGTCCACAACCTCGGCCACAACCTCGACTGGAGCGACGATGGCCTGTCGCGTCAGAACCGCGGCCTGTACGAGGCCAACCTGGCCGCCGACCAGTCCAAGCCGATCGTCTGGAAGATCCAGGGCGCCGAGCACCCGAACGCTGCTCCTGACACCGATCGTGGCGTCTACAACAACGGTGGCCTCTACGGTGAGCGTGCCGGCTGGTACCTGCCCGGATACCCGGACAGCGACTGGGCGCCCGCCACCACCATGGTGGCTGATGCCCCCGGGATCACCTGGTACCGCTCGAGCGTCGACCTGAACGTGCCCGAGGGACAGGACGTCGCATGGCGCCTGGACATCGAGTCGACCAAGTTCGGCCCGAACCGGGCCACCCGCACCGATGGCTCGCAGGTCATGCTGTACGTCAACGGCTGGCACACCGGCATCTACATCGGCGACATCGGCCCGCAGAAGTCGTTCACCGTTCCGGCCGGGTTCATCAACCCCCGTGGCACGAACGACATCGCCGTGGTGGTGGCCGCCAAGACCGCCGGCATGGGGCCGCAGAACATCCGTCTGGTGCCGTACCACAACACCACGGGTGCTGCCGGTGACATGGAAGCCAACGTTGCACCGGACTACCCGGCGCAGCCCAAGCCCACCATCGCCGTCAGCGCCACCAGCGTCGCCGGTGGCACCACTGTCACGGCAACGGGCACTGTCGGCGCGCTGCCGACGCTCGGGGACGGCGCGATCACCGCGCTGCGCTACGAGTGGAAGGCACCCGGCGAGGCCAATGGCACCGTCGGGGAGGCCGCCAAGGTCCTCAACGCCGCAGGTGTCCACCAGGTACGGACCGTGCTCGTCGACGCTGTCAGCGGGCAGAGGTTGTCCACGAGCGACTGGGTGGACATCACGGTCGACGGCGACGGAGGGTCCACCGTCACGGTGACGCCCACCGTCACGGTAGATCCGACCG
>JAUNVL010000088.1 GCA_030537675.1 Propionibacteriaceae bacterium | reverse complement strand
AAGGTCACGAGCATCATCATGCTCACCACCATCATCTTGTGGGGGCTCCTGAACTTCCCTCTGCGCTCCGACGCCGACCTGGTCAACGCCGGAATCGACGTCCGCGACGAGGTGGCAGTGAAGGCCTTCGTCATCGACAACTCGGTGGCCGCAGGCATCGGCCGGGCGGTCTCGCCCGTGTTCGAACCCCTGGGCTTCGACTGGCGCATCAACGTCGGCGTGCTGTCCTCCCTGGCCGCACGCGAGGTCTTCGTCTCCACGCTGGGCCAGGTGGCTGCTGCCGAGGATCCGGAGGATCCAGTGGCGGCCCTGACGAACATGACGCACACCGATGGCGACCACGTCGGGGAGAAGGTGTTCACCCCGTCGACGGTCGCGGCCCTGCTGGTGTTCTTCGTCTACGCGCTGCAGTGCATGTCCACCCTCGGCGTCATGCGCAGGGAGACAGGCACCTGGAAGTGGCCGGTCATCGCGTTCGTGTACATGGGCGGACTCGCCTGGCTCATGGCATGGCTGGCGAAACTGATCGTTGGTGGACTGGCATGAGAAAGCCCATCCACCCCGAGGCCGTGACGGGTGAGCCGCAGGCCATCCGCTGGGTAGTCGACACCGGGGAACTCCTGGTGGGAGAAGTCCTGCACGCGGCAGGAACACTCGGCCCCATGATGCAGTACGGCGTCATCACCCGCATGTTCGTCGAGCGGGGTTCCGTCTGGACCTGGCTGTCCCCGGAACACTCCTGGACCGATCACGGTCCCCGGATTCGCGACGCAGTGGTGGCCGCCGTCGACACCGACGGCTGGGACATCACCGATGGCTCCGCTGACCTGTTGCGTTTCATCGCCGACGACGTCGTCCACGGGCAACTCCTCACCTTCATCAACTCCCACGGCGGCCAGATCAGCGTGGTCTCGGCCAGCATTGACGCCGTGGTGCTGGACTTCGGGGGCGCCTGCACCGACTGCCCGGCCCAGGGACGAACGCTCCACGACCGGGTGGAGGTGGCGCTCGTCGCCCGCTACCCCCAGCTTCGGGATGTGTCCAAGGTGGCGTCGACGCACTCCCCGACTTCTCGTCCTCAATCCCCGTTGCTGCGCCTCATGAAGCGCTGACACCGCGGAACGCGGGTCAGGGCGAAGGCAGGAATCAGGCAGGCAGCGGGGCGAAGGGGTCGACGCGGCGCGGAGGTTCCTTGGGCAGGCGTGCGGGGGCGACGGTGAGCGCCGCGATTCCCGTGGTGATGGGTACCGAGAGCACCAGTCCGATGGCGCTGGCGAACGTCCGTACACCCTCACCTGCGAAGATCTCGACCCCGAACAGGTCGATGATCTCCCTGTTCGTGAAGTACAGGAGCAGCAACACGGTCAGTGCTCCGCCCGCATAGGCGAAGACGATGGTGTAGATGGTGGAGGCGATGTGGTCGCGCCCGATGCGCATGGCCGAGGCGAAGATGCCAGCCCTGCTCATCTCGGGGGCTGCTGCGCGAAGCTCCCAGACCGCCGAACTCTGCGTGATGGTCACGTCGTTCAGCACCCCCAGCCCGCCGATGATGATGGCGCACAGGAACAGTTCCTGGAAGTCGAGACCGGGGACCAGTTGCGCCAGGTCGTAGTCCTGTTCGTCGGCGAATCCCGACAGGCGGGCGGCGCTGACGGCGACTGCCCCCAGCCCTGTGGTCACGGCCAGTCCGAGCAGCGTGCCGGCCAGCGCCGTCGACGTTCGGATGGAGACGCCGTGGGCCACGTACAGCACCACGAACATGATGGCCGTGGATCCTGTCAGGGCCACCGCCATGCCCGGTTTACCGGTGATCAACGCTGGCAGCATGAAGCCCAGCAACACGAATCCGGCGAACCCCAGGCCGATCAGCGCAAAGAGTCCCCGCCATCGGGCTACCGCCAACACGCAGATCACGAACAGCAGACCCAGCACGATCAGCGTCGGCATCCGGTTGGTGCCGGAGTAGGAGAAGAGGGGGCCGGATTCAGTGGGGATCCTCGCCACCTCGATGGAGTCGCCAGCGCGCAGCCCGGCCTGGGCCTGAGGGCCCAGGAGTTCCACATCGACGAACTCTCCGACCTGCTCACCGGTCTTCAGCTCCACGCTGGCCGTCTCACACCGTACGGGGGAGCCGTCACCCTGCGAGGCGCATCCGGTGGTGACCTCGCGGATGGTGGCGTCCTCGTAGGTGACGCCGGGGGCGTCGAACTGCACATCGATGGCGTCGCTGAGGGCGGAACTGTCCGGCCAGAGCCAGATCAGTCCCGCGACAGTGAGCACCCCCAGAACAGCGAGGAACCCCACGAGAGCGTTGCGTGCCTGTGTACCGACCTCCACTGCCGCGTGGGCAGCGTGCGAGTGACTATGACCCATGGGGCACCACACTAGTGGCCCCCGGTACCCTTGCGCGCATGGCAGAACCCGCAGCGATCCCCACGTGCTACCGACACCCGGATCGAGCCACCCGCATCATCTGTCAACGGTGCAACCGTCCCATCTGCCCGGAATGCATGAATCCCTCGGCGGTCGGATTCCAGTGCCCCGAGTGTGTGGCGCAGGGACGTCGGGAAACCCGGCAGGGTCAGTTGCCGTATGGGGGCAGACCCAGCCGGGACCCACGCACCACCACCATTGTCCTGATCGGGATGAACCTTGCCGTGTGGGCTGGAATCCTGCTGACGGGTGGCGCCTTCGGTCGGTTGTTCAACATGTTGGCGCTCACGCCGCTGGGAAGATGTGAGGCAACGGACGGAACGGGGTTCTACCCCACCAATGAGGTGGGGTGCGTGGGCACCGACGTCCAATGGGTCGACGGGGCCGCCACGGGAGCCTGGTGGCAAGTGATCACCAGTGCCTTCACGCACTCCGAGATCATCCACATTGCGTTCAACATGTTTGCCCTGTGGATACTCGGACCGCAGCTCGAACGACTACTGGGCCGGACCCGATTCCTGGCCCTCTATCTGGTCTCGGCGATCGCAGCGTCAGCTGTCGTCGTGCTGTTCTCCGGCCCGTACGTCTCGACGGTGGGCGCCTCGGGCGCGATCTTCGGCATGCTCGGTGCGTTCCTGCTCGTGGCCCGTAAGCATGGCGGCGACGTGAGGCAGATCCTGATCCTGCTGGGCGCCAACGTGTTGATCACCGTGGTCGGCAGGTCCTACATCTCGTGGCAGGGCCACTTCGGCGGCTTCATCGGTGGTCTGGCGGTCACCGCCGCACTGATCCATCTCCCCAAGGAGCAACGCAAGCGGTGGCAGTGGCCACTGGTGGCTCTGGTGGCGCTGATCTCCTTGGCAGCCGTGGTTTTCAGGTCCATGCAACTCAGCTGAGTCTGAGTGCTCTCAGTGTGACTCATCATTTTTCCGCGTGACTTCGTGAGTTTCCTGGATTTTTCTCAGGTTTTCCCCTGATTCAAGCTTCTTTCTACATATTCTCTCTCAGGTCACTTCACGAGGGAGAAATCGTATGCGTGTTCTGCGGAACTTGGGTGTGGCCGTGGCCGTCGCCGTCGTCGGCATGGGGATGGGTGTGGTGCCGCAGGCACAGGCAGCCTCGCTCCCCGGCTTTCCGATGGCTCTCCCCGTGCAGTGGGGCGCCACGGTCCAGGCGGGTGGTCCGCACACCTTCGCCAGCGGAACACTCAGCTCGGTGGATCTGGGTGCCGCCAAGAATGTGAGCATCGCCGTCGTCGCTGCCGCCGACGGCGTGGTGAGCGTCAAGGGTGCCAACGGGTTCGCCAGGTGCAGTGTCACGGTCACCCACACCGATGGCTGGCAGACGCAGTACTACCACCTCAAAAGCATTCCGTCAGGCCTCCAGAGCGGTGACACCGTGGTGGCGGGGGAGAAGCTGGGCATGACGGGCATGCCCGGATCCGAGACGTGTGGCCGCGGCACCTTCCGGCACGTGCACTTCATCCTGCTGAAGAACGGCGTGGAGCAGCCCATCAACGGCCTGTCGATCGGCGGCTACACCGTTCACAATGGCTCTCGTGCCTACTGCGGCTACTGGAAGCGCAACAGCGATGGCGCGATCGTGGCTGACGCGCGTCGCTCCTGTCTCGCCGTCCCCAAGGTGGTCAACACCATCCTCAATCCGTCCACACTTGTGGGCCGTGGTGGGGGCGGCTCAGCACCCAGCCGCGACATCGTGAGGCCGGTGATTGCCGACCAGGACACCATTTCAGCAGCTGAGCTGTACGTCACCGAGGGTCAGCACACCGTCAACAAGCGGGCGTGGAGAACCACCTGTGAGCCGTACTCACAGACGAAGCGGTGCCGCACCGAGATCTGGTCCGTCGGTGCAGTGGTCAAGAACGGCGTCTACTCCACGGCTGAGGGGTGGGTCTTCAACAACCTGACCTACGTCGAGTCCGAGCGAGAAATATGGGCCGACAACCCGTTGGGCAACCACGACGACGCCGGCTGGACCGCCACGGATGGACGCCGATGGAAGACTGAATGTGACACTGCCAACACCGGCGGGAACGGCTGCCGCAGCTATGTGTGGGCGACAACCGTGTCCGGCAACGCCAAACCGTCGGGTGGATACAGCTACACGAAGAAGGATGACTGGGTGTTCAACAACATGGTGCGCTTCTCGGCCTGAGTCAGGAGAACAGTGCCGTGATCAGCGGTGCCGCCGACTGGGACCCCGAGACGCCATCCTCCACGAACGCAGCCACCGACACACCCTCGTTCCAGGCGATCATCCAGCCGTGGGTCTTGTAGGCGCCGACGGTGCCATATTCCGCCGTGCCGGTCTTGGCGCCCGTCATCAACCCGGCCAGTGAGCGGCCCGATCCGTCTGTGACGACCGCCGTCATCAGTGCCTGCAGTTGCGTCGCCTCCTCCGCTGTCAGGGGTGGGGCGGTGGGCGTCACCTGCGTGCCGTCGACCAGCCAGGGGATGGTGGTTTTTCCGCTCGCGACACTGGCCGCCACTGCAGCCATGCCCATGGGCGACATGGTGATCTGCCCCTGACCGATCATGCTGGCTGCCCGGTCAATGGGACTGTTGTTGGGTTGCACGGTGCCGAAGTTCGACGTGAACCCGGCGTCGTAGTCGGTACCGACGCCAAGGCTGCCTGCCGCATCGTGGAGTTGTTCCGGAGTGATGGTGGCGGCGGCACCCGCGAACACGGTGTTGCAGGAGTTGGCCACCGCCTCCGTCAGCGTGATGGCCCCAATCTTGCTCGAGGGGTAGTCAGAGTAGTTGCCGAATGTCTTGGCGCCCACGACGAGGCTGTTCGGACATTGCACCGTCGAGCCAGGGGTCAGCCCGCTGCGGAGCATTGCCAGGGAGGACACCACCTTGAACGTGGATCCGGGGGCGAACTTCCCGTACGTGGCCTGTGGGAAGGTACCGGCAGTGGGTGAGTTGGCTGCTGCCAGGAGAGCGCCGTCCCCGTTCCTGATGACCACCAGCGCAGCCAGCCCGGGCTGTGTGGAGAGCACCGTTTCGGCCTTCGTCTGCAGTTCGCGGTCGAGGCTCAGTTGGAGCGGACTGCCGATGCTGGCGTCCTGCAGGAACAGGTTCTGTTCCTCGAAGGTGGCATCGGCGTCGGTGGTGCGGCCAACGAGGTCGATCCGCACTTCGGGTGCGCCGCGGAGCCGCTTCTCGTAGCGGGACTGCAGCCCACTCAGCCCGACGGTCTCGGAGGCGAAGGCGTCGGCCTTCGGGTCGGCCAGCATCTCCGGGGTGGGGGTGCCCACTGTCCCCAGCAGGCTGGCGGCGAACGTGTCGCTCACGGGCACCATGGCCGTGGTCGGCAACACCTGTGCGCCGTTGACCTTCCCGACGTCGGGGGTGATCTCCTCCTGTGTCATCGTGCGGGCCACGACGAACTGCTTGGGTCCGCCAGCAGCCACTTTGGCCTGGAACTGGACGGGATCCACTTCCAGGAGCGATGCCAGTTGCGCGGCAGCAGCCGCCCACTCCGCTTCGGGGACCTGCGACTTGTCGATGCCCACCTGGAACAGCGTCCGTTCCTCGACGAGCGCCAAGCCGGCGTTGTCGTTGATGGCGGCGCGTTTCGGGAGCTTGCGGAGGTGCCGCATGCGGGAGTCGCTGGTGAGTTGTGGGTGGATGATCGTCGGTGTCCACTCGATCTTCCACTCCTTGGCGGCCAGTTCCAACGGGGCGACGCTCTCGTAGGTCCAGCCATCCACCCCGACGGGATACTCGAAGGTGAGCTTCGCGCGGGCCGTTTCGTCACTGTCGGAGTACTCGATGCTCCCAGCCGTGACGGTGGGGGTGATCCCGTCCATCCCGACGAAGACCGTTTCCAGTTCTGCCTGGGCTGCAGTGGGGTCAGTGACGGGCAATGTGGTGACGTCGAAGGCATTGAGGCCAGCCACCAGATCAGCCACCACGGTGTCTGCTGGAGGGAGACTGCTGCCTGCCGCGGTCTCGGTGGCCGAGGGATCGTCGGGGCCGTTGCCCGATGTGCACCCTGTTGCCAGGATCCCGACCGCCACAGCAGCTGTGATCCAGCGTCGTCGTTGCATGCGTTTCCTCCTGTTGCCGTTGCCGTTCACGATGCTACCGGCGGTGCTGGCAGCCACGTGCAGCGGTTACGCTTGTGGTGGGTCATCTGCAGGTTGTGGAAGTCCCACCCGCCACCCCCGCGGCCATCCGCGACCACACCAAGGAGCGTCCCCCGTTGTCTGTACCCCTCTGGATCTGGGGAATCACCATTCTGGTGATCGTCGGCCTTCTCGCGTTCGATTTCTTCTTCCACGTCCGCAAGGCGCACGAGCCGACCCTGCCGGAGGCGGCACTCTGGTCGGGCATCTACGTGGCCCTGGCCGTCGTCTTCGGCATCGTGCTGTGGATCTTCGGCGGCCAACAGATGGGGTTCGAGTACTTTGCCGGCTGGATCACCGAGAAGGCGCTGAGCGTCGACAACCTGTTCGTGTTCCTGGTGATCATGGGCAGCTTCGCCGTGCCGCGCAAGGACCAGCAGAAGGTGCTCCTGTTCGGCATCGTGTTTGCGCTCATTGCCCGCACGGTCTTCATCTTTGCCGGCAAGGCACTGATCGAGAACTTCTCCTTCATGTTCTACCTGTTCGGCTTGATCCTGCTGATCACGGCTGGCAAGCTCCTGGCACCGGAGAAGGAGGGCGACGATGACGCCAACAACTTCATCATCCGCCTGGCCAAGAAGTACCTCCGCACCACGGATCACTACGACGGCGACAAGCTCTTCACCTATGAGAATGGTCGCCGCGTCCTGACCCCCATGCTGCTGGTGATGGTGGCCATCGGCGGCACCGACGTGCTTTTCGCACTCGACTCGATTCCGGCCATCTACGGTCTGACCACCAACGTCTACATCGTCTTCACCGCCACTGCGTTCTCCCTCATGGGGCTGCGCCAGCTGTACTTCCTCATCGAGGGCCTACTGGATCGCCTCATCTATCTGAAGTACGGTCTGGCGCTGGTCCTCGCGTTCATCGGCGTCAAGCTCGTTCTCGAAGCGCTGCACACCAACCAATTGCCGTTCATCAATGACGGCGAGAACGTGAAGGTCTTCACCTTCACGGCCACCACGTCGCTCCCCATCATCATCGGCATCCTGCTGGTGACCGTGCTGGTCAGCCTGTACAGCAAGCGTGGCCGGATCGCGAGCGCAGTGGGTTCGCTGGATCGTCTCGCCCACTCCTACCTCCACACCGAGTACAAGGGTTCGACGGAGGAGCGGGAGGAGCACTTCGCGAAGATTCTCGCCGGTGAGGAGAAACTGAAGACTCTGGATCAGGACATGGTGAAGGAAGAGGCATCACGCACGGGGACCGACTGGGCGCTGGAGCGGGCGCATCGCCTGCGCGCTGAAGTCAACGGCTCCTGAGGCGTAGCGCGGTATGCAGATTGGTCCCGCCCTCAAACGGTTGTGGCGGCACGAGCCCTTCAGGCGGCTGCTGACGCTGAGGGTCCTCAGCCAGGCCGGCGACGGCACCCTGCAGGTGGGGATGGCCTCCTACATCCTGTTCTCCCCGCAGAGCCAGCCCAACGCGTGGGCCATCGCCGGTGTGCTGACCATCACCCTCCTGCCCTACACGGTGCTGGGGCCGTTCGTCGCCACACTGTTGGATCGCTGGTCACGACGGCACGTGACCGTCGTCTCCGACATCGTGCGGGCCGTCCTGGCGCTCCTGGTGGGCGCGCTCATCCTCACGGGCCGCACCGACGGGGCATGGCAGGTGGCGTTCTACGGTGCGCTGCTGGTGGCCATGAGCGTCAACCGTTTCATGCTGGCGGGGCTCTCAGCGGGACTGCAGTACACCGTGGAGCCGGATGAGTACCTGACCTCCTCATCCATCATCCCCACCGTCGGACCGCTTGGCGTGGTGATCGGTGCTGTTCTCGGCTTCGGCGCCCGCGTGGGGCTGGGCCCGGTGATCGGTGCCAACCAGGCCGACGCCGTGGTGTTCTGGGTGGCGGCCGTGTTGTTTGCCGGGTCGGTGACGATCGCCCGTGGTTTCCACCGTGACGCACTCGGGCCGGAACCGGGACAGCCGCGCACCAGCCCTCGAGAAGTCTGGCTCGGACTGGGGGAGGCGCTGACCCACCTGCGGTCCCGCCCTGCAGCACAGCTGGCGTTGGTGGGCATGTTCGTGAGCCGCCTGCTCTTCGGGCTGTTCAGCGTCGCCGTCATCCTGGCCATCCGCAATTTCTTCAACACGGACCCGAACGAGGCGCTGGGCGACCTCACGTTGTGGGGTCTGCTGACCGGGGCCGGGTTCATCGTCTGCACCGTCTTCGTGCCGCTGCTGGCCCGACGCCTGGGGCTGTTGCGGACCGCCATCGCGGTGCTCGCCATCGGCGGTGTTGCCCAGGCCATCGCTGCGGCCTGGCCCGCCATGTGGGTGCTCTTCGCGGCGTCGTTCTTCATCGGGCTGGGAGTGCAGTCGTTCAAGATCTGCGTCGACACCGTCATCCAGGCGCACGTTGACGAGGGTTTCAAGGGCAGGGTGTTCACCTTCTACGACATGGGTTTCAACTTCGCCTTTGTCCTGGCCGCGGTGGTCGCCGCGCTGACGCTCCCGGACACGGGTATCGACAGGCTCGGGTTCGCCGCCATGGCGCTGGGCTACGTCGCACTGGCCGGGATGTTCGCCGTGGCGGCCACACGCATCGGACCAGCCACATTCGAGAAGGGGACCGAGGACCTGACATCCCGTTGAGCCTGCGTGATCTGTGGTTGTCTTGCCCCCATGGCCCACACCAATGATCCGGAAGTCGTCCGTCGCCTGCTGAGCACACCCGGGCTCTGGGCGGTGGTGGGGTTGTCCGAGAACCGGAGCCGCACCGCCTACGACATCGCACGCTATGTGATGAACCTCGGAATGCGCATCGTTGCCGTGCACCCGAAAGCCGAGCCTGTCCTGGGCGCCCCCGGGTACGCCTCGCTCTCAGAGGTGCCTGAGCCGATCGACGTGGTGGACGTCTTCGTCCGCTCCGAGCTCGCCGGGGCCGTGGTGGATGAAGCGATCGCCGTTGGGGCACGAGCTGTGTGGCTGCAGCTCGGCGTCATCGACGAGGAAGCCGCTGCTCGGGCACGGGAGGCCGGTCTGGACGTCGTCATGGACACCTGCCCTGCGATCGAGGCTCCACGGCTCGGTATCTGCTGACGCGCCGCGAGGAAATCGTCGCGCTAGTACGCTCGCGGGACGGGGACGGCCGAGTTCGCGCAGTCCCGGATGAGGAGTGCCGTGTCCGACATCTTTCCGGTCGTTGCCATAGGGGCGATGGGCGGCACCATCGCCATGACACCCGCCACGCCATATGCGCCTGTGCAGCCGGGTCTCGATGCGCACGACCTGGTTGCCGCCGTTCCGGGGCTCGCAGACATCGTCGAGATCCAGGTGGAGAACATCAGCAACATCCCCTCGCCCTCGATGACGGTGGCGGACGTGTTGCACGCGTTGGATTTTGCACGCGGCGCCGTCGCCTCCGGTGCTGACGGCGTCGTCCTGACGCACGGGACGGACACCATGGAGGAGACCGCCTACCTCCTGGACCTGTTGTGGGACGAGGATGCACCCATCGTCATCACCGGGGCGATGCGTTCCGCGCTGATGCCCAGCGCGGATGGACCGGCCAACATTCTTGCGGCTGTCACCACCGCCGTGTCGCCGCAGGCCCGTGGCCTCGGCGTGCTGACGTGCATGAACGACACCGTGCACCTGGCCTCGCGGGTGACGAAGTCATCGTCCATGTCGCTGGAGACTTTCGAGTCACCGGGCTACGGGCCGGTCGCAACGGTGGTGGAGGGCACCTTCCGTCAACGCTGGGCTCTGGTCTCGGGCAGGCCGTCCGCTCTACCGCGTCCCCCCGTCGGCCCCCTTGACGTCGCGTTGCTGGAAGCGGCATTCGGCGAGGATGGCCGGATCATTTCCCTGGCGCACCAGGCCGGTTACCGCGGGATCGTGGTCTCGGGTTCAGGCGTGGGACACGTGTCGACGGTGGCTGCGGACGTGATCTCCGACGCCATCGCTGACGGCGTGAGCGTGGTGGTGGCATCCCGCACCCACGGTGGTGGGACTGCTGAAGCCATCTATGGCTACCCCGGGTCAGAGGCCGATCTCGTGGAGCGCGGGGCGGTCATGGCCGGAAATCTCTCCCCACGCAAGGCCCGCCTATTGTTGTATGTCCTGCTTTCCCACGGCTGCGGTCGCGACGAGGTCGCCACCGAGTTCGCGACCCGAGGTGCGGACTGACTCGCTGGCACTGAAAACCTGCGCTTCGACCACCGTGACCCGAACAGTCAGTCCTGTTTCGATTAACAGATAATTTACTGTCAAGCCGTGGGCAATTAACAGTACGATGGCCTGATGATGATGAAGATGCCGGTCCCGCCCCCTGAGGTATCGGTCGGGTCTCCCCTGTGGTCCGAACTGATGGGTGACTTCGAAGTTCTCGCCCGGGTGGTGGAGGCTGGTCGAGCGGGGGACGACTACGCGCCTTGGGACAAAATCAGGTTCAGGCCGCCTCCGGAGGGGCTGACGAGTGTCCAATGGTGGGCCGGTCTGAAAATGGCTCGCTCACAGCAGTACAGGGAGCTTCCGTTTCGGGACAGCTATGGCAGACCTTTCGTCTACGCTCTGCCCGACGCAATGCTGCAGGGCCTGGACGAAGTCAGTCGAAAGGCTGGCGGAACACTGATGGCCCCTGAACTCGTGACCAATTCGGCGACACGGGATCGCTACCTCATCCACTCGCTCATGGAGGAGGCCATCACATCCTCGCAATTGGAAGGAGCCGTCACCACCCGACGCGATGCCAAGGAGATGTTGCGAGCAGGGCGCCCACCCCGCAACAAGAGTGAGCGCATGATTGTCAACAATTATCTTGCGATGCAGTTCGTCCGTGAGAATGTCGGCGAAGCGCTGACTCCGGCGTTGGTCTGCGAGTTGCACCGCATCGTCACGGAGGGAACCCTTCGGAATCCTGCCGCCGCGGGACGGCCACAGTTGCCCAGCGAACAGAGGGTGGGGGTGTGGAGTGAAACCGACGATGTGCAGCTCCACGAGCCTCCTCCAGCCGAGCAGCTGCCTGAACGCCTTGCTCGGCTATGCAGTTTCGCCAATGGTGAAACCCAGGAAAGATGGATGCACCCAGTCCTCCGGGCGATCGTGACGCACTTCATGACCGGGTACGACCATTACTTTGAAGACGGCAACGGCCGCACTGCCCGCGCGCTCTTCTACTGGGTGGCGCTCCGCAACAATCTCTGGCTGCTGGAGTTCGTGGCGATCTCACGCATCCTCCGAGATGCGCCGGTGCAATACGCCAAGTCGTATCTGCACACCGAACAGGATGGCGGAGACGTGACGTATTTTGCGCTCCACCAACTTTCAGTGATCTGTCGCGCGATCGACGAGCTACATAAGTACTTGTCCCGCAAGGCAGGGGAGATGCAAGCTGCGCGCAGCCTGGTTCCTGATCTGTCGCTCAACCACCGTCAACTCGCGGTGGTGGAAGGCGCGCTGCGCAACGCTGATCTGCGGATCACGGTGAGCTCTCACGCGGCAAGCCATGACATTACGGCCGCGACCGCTCGAACAGACCTGCGTGGGTTGGAGGACCGCGGGGTGCTGAAATCACGCAAGGAGTCGCGTGCTCAGGTGTGGACGCCTGTGCATGGCCTGCCTGAGGTTCTTGAGTCCGCCGTGGAAAACCTCCGCGCAACTGTCAATGGTGAACACCATTGACAGTTCGTTCACAATTCGTGCACCGCAGCGGCGGAACAGATGGAAGCCATCTACCTCACTTCCGGACCGGAGGCCGATCTCGGGGAACCCGACGCAGTCATGGCCGGCTCGGCGTCAATGAAGACGTGAGTGATCTCAGCCCGTCCCTGTGCCCTGGGGCTCGTGCGGCACATCCGGCAGGGCTGGACGCGTGGCACCGCTCTCCAGCGCACGCAT
>JAUNVL010000208.1 GCA_030537675.1 Propionibacteriaceae bacterium | reverse complement strand
CATGCCGCACCTTCGTTCCCGCACCACCACGCACGGCCGCAACATGGCCGGGGCACGAGCGTTGTGGCGGGCCACCGGCATGGGTGAGTCCGATTTCGGCAAGCCCATCGTGGCCGTGGCCAACTCGTTCACCCAGTTCGTGCCCGGGCACGTGCACCTGCGCGACATGGGCAAGCTCGTCAGTGGCGCCATCCAGGAGGCGGGTGGAGTCGGACGCGAGTTCAACACCATCGCCGTCGACGACGGCATCGCCATGGGCCACGGCGGCATGCTGTACTCGCTGCCCAGCCGCGAGCTGATCGCCGACTCCGTGGAATACATGGTCAATGCCCACTGCGCCGACGCGCTGGTGTGCATCTCCAACTGCGACAAGATCACCCCCGGCATGTTCCTGGCCGCGCTGCGGCTGAACGTCCCCACCGTGTTCGTCTCCGGCGGCCCCATGGAGGCAGGCAAGGCGATCATCAAGGAGGGCGGCACCGTCGCGACCTCCCTGGACCTGGTGGACGCCATGACCGCAGCGGTGGATGAGAGCATCTCCGACGATGAGCTGTTCCAGATCGAGGCCAACGCCTGCCCCACGTGCGGGTCCTGCTCCGGCATGTTCACGGCCAACTCCATGAACTGCCTCCTGGAAGCCATCGGACTGGCCCAGCCCGGCAACGGTTCCACCCTGGCCACCTCGCTGGCGCGCAAGGACCTGTTCCTCAACGCGGGACGTCTCGTGGTGGAGCTGTGCCGCCGCTACTACGAGGACGACGACGAGTCGGTGCTGCCCCTGTCCATCGCCACCAAGCCAGCCTTCGCCAACGCCATGCGGCTCGACGTGGCCATGGGCGGCTCCACCAACACGATCCTCCACCTCCTGGCCGCTGCGCAGGAGGCGGGTGTCGACTTCGACCAGGACGACATCGACGCCATCAGCCGCGTCACGCCCTGCCTCAGCAAGGTGGCACCCAACTCGGACCGCTTCTACATGGAGGACGTCCACCGTGCCGGCGGCGTGCCCGCCATCCTGGGGGAGCTGCACCGAGGTGGTCTCCTCGACGACACGGTGCACGCCGTCCACGCGCCGACGCTGCAGAGCTGGCTGGACGACTGGGACATCCGCAGCGGCAACACCACTGACGTGGCGCTGGAGCTGTTCCACGCCGCGCCCGGCGGTGTCCGCACCACCGAGGCGTTCTCCTCCACCAACAGGTGGGAGACACTCGACACCGACGCGGCAGACGGCTGCATCCGCTCCGTGGAACACGCGTACACCACCGAGGGTGGGCTGGCAGTGCTGAAGGGCAACCTCGCGCCCGACGGCGCCATCGTCAAGACGGCCGGCGTCCCTGAGCACCAGTGGGACTTCACCGGCCGGGCCGTGGTGACCGAGTCCCAGGACGAGGCCGTCGAGATGATCCTGGGCAAGAGGATCGTGCCCGGAGACATCGTGATCGTGCGCTACGAGGGCCCGAGGGGCGGCCCGGGCATGCAGGAAATGCTGTACCCGACGTCGTACCTCAAGGCACTCGGTCTGGGGCAGCAGTGCGCGCTTATCACGGATGGTCGCTTCTCCGGCGGTTCATCAGGGCTCTCCATCGGGCACGTGTCACCCGAGGCCGCCTCCGGCGGGGCCATCGGGCTCGTCGAGACGGGCGACACGATCACCATCTCCATCCCGCAGCGCAGCATCACCCTCAACGTTGACAACGACACACTGACGGCTCGCCGTGCAGCCGCCGACGAGCGGGGATGGAAGCCTGCCAGCCGCGAGCGCA
>JAUNVL010000207.1 GCA_030537675.1 Propionibacteriaceae bacterium | reverse complement strand
GAAGTGGCCCGCCAGATCGGCGCATTGCCGCAGCGGGCACTCCAACAGTGGGTGGAGAAGCACGCCGGCTGACGTCAGGCCAACGGGTGGGGTGCCTGGGATGTGCGGGTCCTACGGATACGCAGTGTTGGACCTGCGACCATCGCACGGCGGCGCAATCCAGCCTCGACTTCTTTGCGAAAGCGTTGGACACGCGGTGATCAATAGGCCCCAGACGAACCCAGAACGGCCTTCGCCGTCTTGGCAAGAATCATGATGTCTCGCACCAGGGACCAGTTGTCGACGTAGTATAAATCGAGGCGCACTGTGTCGTCCCACGACAGGTTGGACCGTCCGGACACTTGCCACAGACCGGTGAGTCCGGGGCGGACATGCAGGCGCCGCATGGTGTCGTCGTCGTACTGCGCCACCTCACGCGGCAGGGCGGGGCGTGGCCCGACGAGACTCATGTCTCCCTTCAGGGTGTTCATGAGCTGCGGGAGTTCGTCGACTGAGAACCGACGTATGAACCGTCCGACGCGTGTCACGCGCGGATCATTCGCCATCTTGAAAAGTACGCCCGCGCCCTCGTTCTTCGCCTGCAGGGCCGCGATGCGGGCCTCGGCGTCGACCGACATGCTCCGGAGTTTCAGGCAATAGAACTCTTCCCCTTTGAGGCCTACGCGCTTCTGACGAAATATCACAGGCCCGCCATCCTCCAGCTTGATCGCCAAGGCGGTCAGGAGCAGTACCGGGGCAGCCAGGACGAGCAGAATTGCGGAACCTATGACATCCGCGGCTCGCTTGGTCCAGCGAAGAGAGTTGAGGGCTCGTGGTCGCCCCACGCTCACCAACGGAAGGCCAGCCATCGGGGAGAAATTCAGTCGTTCCGCACCCACATCAGCCATCGTCGGAACCACCATCATCTGAACCCGGCACTCCTCAAGCTCCCAGGCCAGACGTCGAAAGTCAGAAGGCGACGCGAAGGATCCCTCGGCGAATATGACCGTCTCGATGCCCTTCGACTTGATGATGTTCACTACATCGTCGAACATTCCGAGGACGGGCAGTCCTGTCGCAGTCTGGGGTCGGTCCTCGCGGGTGACAGCCCCCACGATCTTGTAGCCCGACCAGCTGGCGCGCTTGAGCGCGATCGCGACGGCATCCACGTGGTGATCGGAGCCTGCCACGAGCACGGGCGTCAGCAGCATCCCCCTCGCATAGAATTTTTGCAGAGTGTGTCGCCGTGCGTAGCGCCCAACACACAGAGCAATGATTCCGATGGAGATCCACAGCCCAAACGTGAGCCTGGGATAGTCATAATTCAGCATGAAACAGGCGATGCCGAAGACACCCGCTGCGGCCAATGATGCGTTGAGTACGCGCTTGTACTCGTCCGCTCCCGCCGTGAGGTGGCGTTTGGAGTAGGTGCCGGCAACACGCAGCACCACGAGCCAGCCGACACCAAGTCCAGCCGAGACCAGAAGCGTCCCAGTCTGCGGAGTGGCCAACGCGGATGTGCGCAGTGCGCTCGTCCCTACGATGGCCAACACGAAAGCCAGCAGGATGAACAGCGTGTCCATGCCCATCATGAGCACTCGCCGACGGCGCGATGATGGCATTGAGCTGGCGCCAGTGGCAGCTCTGTATGGTGAGATGGACGTTTTTTCTCGCACGAACAGATCGGCGACGGTCATGAGTTCCCCCCGGATCATGATGCGTCAAGGCTGAACGTCGATGAGGTTCGCCTATGAACTGAATATTAGACCTCAGTATGCTCGAAGAGCAGTACCACTGCAACCCCC
>JAUNVL010000087.1 GCA_030537675.1 Propionibacteriaceae bacterium | reverse complement strand
CAGCACGGCGATGCCAAGGATGGCGCTCACTCGCAAACGGGGCATACCTCCACCCTCTCCCATGAACCTTGCAGACCGATGAGCCGACGATGATAACTATCTCAGCTTCACTGATATCGGCCACTGGCAAGCCCGGGCGACCCCGGCCTTAGGCTGTGTCCATGGTGGCCCCGTGAACATTGATCCGGACTGGTCGTTGGCCCTGGCCCTGCTGCTGCTGATGGCACTGGGCACCGGTGCTCTGGTTCTGGGACGTTTGAAGATTGCTGGGCAGGTGCCCTGGGCCGGCATCCGGGCCGCCGTGCAGTTGCTGCTGATCTCCTACGTCATCGGGTGGGCAGTCTCCAGTCCTGGTTGGGCGTTCGCCCTCGTCGGTGTGATGTTCGCAGTCGGGGTGTTCACCACAGCCCGCCGAGTGGGTCTCGACTCACCGCGTGCCTGGGCATCAGCTGCCCTCGCCATGGCGGCCGGCACGGCGCCAGTGCTGGCCATCATCTTCGGCACGGGTGCTGCTCCGCTGACCGGAGCCGCCATCATCCCCCTCGCAGGCATCCTCGTGGGCAACATGATGACGGCGCACACGCTGTTCGTCCGCCACGCGCTCAAGGATCTGCGCACCGGTTACGACATGTTCGAGGCGCGGTTGGCGCTGGGCTTCCACCGCCGGTTCGCCATCCGCGAAGTGGTGAGGGAATCCGTCGCCGAGGCCCTCATCCCGGCCCTGGACCAGACACGAACCGCCGGGCTGGTGTCCCTCCCCGGCGCCTACATCGGTGTGCTCCTGGGTGGAGGGACGCCGCTGGAAGCCGGCGCAGCACAGCTCCTGGTGCTGGTGGGGGTGATAGCCGGTCAGCCATTGACCGCCCTCGCCGCCCGTGAACTGATGAGTCTCGGCTGGCTGCTACCTCGAGACGTGGAGCGACAGTTGCATTCCTGAGGCTCAGGCGTTGCGCCCGATGCCTGCGGGCAGTTTGGCCGGGTCCCATCCGAGGCGGCGCTGCGCCTGTTCGAAGGCGAACCGATCCGTCATCCCCCCGACGTAGGTCACCACGCCGCGCACCGCCTCGGGCGTCCGGTACTCCGAAGGCATGGCTGCGGGGTGTTGCAGGTAGTACTCCACCAGTGCCGTGAGCACCTTCACCACGACGATGCTCTGTTCGGCGGATTCCGGGCGCGTGTAGATCCGCTCGTAGTTGAATCGACGCAGCTCTGCCAGCGCTTCGGCCTCGCGCTTGCCCATTCCCACCACGCCGTTCTCCATCGTGGTGCTGATGACTGCATTCAGGAACGTGGCCAACTGCTGACGCCGAGACGTGCCCGCCACCTCGCGCACCACGTCGGGCAGGTCGTCGGCCACCACGATGCCGGCATGGATGGCGTCCTCCAGGTCATGCGCACAGTAGGCGATTCTGTCGGCCCACGACACCAGTTCGCCCTCCAGGGTGGACGGCGCTGGTCTGGACCACGAGTGGTTGCGGATGCCGTCAAGCGTCTCGCTGCACAGGTTGAGGTCTGCGAGCACCACGTCGGCACCCCATGGTCCGTGGTCGTAGCCCTCGGGAATGAACTGGTCGAAAGCGTCCTCGGAGGCGTGTCCACCGGGGCCGTGCCCACAGTCGTGTCCCAGCGCCATGGCGTCGGTGAGGGCAATATTGGCGCCGATCCCCCGCGCCATCGCCACCGCACACTGGGCCACCTCGATGGCATGCGTCAGGCGCGTGCGCTGATGGTCCGTGGGGTACACCACCACTTGCGTCTTTCCGGCGAGACGACGGAAGGCGGGTGAGTGCACGATGCGGTCACGATCGCGTTCGAAACACGTGCGCAACTCGTCGGGTTCCTCGTGCCGTGCGCGGTCACCAGCGCCGGAACTGAAGCTTGCAGCAGGGTTCAGCAGGAGCCGCTCGGCTTCCTCACGGAATTCGCGTCCCCGCGGTTCGGCAGGCTCCACCGCGGAGGTGGATGTTGCGTGGGCGGTGACGACGTCGTCGCCATGACCGTGCATGGTGCGTGCCCACAGCTTGGTTCGGGGAAGAAGTGAATCGTTCATCTCGCCTGCCAACCTATCCCAGGGTCGTGCCCCTCAGGCGAGCCCAATCCCATGACCCTATGGCTCGTTACCATCAACATCACCAAGTTGTCCCAACATCGGGAGAAGATCATGGCCACGCAGCAACCCGGGGATCGCTCACCACGCGGACCCCGCAACAAGAAGGCCCAGGATTCCTACCTCGCCCTCGGAATTGTGTTCCTGGCTGTGGGGATCGGCATGTCCTTCGGAGACTCCAGCGCTTGGGTGGCGTTCCTCGTCCTGGGGATTACCTTCCTGGCAGTTTCCGGGAGCATGAGGGCGCGCGGTACGTCGCGAAAAGGCAAGGAGCGCGACGAAACGCTCTGATCCTGACCTTCGGCTCTGCACTGAGCTCGCTGTCTGGTGGCACGGTCAGAGATCGGCCACCTCGAGGTTGCGGTAGCAGGCAACGAGCGGGGACATCTGGCGGAACCCGATGCGGCCGGACCCCACCCGTGGCCCGGTGGACCCGTCGTCGTACCAGCTGAAAAGCAGTAACCCGTTGATGGACATCGACACGTTGTCGGCGTCCTGGACCACCTCGACGCGATAGAACCCTTCGCTGTCTTCCACGGAGGGCAACGGGTCTGCGCCCTGCGCCACCAGGTGGGCACCGGGGGACTTGCGCAAGTTCGCCAGGTGGAACGCCCGCTCGTCCGGGAACCTGCGGCGGAAGTAGGACGCGTGGAGCGTGCGGATGTCGCTGGAGTGATAGTGCGCGTACACACCCGCACGATTCCGAAGACCCTCGTCGAAGATGCTTCCGCCAGCGACGGAGGAGGCGCCAAGGAAGAGCATCGCCAACCCCGGCTCACTCCGGGGCGAGAACTCCCACGTGATTCTGATGCGGTCGCCGAACACCTCCGGACACCACAGCACCCAGTGCGCTGTGTCGTCGCCGCCGCTGCTGAACACCAGCCCCTGGGGAGTTGCCTCCGCGGAGTGGGGGCCTTCTGCCACCCAGCCGTCGAGGTCAGTGAGAGTTCGTAGCGGGTTCCGGTAGTTGGCCACGTCCCATCCCTATCGTGACGGCGGTCCAACCCACCACCCCGGGGTCGCGTTGGTCATCACGGCAGTTGCTTTACGGTGACGGCGCCCGATCCAGTCCCACACCATCCAGACGTCCGCTCAACGCCCGTGAGGCCGAGGTTTCAGTCCGAGTGCCCCACGATGTTGATGACGTGACATCCTCAGGAGTCGTCGCTGAACTTTCCGATCCACACCGCGCGTGCCCCTGAATCACCGATCCGCACGACCGTTACGACGGAGCCCACCGCGGTGACCAGCACCGCCACCAGGAGCAGGATCGTCAGGGCCCTTCGCAGTCGCACACTTGGCCGCAGGACGCCGATTGATGCGGATGCCGGTTTGTCCGTGACGCGGAACCACGCCCACTGCAACACCGCCACGACGAAGAGCGCTACCGCCCACGGCAGCAGTGTGGTTCCCATCTCCTCGTGCTCCTGAACGCCCGGCGTCTGATCGACACGCTCGTACAGCCACTTGCCTGCATTCACTGTGAACGGCACCATGATCAGCGAGAGACCCGCGAGGATTGGTGTCACGATCCCCAGCCGACGCCTGGCTGTTGGCCACACCGCGGTGAGGACCACCGCCAAGGCTGCTGCAGGGACCACCACCACGGTGAGGTGGACGAGCAACGCGTGCAGCGGCAGGCCGTCCAGACTCCAGTTCATCGCTGTGCTCCCAATCTGTCATCGATCCCTGCCGTATCCATCGACTCGGCTGAGGGCAGGACATCATCCGCAAGTGATGCGGGGTCATCGCCCACCCCTGCGATGTAGCGGTCCGGACGAACCAGAACGACACCAGCACCGCGCGGATACCCGGAGGAATCGCGCAGGTTCCTGCGAAGGACAAATACCACGGGAACACCGCGCCAACACATCGCAGACGGATCCGGCTCAGGTGCGTCGTCGTCCCCCACCACCAACCAGGAGTAACCGGTGGTGGGGAGCCGATCAAAGATCCTTCCGCCACTGACCATCTCCGGATTGGGCAGCCGACACCCGACGCGCAGTCCATGCCCGGAAGTCCTCTGGGCGCGGGCTGCACCCGCGTACGACAGGTTCAGCATCCCGACGTCGCGCCCCAGCTTTGCTTGCACCCCCGGCCGGGAGAGGATGCGGGGAGCGAGCAATCCGAGAACTTGACGGATCGGCCAGCGCCTCGCGGTCATCACGGCCGTCATCCTCGCCACGCCACGGACCATGGGGACGGCGGTGCCACGTCTCTCCGACTCATAACCATCAAGCAAAGCCTTGGCGCTCCACGGCGGCAGACCACGTGACTCAGCGATCCGCCAGAGCAGGTTGTGGGCATCCTGCACCCCCGTGTTCAGTCCCTGCCCGCCCACCGGGCTGTGGATGTGGGCTGCGTCTCCGGCGAGGAAGATCCTGCTCTCCCTGAAGCGATCCGCCACTCCATGGGTGAGGTCGAACTGTGATGTCCAGGAGACATCGTGGCTCCCGAACTCGATACCGGTGCGCTCCAGGATGAGGGCGTCGATACCAGCCGCATCGATGACGGGCGCGTCGCCGTCCTCGCTGGGCAGGGAAGCTCTCATGTGCGCGATCAACCGCCACCGGCGCGGCTCTGGCATGGGAACGAGGATGATCAAACCCTGACGTGCGAGGTACAGATGCCCCTCGTCCTCGACGAGATCCGTGGTGGTCTTCACATCCGCCAGTAGAAACGTCGCACCTGCGCCGGTGCGTCGCAACGTGACTCCCACCAGGTCGCGCACCGTGCTGCGGCCGCCGTCACATCCGATGACCCAGCGTGCCCGCACCGTCTCCGTGCCGCCGTCACTCTGCAGTTCGGCTTCCACGAAACCACCCAGTTCCCTGAGGCTCCGCAAGGCGCACGACCATTCCACGGAACCGCCAAGCCGTACAAGATGGGCTTCCAACACCCGTTCGGTGTCGTACTGCGGGACGGACAGCCAGTAGGGATACGCCGTGTCTTCCCAGGGCAGCCCGAGCAGGTCGATACGAACCCGTCGCCGGCTACCGGCAAAGCGAGCGTTGAGTGCGGCGAACGGCGCGCCAACCGCACGCACTTCCGGTGCGATCCCCATGGTGTCGAAGACTTCGAGGGTGCGTGCGTGAACGACGAGCGCCTTGGAAAAGGCGCCGCGGGTGGATCGTCGTTCGACGATGCGGACGCTCATTCCCAGCCGCAGCGCCTCAGCAGCCGCCACAAGTCCTGTGGGGCCAGCACCCACGACGAGGACGTCGACATCGACCTCGACGTTGGGAGCGGACGAAATCGCGTGGCGGTGGCGCATGGACATGCACCGATTGTACGAAAACGAGACACAGATGTCTAGCTTTACGGCTCGGGGAGATGGATGCCGAAGGCGATGGTATTGAGAACCCGGTCGGCCACGTCCACCTCCGCGCTTCCCCTCGCTTCACGAACCCCCGCTGCCAGGACTGCCATCAGGGCAGTGACCGCCCAGTCGGCCCGGAGGTCCCCTCTGATCTCACCCGCGTCCTGGCCGCGCTGGACAATTCCCAGCACGGGGGCAAACACCGCCTCACGTCCGCGCACGAAGTCGGGGTCCCCAGCGGCGCCGTCGGCCAGGAGCGGCCAGAACCTGCCTCCCAGCGCAACCAGGGCAGTGATCACTCGACGCAGGGCTTCCAGCGACGTGCCCTCCCCGACGCGAGCCGCGGCGACGGCGCCCCTTGCCGCGGCGAGTGCGTCCTCCCGCAAGGCAGTCAACAACCTCTCCCGGCTGGCAAAGTGCCTGTACAGCGTTGCTCGCGTCAGACCTGCCGCTCGCGCGACCTCACTCAGCGACGCATCCGGGTCCAGTGCCAACGCACCCGCGGCCGCGGTCAGCAACGCGCGGCGGTTGCGTTCCGCGTCGATGCGGGCCGGTGGTGGATCCTCCATGGCAAGCTCCCCTGGGTGCTGGGTGCTGGATGAACACATGATGCACAGCACGCCGGACAGACTATCCGCTCAGTCCACGATGGATGCCTGGTGTTGAGCGGCGAAGGACAGCTTCATCTCCCCGCGCGCAGCGGCAGCAAACGATTTTGACAAGGGATGATGACCTCTTGCCCGACCCCCAGGCCCTGTCATCCGAGCCGGGGTCTAGCGTTGCGTCAAACCGCAGAGCATACGGAGGACCACATGGCCGAGACCGCAATCCTGCAGGTGGATGGGCAAAGCTACGAGCTGCCCGTCATCACTGGCACAGAAGGTGAACGGGCGATCGACATCTCGTCGCTCCGTTCGACCACCGGGATGATCACCCTCGACGACGGCTACGGCAACACCGGTTCGTGCGAGTCCGCCATCACGTTCATCGACGGTGAGAAGGGCATCCTCCGCTACCGGGGTGTGCCCATCGAGGACCTTGCCACCCGGTCCTCGTTCATCGAGGCCGCTGAACTCCTGATCTTCGGTGAACTTCCGGATCCCGAGGAACGCGACGAGTTCCGCCAATTGCTGACGGAGAACTCCGCCCTGCACCGGGACATGCGGAAGCACTTCGACGGCTTCCCCGCGGACGCACACCCCATGGCAATCCTGTCGGCCATGATCAACGCGTTGCAGGCGTACGACCTGCCGGAGATCCACATCACGGACTCCGGTGGCTTCCGTCGCGCTGCCGCAGCGCTGCTGGCCAAGACCCGAACCATTGCGGCTGCCTCCTACAAGTCGCACATCGGGCAGCCCATCGCCTACCCCCGCTACGACCTGCCGTACGCGGAGAACTTCCTGCACATGATGTTCTCGGTTCCGTACCGCGACTACGTGCCCTCACCCGAGGTGGCGCACGCCCTGAACATGTTCCTGGTCCTGCACGCGGACCACGAGCAGAACTGCTCCACGTCCACCGTGCGGATGGTGGCCTCGGGCGGAGCGAACCTGTTCGCTTCTGTGTCTGCGGGTGTCAATGCCCTGTGGGGTCCCAAACATGGCGGCGCCAACATGGCTGTGGTGGAGATGCTGCAGCGGATCCAGAGCGACGGCATACCCGTCAGTCGCTACATCGACCAGGCCAAGGACCGCTCCTCAGGTGTCCGGCTGATGGGGTTCGGGCACCGGATCTACCGCAACTTCGACCCCAGGGCGCAGATCCTGAAGACGGCCGCCCATGATCTTCTGGAATCGATGCAGATCAAGGATCCGCTGCTGGACATCGCCCAACAGGTGGAGGAGGCCGCACTCGCGGACGATTACTTCCGTGAGCGGCGGCTGTATCCCAACGTCGATTTCTACTCGGGCATCATCCTGCGCGCCATCGGCATCCCCACCGACATGTTCACCGTGATGTTCTCCATCGGTCGCACGCCCGGCTGGATCGCGCACTGGAAGGAAGTCCACGACAACGAGGCGCAGCGCATACATCGCCCACGCCAGATCTACGTGGGTGAACCGCTCACCCAGTGGCTGCCGCCCGCCGAACGCTGACCTCGCGGATCAGCCGCCGCTGATTCCCAGCTCCGCCTCTGCCAGGTCAAGATCGCTGCCGGAGGTGTCGTCGTACCATCCATGGGGCACGACGACTTTGCCACGCGGGCTGCCCTGCCTACCGCGTGGGGTTCCCAGTTCCGCCTCCGGAAACGGCGCGGAATCATCCAGTTGCGCCACCAGCCCGCGCAGCTCTTCCAGACTGGACACCATGGCGAACTGACGCCGCAACTCCCCCACGGGGTAGCCCTTGAAGTACCAGGCCATGTGTTTGCGGAGATCGGTCAATCCGTGACGCTCCCCCATGATGCCGACGAGGAGTTCGGCGTGGCGCGTGAGCATGGCGCCCACCTCGCCGAGGCTGGGCCGACCACGGTGGTCCTCCCCGGCGAACGCGGCCGCGAGGTCACCGAAGAGCCATGGACGCCCGAGGCAGCCACGGCCGATGACGACGCCGTCGCAGCCGGTTTCCTCCATCATCCTGAGTGCATCCTCTGCCTCCCAGATGTCACCGTTTCCCAGGACGGGGATGTCGACGGCAGCCTTGAGCTCAGCGATCCGCTCCCAGTTGGCCTCGCCGGAGTACGCCTGCTGGACGGTGCGGCCGTGGAGGGCGATGGCTGCCGCGCCCTCCTCCTCCGCGATGCGCCCGGCGTCGAGGAACGTGTGGTGATCCTCGTCGATGCCGATGCGCGTCTTGATGGTCACCGGCACACCGAACCCGTCAGCCGCGCGGACGGTGTCGCGGACGATGGCTCGCAATCGGTCCCTCTTGTACGGCAGGACGCCGCCGCCACCCTTGCGCGTGACCTTCGGGACGGGGCAACCGAAGTTGAGGTCGATGTGGCCCACGTGGTGGTCCCGGCACAGGATTCGGGCGGCGTCCGCCATGGCGTCGGCGTCCACGCCGTAGAGCTGCACGGACCGGGTGGTCTCGCCCGGGTCGAACTGCAGCATGTCCTGCGTCTTGGGATCCCCCACCACCAGTCCGCGGGAGGTGATCATCTCGCAGACGTACAACCCCGCGCCCTGTTCCCGGCACAGCTGCCGGTACGCCGCATTCGTCACGCCTGCCATGGGCGCGAGGACCACGGGAAGGTCCACCACCACGGCGTCGGGACGGCTGGGGGCGTGCAGGTGCAGCGGCTTGGGCGGGGTCATGGTCCTCCTGGGTGAACGCGACCACTCATTCTAGGACGACTCAGCCCAAACCCTGACCTCACGAAACTGACGCTGGGGCCATGCGTCCGAATCCGGGCCACCTCCCACACTGGTTCACTCACAGCGCCGACGGGGCCCCGGCTACGACCCGGCGACTGCCGCCAGCATCTCTGCCGCCGATGGGTTGCGCAGCACGCGCTCGCCCACCACAGCAGTGGGGGTCAGCTCGTCGCCGTTGTTGAGTCGTCGCACCTCGGCGTTGGCTTCCTCGTCCGCCCACACATTGACCCAGGTCACCCGATCGTTCCTGCCGACGGCGAGCAGCAGGCGTTCGCAGAAGATGCATCCCGGCTTCCAGAACACCACCGCGTGTCCGGGCGCGACCCTCAAGCTGGCCTTCGCCCACGGAGTGTGACGGCCGCGGCGTGAGAAGAAGACCACGAGGGCGATTCCCGCCCCACCAAGGGCGGCAATCCACCACCAGCGGACACCAGTGCCCATCAAGGGGGTGAACAGCAGAGCGAACACCACCACCGCCGCGACGATGGATGCGGATCGCTTCTTGACCATGGCCCCCACGCTACTCCCACAATCCGGCAGGACTTGATTTGAGGACCCGGTGCGCTTTGATGGGGGGATGAGTAATCCGCTTCTGCAGCCGTCCACCCTCGCTTTTCAACTTCCTGACTATGCCGCCCTGACAGATGCTCATGTCCGGGAGGGTCTGGATGTCGGCATGGCGCAGCAGGTCGTGGAGCTCAACACGATCGCCGCCAACGCGGAGCCGGCCACCGTCGCCAACACATTGGAGGCCTGGGAACGCAGCGGCCAGACTCTTGGCCGCACGCTCAACGCCTTCTGGGTGGCGAAGTCCGCCGACACCAACCCGGAGCGCGACGCCATCATGGCTGAGTACTCCCCCAAACTCGCTCGTCACTCCGACTCGATACTCCTGAACACTGCCCTGTTTGATCGGCTGCAAGAGCTGGCCGGACGGCAGACCGAGGGCGAGATCACCCTCGACGAGCAGGAGACCCATCTCCTGTCCGAGCGATTGCGTGAGTTCACACGCGGTGGCATCCAACTCTCCGAGGACGACAAGGATCGCCTGCGCGAAATCAACGCTGAGCTTGCACGTCTGTCCACGGAGTTCGAGCAGCACATCGTGGCCGGACGCAATGCAGCCGCGGTTCTGGTGGCTGACCCAGCGGAGCTGGAAGGGCTCTCTGACGACGACCGCTCAGCCGCGCAGGCCCTCGCCTCGGACGCGGGAACAGATGGCTGGCTCATCTCATTGGTCAACACCACGGGACAGCCCATCCTGCCCAGCCTGCAGAACCGTGAGCTGCGCAAGCGCGTCTACACGGCGTCGATCACGCGTGGCCTTTCGGGTGAGCACGACACGCGCCAGTTGGTGCTGGACACCCTTGCCCTGCGGGCGGAGCGCGCCCATCTCCTGGGCTTCGAACACCACGCCGCCTACGCAGCCGACGACGGATGTGCTCAGACGACAAAGAACGTGACGGCGATGCTGGCACGGGTTGCGCCGGGCGTCCTGGAGATCACCCGCCGCGAAGCCGCCGAGCTGGAAGCACGGTTCCTGGACGACAACCCCGGCGAAACGTTTGAGGCATGGGACTGGGACTTCTACGCCGCACGGGCGGCTGCCGAGAACGCCGTCGACGCGGAGGCGTTGAAGCCGTACCTGGAGTTCGAGCGTGTACTCACCCATGGTGTCTTCGCAGCCGCCACGAAGCTGTACGGCATCACCTTCCACGAGCGGCCCGAGCTGGTCGGCTACACGGCGGATGCCCGGGTGTTCGAGGTCAAGGAGGAGTCCGGAGATTCACTGGGAGCGGTGGTGATCGATCCGTTCACCCGCACCACCAAGCAGGGAGGTGCGTGGATGACCAGCATCGTCGAGCAGTCACACCTCCTCGACGACGCCCCCGTGGTCACCAACACCTGCAACTTTCCGAAGCCTGCCGCAGGTGCACCATCGCTGCTGACATGGGACAACGTCATCACCTTGTTCCACGAGTTCGGCCACGACCTCCATGGCCTCCTCTCCGACGTGCGTTTCCCCTCCCGTTCGGGCACCGCGACGCCGCAGGACTTCGTGGAGTACCCGTCCCAGGTCAATGAGATCTGGGCATGGGACGCCGAACTCCTCGCGGACTATGCCGTGCACCACGCCACGGGCGAGCCCATGCCGGTAGCTCTGCGCGAGGCGCTGGTGGCCAACCGCCGGCAGGGAATCGGGCGCAACACGTTCGAGACCACCACCGCGATGATGCTGGACCAGACCTGGCACACCACACCTGCCGAGTCGCTCCCGTCCACCGTCGACGACGTGGAGGCATTCGAGGTCTCGGCGCTCAAGGAATGGGGCGTCTGGTTCCCACTGGTGATGCCCCGGTACCGCACGACGTATTTCGCCCACATCTTCGCGAGCGGATACTCGGCCAGCTACTACTCCTACCTGTGGTCCGAGGTCATGGACGCCGACACCGTCGCCTGGTTCATGGACAATGGCGGTCTCGATCGCTCGACGGGCGAGAAGTTCCGCCGAGGGCTGCTGGCGGTGGGGGGATCCGTCCCCGTGATGGAGGCATACGAGAAGTTCCGCGGTACGGCCCCGGACGTGGCGCACCTGATGGCGCGCATCGGCCTGGAATGAAACCCATCGGGTGGGGGATGCTCTAGAAGGTGAGCATCTCCCTCCTGTTCATGAACACGCCATGGCCGGTCCGGACGTTCCAACACGTCATTCCGTTGTCCTCGCTGGCACACACGATCCCGGCGTGGTGGAGCATTTCTCCGTACTCCAGGACCTCAGCCGGGACGTCGGCATACATGTACAGCGGCGCATCTCCGCGCGCTGATACCACCGGAGCCTCGGAAGAGATGTACTCCGTGGAGAGACCGACCCACCAGTTGGAGTCGCCAATCTCGTTGCTGCCCATGAGTTGGGACTCAATCATGGAATGGACACCGCACCCGGGGTAGTCCTCATCGAGGTCGCACCCGATGTTGCCCGAGGGCGACGTGAGAATGGCTGTCCCGTCCCGCAGGACATGGGCGGGACGCGCCTGCGCCGGAATGGGCCCACCTGCGGCGGGGTGCGCCCCGGCGGGCAGCGTGACCCCACCAGCGCGCGGTGGTGAGGATTCCGCCCGGAGCTGGTCCCGGTTGGGAGGTGCGCTCACCGTGCCACTGTTCGGGCCGCTCCGCTCAGGGTCAGTTGCGCTCGACTCCTCTGCGACGGCCGCCGAGGCCTCGGCGGGCACATCCGTGGCTGTGCTCTGCGCAGCGGTATCGACCGTCACCGAAGGCTGCACCGGGAAGACGACGGTGCATCCGCCAACGCTGACCGCCGCGAGCACGGAGACAATCGTTGCGGCGAGGGCGGAGGGAAGGTTCAGTCGGGGCATGGCGCGAGGATAGCAACGTCATTCTCGTTGCTCTGCACCGCATCAAGGCACCAAGTCCCAGTGGATGACCCGGCACTGGTCATTCCCTTCGCGGGGGCTGATCTGGATCAGGCGCGGCGGGGAATGTTCTCTCCGAGTTCAGCCGGCGGCAGGTACGCCGACGGCTCGTCAATGGCCCGTCCCAGCACAGGAGTCAGGATCATTTTCGCGTCGAACCCGTTGAAGGAGCGCCGGTATGCACCCACGTTCTCCCAGCGGCTCACGATGGCCCAGAGATTCTGATCGTCGAGGTTGCGGACGACGTCGACGCCCAAGCACCCCTGTTTTTGACGCCAGAACTCCGCGACCGCATCCGCCTCCATCGCGAAACCCGGCCAGACGTCCTGGAAGCGCGAGATGGCAATCATCGTGGAGCCTTTCGACGAGGTGGCGGGTCCCACAGTAGCGCCGCCACCGCGTCGAATCAGTGCTGGCCGGTGCCTGATGGTTGAGGAAGCGTGGCCGCCAACTCCCGGCGCAGGATCCGTGCCGCTGCAATGGAGGCAATGGCGGAGGCATCCTGCGCGACTATCGCACGATCGCCCAGCACTTCCGGTGGCGCCGAGCCGCCGTGGTCCACCACCACCAGAT
>JAUNVL010000086.1:3875-12785 GCA_030537675.1 Propionibacteriaceae bacterium | reverse complement strand
CCAGCGTGCGGCCCTGAACGTCGTCGATGACCTGGACGAACAGGTGGCGGGTGGATCGTGTGATGACCATGCGGGGGCGCGTGGCCGACCCGTTGATCTTCTTTCGGGCGCGGAGCTGGCGACGAGCCCGCGACGCGCTCTTGGGTGCGAGACCCTTGCGAGCCCCTAGCGAGATAGCCATTACTTACCAGCCTTTCCGGCCTTGCGGCGGACCTGCTCGCCCGCGTAGCGGACGCCCTTGCCCTTGTACGGCTCCGGCTTGCGGAGCTTGCGAATGTTGGCCGCGGTTTCCCCGACCAGCTGCTTGTCGATGCCAGAGACCGACAACTTGGTGGGTGTCTCGACGGTGAATGAAACACCATCGGGCGCGTTGATGATCACCGGGTGCGAGTAGCCGAGTGCGAACTCGAGCTGCTTCGGACCCTTGGAGATCACGCGGTAACCGACACCGACGATCTCGAGCTTCTTCTCGTAGCCCTCGGTGACACCGACGACCATGTTCGACACCAGGGTCCGGGTCAGGCCGTGCAGCGAGCGGTTTTCACGCGCGTCGTTCGGTCGTGAGACCTGCACTTCTCCTGCTTCGTTCTTGGCGACGGTGAGGGGCTCAGCAACGGTGAGGTCCAAGGAGCCCTTGGGGCCCTTGACGTTCACCTGCTGGCCGTTGAGTGTGATCTCGACCCCGGACGGAACCGTGATCGGGAGCCTGCCAATGCGTGACATTTATCTGTTCTCCTTCTCGTTGGTCCGGGTCACCAGACGTAGGCGAGGACTTCGCCGCCGACGGATTTGGAGTGTGCCTGACGGTCAGTGAGCAGGCCGTGCGAGGTGGAGATGATGGCGACACCGAGGCCACCCAACACCTTCGGCAGCGCCGTTGCCTTGGCGTAGACGCGCAGGCCGGGCTTGCTGATGCGGCGAAGTCCGGAGATGGAGCGCTCTCGCGATTCTCCGTACTTGAGGGTGAGCGTGAGCACCTTGCCGACCTGTCCTTCGACATCGGTCAACTCAAAGCTCTCGATGTAGCCCTGTGCCTTCAGAATCTCGGCAATTCCGACCTTGATCTTCGACGACGGCATGGACGTCGAATCAAGGAACGCCGAGTTGGCATTGCGCAGACGCGTGAGCATGTCTGCAATTGGATCAGTCATTGTCATGGCTGTTGAGCTTCTTTCTCGCGTCGGTTTCCAGAACCGGACCTGACGCGCGTTAAATTCGATGAAATGTAGAAGTTCGAGGTCACCAGGACGACTTGGTGATACCGGGCAGCTGGCCGGCGTGTGCCAGCTCGCGCAGGCAGATGCGGCAGAGTCCGAACTTGCGGTACACCGACTTGGGGCGACCGCAACGATTGCAGCGTGTGTAGGCGCGCACACCGAACTTCGGCTTGCGGGCCTGCTTGACCTTGAGTGCTGTCTTTGCCATTACTCAGCTCACTTCTTCTTCTTGGCGTAGTACGCCGGTCCGCGCTTGGCAGAAGCCTTCTTCGGGTCGTCGACTGCCTTGAACGGGAAGCCCAGGTGCTTCAGCAGCGCCTTGCCCTCCACGTCGTTGGCGGCTGACGTGACGAACGTGATGTCCATACCGCGCACACGATCGATCTTGTCCTGGTCGATCTCGAGGAACATGACCTGTTCGTTGAGACCGAAGGTGTAGTTGCCGTTGCCATCGAACTGGCGGCCGTTCAGTCCGCGGAAGTCGCGGATTCGGGGCAGTGCCAGGGTCAGCAGGCGGTCGGCGAACTCCCACATGCGGTCGCCCCGAAGCGTGACGTGACAGCCGATGGGCTGGAATTCACGCAGCTTGAACTGGGCGATCGACTTGCGCGCCTTCGTCACCGTCGGCTTCTGGCCGGTGATGGCGGTGAGGTCGCGAACTGCGCCGTCCATGATCTTGGAGTCGCGGGCGGCTTCGCCCACACCCATGTTCACGACGATCTTCACGAGACCGGGGATCTGCATGACGTTGGCGTAGCCGAACTCCTCATGCAGTGCACCGGCGATTTCCTCGCGGTAGCGCTGCTTGAGTCGTGGGATCTGCTTTGTCTCGACTGTTTCGGTGCTCATCAGATCTCCTTCCCGGATTTGCGGGCGACCCGCTGTGAGCGGAGCGCCTTGTACTCGGTGCCGTCGGCACGCTTCTTCGTGACCTCGACGCGGTCGTAGCCGACGCGCGTGAGCACGTCGTCCTTGTCGACCTTGTAGACGAGCTGCACGTTGGAGACGTGGATGGGGGCCTCGGCGGTGATGATGCCACCCTCGATGCGGCGGCCACCTGCGCCCTGGGACTCCTTGCGGTGACGCTTGACGAGGTTCACACCCTCGACGATGACGCGCTCACGCTCGATGAAGACGGCGATGATCTCGCCGGTCTTGCCCTTGTCAGCACCTGAGATGACCTTGACGCGGTCACCCTTCTTCACGCGAAGTCCTGCCATGTCAGATCACCTCCGGGGCCAGCGAGACGATGCGCATGTAGCGCTTCTCGCGGAGCTCACGGGCCACGGGGCCGAAGATGCGGGTGCCGCGGGGCTCCCCGTCGGTCTTCAGCAGCACGGCTGCGTTCTCGTCAAACTTGATGTAGGACCCGTCGGCACGGCGACGTTCCTTGCTACTACGCACAATGACGGCCTTGACGATTTCACCCTTTTTGACGTTGCCGCCGGGGATCGCGTCCTTGACCGTGGCGACAATGGTGTCACCGAGAAAGGCGTAGCGACGCTTCGAGCCACCGAGAACACGGATGCACAGGATTTCCTTGGCACCAGTGTTGTCGGCGACTTTCAGTCGCGACTCCTGCTGGATCATTTGTTCTCCTTCGTCCGGCTGGTTCCTGTGTCAGGCCTGTTCGGAACTGTGATGGTCCCCCTGGATTTTGCCAGAGGGGGCCCCGTGCCTTGGGCACGAGGTTTTCGTCGCCGGGAAAGGTCCCCTCACACCGGAGCGTGTGGGCACAGACCCAAGACAACTTTGCAAGCCTATAGCACACCCCTCCACCGCAAGAAATCGAGCGCCCCGCGCGACCAGGCAGTGGAGCCCGGCGCGTGGTGCGTCGTCGTCGCGGAGGGGTCACCGCGTGACGGCGGGGTTCCGCGCCGCGCTCATCCGGTGGATGCCCTGACGGCGAGTTGTGGTGCATCCAGTTGCTCCACGCGGTCCGGGAGCTGCTCGCCGCCCTCGATGAGCAGTGTGGCTGCCGCGGCTCCGAGCAGTGCTGGGTCACGGAGGAACGCCGTGATCTGCGGCGTCACCACCCGGCAGACGGGCGAGTCCTCCAGTGACAGGAACGACAGGTCCTGCGGAATGCGCAACCCCAGTCCGACGACGGACGAGAGACCGCCCAGCGTCAGCATTTCGTTGTCGAAGATGAAGCCGTCCGGTGGCTCGGTCTGGGTCAGCAGTCTCCTGGTCTCCTCCGCCCCCGATCTCTCCGAGTAGTCGGTGGGGTTCGACAGACACGTCGTGATCCCCAGTTCCTCGCCCCGACGGAGGAAGGCCTGCTGTCGTCGATGGGTGTGCTGGAGATTTCCGTAGCCACTGACGTAGGCCACTCGGCGGCGGCCGCGCTCGGCAAGGTGGTCGACCGCTGCGCGGAGCATCGCGCTGTCATCGATCAGCACCGCTCCGCCACCGGGCAGGTGTGAGCCGACCGTCACGAACGGCATGCGCAACTGCCGCAGGCGCTCGGGACGCGGGTCGTCCTGACGGGGATCCACGAGGATGGCGGCATCGACGCGGCGTTGCCCGCGCCAGGCCTGCAGCACGTCCAACTCTTCGGAGACATCGTCCACCATCTGCAGAACCAGCGCATGATCGTGGGCCGTCAGCACACTTTCCACACCGCAGATGAACTGGAAGTAGAATCTCTCGGCGTCCACCGAGGCGCGCGGCCGGGCGAGCACGAGGCCGATGGCTCCGGCCTTCGAGGAGGACAGCGCCCTCGCGGCAACGTTCGCCTTCCACCCGACGGACGCGGCGACGTCGGCTATGCGCTGCCTCGTCTCGTCGGAGACACCCGGCTTGTTGTTCAACGCCAGGGACACGGCGCCGGCCGAGACCTGGGCGATGCGCGCGATGTCACGGATCGTCGGCGGTCTGTCCGTCTCACCACCCATGGAACGCATCCCCCCTGGCACGGCTCTCCCCACCTCGTCGACAACAAAGAAGCGTTGACCATCACTCGCGGGATCAGCCCTTGATGCCACCTGCTTCGACGCCCTTGAAGAACACTCGCTGGGCGGAGGCGAAGACGATGATGATGGGGACCAGCGCGATGACGGTGCCGGCTGCAATCACGCGCGGATCCGCGGCGAACGTCGAGTTCAGGTAGCTCATGCCCACCGTGAGCGTGTACTTCTCCGGATCGCTGAGGACGATGAGTGGCCAGAGGAAGTCGTCCCATGCTCCGATGAAGGAGAACACCGCGATGACCGACACCATGCCCTTCACGTTCGGCCACACAATGTGGCGGATCCGCTGCACCGTGGTGGCGCCGTCCACCGTTGCAGCGTCGAGCACACCCTGGGGGATGCCTCGGCACGCGGTGGCCATGAGGAGGACGTTGATGGCGCCGACGATGCCGGGGAGCGCAACGCCCGCCAGGGAGTTGGCCAGCCCGAGGTTGCGGATGATGACGTACTGGCTCAGGAGCGTCACCTCACCGGGCAGCAGCAGCACCGAGAACAGGATGCCCATGACGATCATCTTGCCTTTGAACCGCATGGTGCCCACCGCGTAGCCCGCGAGCGTGGCGAACACGATGTTGCCGATCACCGCTGCCGCCGCCACCAGGACGGAGTGCCAGGCATAGAGGTAGATCGGGATGACTTCATTGACCTGGGAGTACGCGGACAGCGTCGGATCCTGGGGAATGATGTTTGGCGGGAAGGCGTAGATGTCCTCGTTGCCCTTGAGCGAGGTGGACAGCTGCCAGATGAACGGGCCGACGGCGATGAGGAGCACCACGATCAGCAGGAGGTAGCGCAGCATGAGCCCCGCGAACGTCGGACGCCTCGGGTCGAATGCCCGCCGGGACCGCCACGGCTTCTCCTTGTACGGCTTGGGCGGCGGAACATCGCCAGCTTCACGGGTGAGGAGTTCGGTCTTCGGGTCGAGCGGCCCTTCGATTGTCGTGCTCATGCCGTGGCACCTGCCTTCCGACGCGATGTTTGTTTCTTCTCACGAGGCGTGCGATCGCCTGCGTTCTGGATCCAGCCCAGGAATGCGAGCGGCACGAGCGTGATGAGGAAGAGGACAACCGAGAGCGCCGAGGCGTACCCCACCTGCCCGGTCAGTCCGCTGCCAAACTGCTTGATGACCATGACGAGGCTGGAGTTCTCGCCACCGGGGCCGCCAGTGCCATTGGTGAGCATGTAGAGCTCGGAGAAGATGCGCATGGCGCTGACCGCAATCAGTGCCGTGATGAGCAGCATCGCTCCTCTCACCCCGGGGATGGTGATGTGCAGGAACCGGGAGAAGGTGCCCGCGCCGTCGAGTGCCGCTGCCTCGTGCAATTCATCACTGACGTTGGCCAGTGCCGCGAGGTAGACCACCATGTAGTAGCCCAGACCGCGCCACACGGTGAGACCGATCGAGACTGCGAGCAGCATCCAGCGGTCGACGAGGAACGGCAGCGGGGCGTCAGTGACACCCAGGAACTGCAGCGTCTCGTTGATGATGCCGCGGGAGTCGAACATCCACATCCAGATGAGCGACACCGCGACCACGGAGGCGATGACGGGGAAATAGGCAGTGGTACGGAAGAACGAAATGAAGGGGATCTGCTTGAGGACCAGCATCGCCAGCAACAGCGGTAGAAGTGCCAGCAGCGGGACGCATGCGATGACGTAGATGAACGTCGTCAGCATGGCGTTGCCGAACTGTTCGTCCCCCAACATGCGGGAATAGTTCTCGATACCCACCCACTTGCCACCGGTCAGCGCACGGGTATCCGTGAACGACAGGATGATGGTGTTGAGGAATGGGTACAGCGCAAACACCACTGTCCAGATGACGGCCGGAGCGACCAGTATCCATGGCGTGTACCAACGATGTGATCTCATGCAGACCTCCTCCACTCGGTGTCCATACGATCAGCTGGGCAGGTTGTCGTTGCAGTACTTCACGGCCTTGTCCAGCGCGTCCTGCGCGGAGAGGTCGCCACGCATGGCAGCGGTGATCTGCTGCTGCGTGTACGTGTCCATGGCGTCGGTGAACTGCACCGGGGCGGCGACCTCCGCGTCAGGCATCTGCGCGGCAAGCAGTTTGGCGGCCTCCGCCATGTTCGGGTCCTCGATGGCGTCCGTGAAGGACTCCGGGTTCTCGTTGGCCAGCTTGGTGCCGGGCAGGAAGCCCTGTGCCAGTTTGACGAACTCGACCTGGTTGTCGTTGTTGGTGGCGAACTGCGCGAACGCGAGTGCCAGTGCGGGGTTCTTCGATTCGGCGGCCACGGAGATGCCCTGCACGAACAGCGGCGGGGTGCCGATGCGCGGGGTGGGGACGGTCACCTCGGAGATCGAGGGGGCCTGTTCGGCCAGATCCTTCGGCAGGCTTGCCGAGCCGTTGGTCCAGGCAACCTTGCCCTGGAGGTAGAGCTGGGAGTTGCCGAGGTAGGTGGACTGCAACACCTCTGGGGGCATCGCGCCCTCGGCGTAGAGGTCGACGTAGCGCTGCAGGACCTTGACGGCCTCCGCAGAGTTGAACACGAACTCGCCATCCGCGAACAGCGGCGACCCGGCTGCGTAGAACTCTGCGATGCCGGGAGCCGACGACATCAGGAACATCTTCCCGTTGGAGTTCTTGGCCATGGTCTTCGACTGCTCGAACATCTCGTCAAGCGTGGTGGGCAGCTTCTCCGGGTCCAGACCGAAGTCAGTGAACGCCTTGGTGTTCCACCAGTTGAGATCCGTGCCGAGGTACCACGGGTAACCGAACGAGCCTTCCATGCCATCGAACTCGTAGGCCTGGACACCTCCCTCGGTGTAGGCATCCAGGGCCTCTGCATCAGCTTTCCTCAGGTCCATGAGCTTGCCTGCCTCGGCCAGCGAGAACGCGAAGTCCGGCGGAACGTTGATCACGTCGGGGAGCTGGCTCGCCGTGGCCTGCTGCATGACCTTGTCCGCGTAGCCGTCACCGGGCTGGTCAGTCCACTTGATCGTGGTGCCGGGGTTCTCATCCTGGAAGGCTGCGACGAGTCCCTCGAAGTAGGGGGTGAATCTCTCGTTCTTCAGGGACCACGTCTGGTACGTGATCTCGCCCGAGAGCTCGCCGCTGTCAGTGGACCCCGTGCCCTGGGTGCTCGCAGGTGTCGATCCGCCCATGCCGCACGCGCCGAGCGAGAGGGCCACGCCAATGATTCCTGTGGTGGCGATCAGACGACGCCTCGTAAATCCAGCCATTTCTTCTCCCTTGAAGTGGTAGCTAATCCGTTTTAGCTACTCTAGACCCAAGCAGTGTCACGTCACAAGGAAAGTCCGCAACTCACCTCGTGCTCCCTGAGACCGCGACAACGGTCCTCGACCCACCCGCGAGGAACCGCCCGAAAGCTAGTGGAGGCTTTGCCAATGAACAACGCGTCCGAACGCACCCCTCGTGCATCAGGTGAGGACATTCCCGCAGGGGAATCGCAGCCTCAAGCCGTCAGCCGACGTCCGAGCGTGGTCATCATCTACACCGACGACCTCGGGCATGGCGATCTCGGTTGCTTCGGAGCCGACGACCTGCTGACCCCCCACCTCGATGCCCTCGCCGATCGCGGTGTCCGGGCCACGCACTGGTATTCCAACGCGCCGGTCTGTTCCCCGTCGCGCGCAGCACTGCTGACGGGCAAGCACCCCATCAACACCGGCGTCACGAACATCCTCGGCGGCAGCCGCAACACTCCAGGCCTCACAACAGAGCACCGCACGCTGGCATCGATCCTGGCGGAGCACGGCTACAGGACCGGCGCCTTCGGCAAATGGCATCTGGGAGTCACCCCCGACTGCCGTCCCACAGCGCACGGGTTCGAGGAGTTCCACGGTTTCCTGGCGGGCTGCGTCGATTACTACAGCCACATCTTCTACTGGGGCCAGGGCGGTGGTGTCGCTCCCGTGCACGACCTCTGGCACAACGACACCGAGATCTGGGACAACGGCCACTACCTGACCGACTGGATCACTGACCGGGCGGTCGACTTCATTGACCACCACCACGACGAACCCTTCTTCTGTTACGTGCCCTACAACGCACCGCACTATCCGATGCACGCGCCACAGCACTACCTCGACCGCTTCCCTGATCTGCCTGCGGACCGACGGATCACCGCAGCCATGATCGCCGCCGTTGACGACGGCGTGGGCAGGATCGTCGAGACGCTCCGGCAACGCGACCTGCTGGAGGACACGGTGATCATCTTCTCCAGCGACAACGGCCCCTCAGCCGAGGTCCGCAATTGGCTCGACGGCACACAGACTCCATGGACCGCCGGCAGGACCGGTGGGTACAGGGGCTACAAGGGAAGCCTGTTCGACGGCGGCATCCGGGAGCCGTTCCTCATCAGCTATCCGCGAGCACTGCCTGCCGGGCGCGTGTGTGATCTGCCGGCGCAGATGTCCGACGTCGTCCCGACCGTTGTGTCACTGGCCGGAATCACCTCCGGCGAATCCTTCGATGGCAGGGACGTCAGCGAGATGCTCGTCGGTGGTCCATCGCCGCATGGCCAACTCTTCTGGTCCCAGGGCGATCAACTCGCCATCCTCGAGGACGGGTGGAAGCTGGTCTGCAACCCCCGGCTGGACCTTGACCGTGCACTGGCCGAGCCACTTTTTCTCTGCAACCTGGCTGAGGATCCCTGTGAGCAGACCAACCTGGCCCAGCAGCATCCGGAGATCGCGCGTCGACTCCTCGAAGCAGTCACCGCCTGGGCAACAGC
>JAUNVL010000086.1:0-3775 GCA_030537675.1 Propionibacteriaceae bacterium | reverse complement strand
GCATCGTCCCGGGCGAGACAGAAGGGGGCCGACCGCAGTGGCCGGCCCCCTTCTGTTCGCCCAGCGTCAGCTGAACATCACGATGTTGTTGAAGACCATCTTCTCCACCACCACGTAGCTGATCCTGCCGGTGGGAGTGCGTCGCTCCTCCACGACGGTTGAGGAGACGTAGGAGCGACAGCCATTGCCACCACTGATCGCCGTGTCACATTCCGTCCGCCATGCACGGCCGTTGCTGCCCGTCCAGGATGTGGTGTATCCGAGCGGGTTGCCCTTCCACACCGAGCGCGGCGACGGCAGATAGGTGAGGTTGTTGAAGACCCAGCCATTCACCTTGGTGTAGGCACCGTCGATCACCCTGATCTGGGTTGCCCAGATCTCCGTCCGGCACCGCTGCGTGATGGAGTACGCGTCGCAGGAGGTGTACCAGTGCCGTCCATTGAGGAAATGGAATCCGGGCGTGGTGTAGACGTCGAGGCCGGGTGATGGACTGGGCGTCGGCGTCGGCGTCGGAGTTGGAGTTGGGGTTGGGGTCGGGGTCGGGGTTGGTGTGGAGTCCACCACCGTGAGCGTGATGCTCTGGGTGGAGGCATTGCCGTACCAGTCGAGCGCCCGCAATTCCACGGTGTGCGTGCCCACCTCCGGTGTTCCCGACAATGTGCCACCCACGTCGTCCATCGACGGCAGCCACACGAGTCCCGCCGGCAGTTCACCGACGATCTGCAGGGTCAGTGGCGATTCATCCTCCACCACGACCTTCACGGGCTCCATGGACTCCCCCAACTCCAGGGCCTGATCGGCATCCGGGGTCACCAGGAACGTCGGAGCGGCCGTCTTCGTCACCATGACCCCGTCAGCAACGGGGATTCTGGTGGTGCGGACGTTGCCGGAGTAGTCAGTGAGCCTCACCACGACGGTGCCCTCGGATGACGGCAGAGCTCGCGGTCTCTGCATCCCCGCGCTCGCGCGATCGCCGCGGATCGCCTTGAAGATGGGCGAAGCATCCGCGTCGTCGGCTCCCGCGTCCAGGAACGAGACGTCGATCTTCCACCAGTCCTTCGTGGTGGGAGTGTGGACGACGAGCGTGCCGCCGGCAATGTCGAAGTCAGAGGCCGGCATGGGTGCCACCACGACATCTCTCGTGTGGCCGCGGACAGTGAGCCCCTGCTGCGATCCCTCGGGGGTCACGGTGAGGTCGAACAGATGCCCTTCCCGCACGGGAACCGGAACCACGGCGGTGCCGGCGGCGCAGGGCACGTCGACCGCGTACGGCTGGTCGTCGATGCTGCCGGGCGCCAACTGCAGCAGCTTGACGTCGACGTGGCAGGAGCGGCCCGCGCTGGAGCCGGGCTCCCAGTTCACCTCGATGCTGCCCGCATCCCTGGCCTGCACCAGAAGACCCGTCGACGTGGGCGACTCCGCCACGACGATGTCACGCGGTTGCGCCGTGAAGTCGTGGCTGACGCTCTTGGCAGGAGAGGCGGAGCCATCCTTGCCGATGGCCCGGATCGTGTAGGTCACCGAGCCCGTGGTGGGAGCGTTCTTCGCATATGCGACGTCGGCGTACCCGGAACTGATGTGGGTGGTGGCACCGGCGTCATCCATGGCCTCCACCACGTAGCTGTCGACCTGCTCGAACGGCGCCATGTCCCATTCCAGGAAAACCTGGCCATCATCATGGACGCCGGCCACACGAAAACCTTCGGGGGCAGCGGGTGCTGACGCACCGGTAGTCACGGTGATCCCGCCGACGTTCATCTGGTAGTCGTCGGCCTCGCCGAACTGCAGGCCGATGGTGGCGATGCTGCGTCCATCGTGAGCCGACAGGTCGACCGTGCTGGTTCTCCACTCCCCTGCCGACGTGGTGTCGGCCACGTCGAGCGTGACCACATCCGTCGGTGCGTCCGCGAACACGAGCGCCAGATGCATGGGAGCTGCATCAGCGGACGATTTCTTGAACGTCACCGATGCGCGCGAGTCCTCGCCAACAGCGAGGTCGGTCTTGAACAGCCGCACCGTCGAGGGCGCGGACATGTCGCCGTGGACCACCAGTGAACTGCCACCAGCCCACGCGCCCTGCGGTGCGAACGGGGACGCCACATCCGCTCCCGTGGTGCTCTTCCGGGGAAGCTGTGCGCCGTAGTCGAAGTCCACGTCCGGCCGCGTACCCTCGGTGTCCACCCACCACTGCCAGCTCGGGAGGATGGACTGGGCATTGATGTCGGTCCACTGGTCACCGGCGGCGTTGCCGCCATCGAACCACTGCATGCCGTGGCCGGTGTTGAAGGACGTGTGGAAGCTGCTGCCGTCGATGACGGAACGCTCGGGCGTGAAGTCGGCGACGCCCACCCAGCCTGACGCATTCGTCACACCGACGTCAGGCCGCGCGTATCCGGGAAACTTGCCGGTGTCACGCGGATTCTCCTTGACGCCGGAGAAGTACATGCGTTCCCGCTCGGTGATCATCCACTGGAAGGCGTCCTGCTGCATGAGCGGCAGTTCCGCCGTGAGATCGGGCAACTTGATGTCATCGTCAAGTCCGCGCTGGTAGTAGTCGCTCGGGGTGAACAACGCCACGGACGCGCGGGGACTGTGTGTGTCCGGCGCATACAGCAACGGGAGCCTGCTCGCGGAAGGGTGGCTGCCGGAGAACTTGCCCTGGTTCGCCTCCACTCCGAAGAACAGACTCTCGAACGGGTCCACTCCGAGGCTCTCCGCGTAGTTCAGGGAGCCCTCGGGATTGTTCGGCCAGCCATAGTTGACGAAGACGGAGTCATGGATCTGGCCATGGGTCTCATCCTTCAGCCACTCCGCCTTGCTGGCGTTGAAGTAGCTGTTCGTGTCGTACCACTGCGTGTAGAGACCCTTGCCCGTGAGGTAGGCCATGAAGGGCTTGAACTCGCTCTCGTCGCCGGATTCCTCCTGGTTCAGGAAGTAGCCGTCGAAGCCGTAGTACTCAGCCATCTCCAGCAGCTTCTCCGCGATGACGTAGCCGTGGGACTCGGGATCCTTGACGAAGGACTCCGTGAATGTCAGCCCGGGGCGGAACGCGGGGTCGAAGTAAATGGTGGCCACGGACTTCACCCCGTTGCGGTGTGCAGCGTTGGTGTAGGCGGGGTTCGGGATGTTCAGGATGCCGAACTCGAAACCGCGGTTGCGCCAGTCGCTGTTGGCCGGGTCGTAGAGCGACGACGGCGTGCTGGCCGTCGCGGCGCCGTGCCAGGGGCTGAAGTAGTCGACGTACTGCCAGAAATTCAGCGTGTGGTTCGAGAAGTCATTGTTGACCATTGGGGTGTCGAAGAACGCATTGCCGTAGTCCCCCTGCATCAGCATGACCTCGGCCTTGCCATCCAGCGCGGGGTCGGCCTGCGTCGCCGGAAGCGGGGAGATGCGGTCCTGCAGGGGCACAGCTGCCCGCAGGAAATCGGAGTGTGGGTCGGTTTCAGGGGACCAGTCCCGGATTTCCTGGAGGCGGTATCCCGAGAACCGGGGTTGCGCGGACGCCAGAGTCTTTTCCTGACCGGGGGCGATGCTGTCGGCAGCTTGTGTGACCAACGCCACGGATCCCAACAGGAGTGCGCCGGCGGCGATGCCAGCCATGATGCGTTTCATGTGCGGTGAGCCCTTCCACGATGGAGTGACCGCGGAACAGGGCCACGGCGCCCTTCTCACACACTAAATCGGTTCAGCACTCAGGCCGGACTGCTCCACGGGATCTCGACAACCACGGGGGTCGGACAGATCCCCTGCGGAGACGCCCGGTCCACGAGAATCC
>JAUNVL010000085.1 GCA_030537675.1 Propionibacteriaceae bacterium | reverse complement strand
TCCACTGATTTTTCGGCTAGATAGCAACGAAAAGTAGCTTTATCGCCCAACGTAGTGTAGTTCTCATATCGGGCGCGGTGCATACATTGGTACATACATTCGCCACCTACTTGGGGCCTACGCGTTACCGCCAATGCGACTCTTCGGATTTCGGCGGGCTGGTGCATGTGAAAAGGGCGCAGATGGTTCGTGCTTGATGTGTGAAAAGCAAACTCGATACCACCTTCACCACCACTGATCCTGCCGTCATCGTCGCTAAGCTGGTGAGCTTAAAAGACGTGCAGGCCCTGTAGCCCCTACCGCTTCCTCGGTGAGAAATTTGCGTACCCAGCGGGTGGAGACGTGGGATCGGTTGGCTGCCTGGCTCGTGGTCATTCCGCCTTGGATGATGGCCAGGACGATGGCACGGTTTTGGAGTAGCTCATATTCCACCGCCCCCGCCTGGCGGAACAATGTCGCGAGACATACCGGAACGATGTCGCGAGACATCAAACAGTGCAGTTGCCTCGGGCCACTAGACACTCCCAAGCGGAACGATGTCGTGAGACATGCCGGAACGATGTCCCCTCATCACACACCGTCACCCGCTCCACTGACTATTAGGCTAGATAGCAACCTTGAGCGCGGAAAGGGAAAACGGACGATTCGCAGAAGTCGCACCCGCATAAACGGCAACGTGATTTAAAGATCATATATAGCAGAAAAAGGTTCAAAGCTGATTGAAACGACTGTTGCGCTCAACAAGAATAGAACGTTCTAGCGAGTCGTAGCCAGATTTCCTCGAGGCCGTATTATCATGAACGTCAAGACAGCGATAATTAGTGCTGCAGCCTCGCTACTGATGGTCACTGAGATACTAACCGCACAGTTGACGGTGCATGCCTCAGATGACTCGGTGGCTGAGCCTGCGTGGTTTCTCCAGGAAACCCGTTGAGCACCCACCCAAAGGAGGGTAGTCGGGAATATGGGTTCTGGGATGTCAAATACCGGCCCCACTGCACCGTCAATGAGTGCTGCGGATCGACAGTCAAAAGCCGCCCGCACATCTAGGTACGTGCCTACCGCATGTGGCAAGGGACCCTTGACTGAACTATGGGCGGCAAACAACCCCGGCACTGACCCCTGCTACTACCGAATCTGCCCAGGGGAGAGCGTGCCGACTATCGCGAGGGTTAGCGTGTGATGCGGCGTTTGATTGCTGTGGCAGCGTTTTTTGTGGCGCTGGTTAGCGTGCTGGTGTGCGTGCAGACGGTACAGAGCGACCAGTACAACGCACCATTAGGGGCGAGTGCCTCGTTCGACTTGCGGTTGGGACAGTCTGCGCTGAGCAAGGATGCGATCGTCACCGAACTGACGGGGCTGGCTGATGAGTACGACACGCTGTTGTTAAAGGGATCCACCGATGCCGACCACCATGAGAGCGAACGGAATCTCTTCTATTTCTCCACTTCCGAACCTCATGTGCAGGGTTTATCGCCCCAGGTGGATGAGCAGGGCAATATCACCTGGCTGGTTGGCGGGCTGAAGGGTCGACTCGCGCCGGCTTCCGAGCTGGGAAACACTCCGTTGGGCGGTATCTACTATGTGGAGCACGTGAGCGGGTTCGCTGATGCGCTGGCTCAGTGGGCGGCGGATAATGGCCTGCAGGTTACTTATCAGGAGCCGCAAGGTGTGCTGGCTGCGGTGTATGAGACGTTGACTCGTAGCGGATTGTCTCTGTCCTGGATCGGGGCGAATCTGCTGGTGGCGGCGTTTGTGCTCTCGTGGGTGTTCTTGCGGCATAGAACCCGTTCGATCCAACTGATCGGTGGGGTTGCGCCACATGAGATTCATCGGGAGGCAGTAGTTAAGACGGGCAGCGCGGCTGCAGCCGGTTACACGCTTGGTGCCCTGGTGTGCCTGGCATATGTATGGGTGCGGCATTCGCTGGGCGATCTGCTGTTAGTTCTGCGTGGCAGCCTGATACTGGTTGCGGCCAGCTTCGCCATCATGCTGGCTGTCGCGTTGGTGGTTTCGTTCGTGCTTGCGCCGTCGGCTCGGGCGGTCGCGTTCCGCACCGTTCCCGTGCACGGGTACCAGCGTATTAACGCGCTGGTGCGCGGTCTAGCGGTGATGTTGGCAGCGCTGGTGCTGCCGTCGGCGCTGACATATGCGCACATGGCACAAAGGTCGTATCAGCAAAGCGCTGATATGGAGCGTTTGGGGCAGCAGGTTTCTGTCTCGATTAAGGACTTCACATACCTGGATAGTGACGAGGGGGAGCGTGCGGCGACGGCGTTCTTCGCCGACCCGAACGTCTCACAAAATATGACGCTCTCGGTCGATGTGGGCTCGGTGATCAAGCTAAACCCGGACGAGCTGGCGGATTACTCGGAAATCGATGTCGTCGATAAGCGTTACCTGACTGTGCTGGGCGTGGACTCGGATCGGCTGACATCAGTCGAAAAGGGGCAGCTGCCGGAGGCGACCCAGACTTTCATCGATGAGCAGGTGGAGCTGTGGATCCGCCCTGGCGCCGATGCTAGCCAGCAGGTACGTCTGTATGAGTATGCGCCCACCAAGGAGGCCCCGTTCATCTCGCTGGGCCAAAACGCAGCCCGTGGAGGGGACCTGAAGCACGCGGAGAATCCTCTGCTGATCGTGGTTGATGACCCGGCGAACACTATGACGGTCAGTGGGTTCTTGATGCCGCTCATGTCGAACGGGAATGTGCTCTTCACTGACTCGACCCAGGTTGAGGCCGCATTGCGTGAGCATGGTTTGTATGACTCGGTACTGTCAATCGATCGTATTGCCGACGCGTCCCTGACCACCGGGCAACAGTTCTGGAGCCAGTTCACCCTGTACCTGGTGGCCGCACTCTTGATCTTGGCAACCGTGGCGGTGACCGCGTGGCAGAGTGCCGAGATATGGGCGGCCGCTCATCGCAAGAAGATCTTCATCCTGAAAACGGCGGGCGTGCGTCTGCGCTCGGCCTACCAGAGCGTACTTACCGGAGATATGACACGCTCCGCCATCTTCTATGTGATCGGTGCAGCGTTGTCATTCCTCATGCCCCAGCAGGGCGGGCCGGTGTTTATCGTCGCGGCTTTCGCCCTGACCGTAATCGTGTATGGCCTGGTTGCCACCGTCTGCTACCACTTGACCACCCGACGTGAATTCGCCCGCATAGCCCGCCGAGGAGCGTGAGGATCCCATGACTACTATCACCGGCAAGAACTTGGCGTTCCGGATCAAGGAGCACACAATTTTTGAGCAGGTCAGCCTGCAATGCGATCCGGGAACCCTGACCGCGCTGACCGGCCCGAGCGGGTGCGGTAAGACGAGTCTGCTCAACGTGCTGGGACTACTCGCCCCAGCCAGTAGCGGTGAGGTCTACATAGACCAGGTGCCAACCTCGGGCTGGAATGACAAGCAGCGCAGCCAGTTCTGGCAACAGCGGGCGGCGTTTATCTACCAAGATTACGGAATCATCGACGACGAAACCGTGGCCTACAACGTGACACTGCGCCCGCAGGCGAAAACCCGCGGCGACGTCAAGGCAGTACTTGCCCAGGTGGGGCTCCAGGACCGGATAACGGAGATTGCATCAGTGCTATCTGGCGGGGAGAAGCAACGGTTGGGGGTGGCCCGAGCGATCTTCAAACAGGCTGACGTCTTATTTGCTGACGAACCCACAGCTTCGCTAGACCAAGACAATCGCCGGCTCATTATGGAGCTGCTGAGACAACGCGCCGACACAGGCGTCACCGTCATTATCAGCACCCACGACCAGGAACTCATCGATTTCTGCGACCACGAATTTCCCCTAGGCTGACAATGATCTAGCGTCATCGCTATAACTCTTGTCAGTGAGTGCATGAGGAGACCGCCCATCAGAGAGCTCGGCCTGAAGGTTAGTTAATTTCTGAAATACCACACCGTATAATCCCGAACTCTGCGCACCCATCGTCTTCGGCGCGGTTGTGCTTACTCAGCACCTCTACCCCTCGGGCATCACCGCGCACGTGGTGAACACCGACGCGCGGTGGCACACCTACTGGCCCCTGGTTGCCATGATCCTCATCCCGGTCATCATCCTCGCCTACCGGCGCGGATCGGTGGCGAAGAACTAAGCTGCTCGCGTCCCTCAACGGCTCTTGGCCTGACGCATCTCTACCCGTGGGGCACGCGGGTAGAGGCGGCTAAACCTGCGGGCGCACCTCGCAGCCTTGGCTATAAGGTGTCCTCATGAGCAAGCCCCGACGGACCACCCCGCTGCGCCGCTCTTGCGGACACCCGCATGAATGCCCGCTTGAGCTGCGCCTTCGCGTTCTCTCCGAAGTTCCGATGTTTGCGGGCATGGAGGAGCATCTTCGCGATATTGATGCGCGCATGGTCGCCCGGGGGTGGGCTGGTGGAGATTACCTTTATCTCGAGGGAGACCGGGCGGATGCTTTGCATATTCTGGCCGCGGGGCGGGTCAAAGTGCATCGAACGAATCCCGAGGGAGGCGAAACCGTCCTCGATATTCTCGGCCCCGGAGACCTGTTTGGTGGGGTGGATAGTCTCGGGGTGCCCACCCATCCCGAATCTGTGGTGGCCTTGGAGACGACGTGTACGCTGCGGATCACCGGCGCCGATTTCCGTCAGCTTCTCACCGACTATCCGGAGGTGGCACTGCGCGCCTTTACCGAGGTGTCGGCCCAGCTTCGCGATTCTCGGGGCGCCTTCCACGCCGCGACCGGCACCGTATCCCAGCGAGTCGCCCACGCCCTGTTGCGGCTGGCGGCGAAGTTTGGCGAACCCCGCGAAGGTGGCCTACTCATCCAAACCCCGCTGTCTCGAGCGGATCTCGCGGCCATGACCGCCTCGACCACCGAATCGGTGAGCCGGGTGATGAGCGGGCTGGCCCGGTCCGGCGTCATTCAGACGGGGCGCCAGTGGACGATCATCCTCGATGAGCAGCATCTTCGCGACCTTTCGGGCCAGATTTCCGGTCATTGATCTACGTCAAGGAGTGGCGGGGCCTCCCTTCCTAGGATCGCGGCATAAGCACAGCTGCGAGGCCGACGAAAGGAATGCACATGCCTGCCACAACCACCCACACCCTGCTGCGCTCCGAGGGTTTTTCTTGCCCCTCGTGCGTCTCGAAGATCGAGAAGCGTCTGAGCAACATTTCCGGGGTGAGGGACGTCAAGGTTCACTTCACCACCGCCCGGATCGAGATCGACCACGATCCCGCCGTGAGCGTTGAGAGTCTCGTGGATGAGGTGAAGAAGGCGGGATTCACGGCGCGTCCTGCCGCGTTCTAATGCAACGCTGGAAACTCCCCGCCATCTCCGCCGCACTTATCCTCGCCTCCTGGGTGGGTTCGGCGGCCGGTCACCACACCCTGGGCGATGTGCTGATGGTAGCCGCGGCTCTGGTGGCTGGATGGCGGGTGGCGCTCAGTGCCTGGCGAGCTCTGGTAGCTCGCGATATTGGTATTGATGCGCTCGTGACGGTGGCGGCCACCGGCGCCATCCTCATCGGCAACTACTGGGAGGCCGCCGCCGTCACCTTCCTCTTCTCCGTCGGTTCCGCCCTCGAGGCGGCCACCTTGGATAAGACGCGCTCGGCCCTCACCGAGCTCATTGCCATCGCCCCCGATATTGCGCTCCTTGAGCGGGACGGGCAGGTGGTAGAGGTGGCCGCCGGCGAGGTGTCGCCCGGCGAGATCATCATCGTCAAAACTGGTGCTCGGGTGCCCGTTGACGGGGTGGTTGCCTCGGGCCGGGGCACAATCGACCAGTCAACGATCACCGGCGAATCGGTTCCCGTGGAAAAGACGGTGGGCGAGAACGTCTATGCGGGCACGATCTCCCGCTCCGGCTTCCTTCGGATCACCGCCACCGGCGTGGGGGCGGATACAACGCTGGCCCGGATTATTCACCGGGTCGAAGAGGCCCAGGAGGCCAAGGCTCCCACCCAAACGTTCCTGGAGCAGTTCTCGCGCTGGTACACCCCCGCCATCATTGTTCTTGCCGTGGTTTCCGGGCTGGTCTTGCGAGATCTTGAGCTCGCCCTCACCCTTCTGGTTATTGGATGCCCGGGAGCCCTCGTTATCTCCATTCCGGTCGCCATTGTTTCCGGGATTGGCCGAGCGGCCCGCGACGGCGTCCTCATCAAGGGCGGGGAATATCTCGAGACGGCGGCCAAGGTGGATGCGGTGGCGCTCGATAAGACCGGCACCCTCACCGCAGGCACTCCCGTCCTCACCACCATCACGCCCCTCTCCCCGCACACCGAGACCGAGGTACTCGCCTGGGCGGGGCGGGCCGAGGCCGGATCCGAGCATCCGCTGGCCGCCCCGATCGTGCACGCAGCCAAGGAGCGCGGCCTTGATACCTCACTCGCCGAGAAGGTCGAATCTGTGCCCGGCAAGGGAATCTGTGCGAGCGTGGATGGACATGAGGTGCTTGCGGGCAATGCCGCCCTGTTCGCGGAGCACGGGATTGATGCTGGTCGGGCCGCAACAATCGCGGACTCGCTCGCCGGGGCCGGGCACACCCCGATGCTCATTGCCGTGGATGGCGAGGCGATCGGCGTGCTCGCTGTGGCCGATGAAATCCGCCCCTCCGCCCCCGCCATGATTACCGAGCTGCGCGAGAAGGGGATCTCCAGAATCGTCATGCTGACGGGGGATGCTCAGCCGGTAGCGCGCGCAGTTGCCCACCAGGCCGGAATCGAGGAGGTGGCGGCCCAGCTGCTGCCGGAAGACAAACTCGACGAGATCGAGCGCCTTCGCCAGGCTGGGCACACCGTGGCCATGATCGGCGACGGGGTCAATGACGCCCCGGCGCTAGCCTCCGCCGATCTTGGCGTGGCGATGGGTGCGGCCGGCTCGGCCGTGGCTACCGAAACCGCAGACCTTGCCCTCATGTCCGATGACCTCATGCGCCTGCCTCACGCCATCGGCCTGGCCCGGCGCACCCTCACCGTCATGCGCCAGAACATCGCGCTCGCCCTGCTCACCGTCGCCCTCCTCATGACCGGCGTATTTGCCGGCGAGGTCACCATGGCGCTCGGCATGCTCGTCCACGAGGCCTCGGTTCTCCTCGTCATCGCCAATGCGATGCGGCTCCCTACATGGCCCGAGGTGCCTGCGAGCCAACCGCGGTGACGACCTCCGAACCAAAACCTAATGTGGCGACCCAATACCAACCACGGGATAACCTGGTCGGAGAATGGAAAGGCGAAACGGAATCTGTTCGCGCTGTGAAGTCAGGGGTCCCGCCGAACAGATTTCTGAATGTCGGGATGAAAAAGCAAAGTCGTAGCGAGAGTTAACCGACCAGTTGCAAAATAGCCACATCGTTGGCTCCGGCTTCTAAGCCTCCGAATTGAAACAGATCTAGGGGAGTCGGATGGTCTCTTGCTCGAACATGGCACAGGCTCGACATCGTTTGCTTGCTCTAATCTTTGGTGGTTGTTTCGCTGACCGTTCCAAAAAGCTCTCACCATTTACTTGTGTAGATTCGTTCCCTGTTCTCGCATAACAGTTTCTCGTCTCACGCCTGATTCCCAACCGAAGAATGGCGAGATACCTTAGCATTCAATACCACGCTCTCGGTGGCGTGAAAGCGGCGAAAAGACGTCATTTCACTGACATTGCCGTCAGATTTAAATTCCACCGACTACGCCCCATAAGCGGCCGCATCTCAACGACGCTATCGACCATCCCAAGGTCCTGATTCAAGGCTATCCTTAACCACTCGGTTAATCTGCCGCAGGATCGCGCTTCAGAAATTAGAGCCAGAGCAGCAGACCCACCAATATTCGTACCCGAATGCCCGCAATTATAACACTTTTATAACAAGTCAGTAAACACTCTTGACGCTGACAGCAAAGCGGGCACTATCCTGCAATTACAGACAATCGAGGAGGATATTATGAGACTACTTAAACCTGCCGCAATCGCCATCCTGATGTCGTTCACCCTCACTCTGGGCATCATTGCCCCTGGCGCGGAAGGTGTCGCTCTCCGGTTTAAGGAAATTCACCATTCAAACAAAAATGAGCATTACTACAGCAAGGGCTACTGGTCAATCAACCAAGATAATGGTACTCGGTACAAGGTCAGGGGTTCGGTAAGGAAATCCCGGTCCGGCGGGAGATCAGCTTACTGGAAAGCCACACTTCAATCATCCTCGGGGATCTGCGTTACCGGATTTAGCAATGTTTCTGTCTCCTGCCACCTTGACTACCACAAGTACGGAGAGCTTCAGGGCACGAGATTCAACACACGGTACTGGAATAGCTCCACACGATATAAGGATGTCAACCCGTCCGCAAAGACCGCATCCGCTGGAATGCAAACTTGCGTGGACATTCGATTCCGGGTCGACTCCTGCTCTTCCATCTTATGGACCGACGGAATTCAATACCGACGATAATCACACCAGCCAGGAAGGCCTTCTCATGACACTTGAGCAGAAATCCACCAGAAAGACAACAAGCCGATTTTTGCAGACCGTTCTCGTCGCATTCATCCTCACCATTACTCTCTGCGCACCCCTCAACGCCTACACCGGGCACTACGCAACAAAAATCATGCCTCTCACTGTCTACCACCACGGATCTAAGGTTGGCGCAACAGCAGGAAAGTACAGCAACGACTACCGCCTAGCCAAAAACCAGAGGGCGGTTGTCGCAGGAGGCTATATCCGAGACTACAAGCCTGGCGACAGTACAGTCTATGTCGTTCTCAGCAAGACCCTTAGAGGCAAGAATGCGCCAAGCTCAACCGTTGCGAGCGAACGTTACAACGACAGCAGGTGGATTAGCTACCCCAAAATTTACATGCCGTTCTCTTACAATGCGTCAAAGGTTGAGTTAGCTGTCTGTGAAGATATTCGATTCGCTTTCGACGCCTGTTCTAGGCACCTACGCCTCTGGCCCCGATAAAAATGTGCGAAATGGCCCTTCACGTCGATTCGGTGACGTTCTCCTACCCGAGCGGCGGACCCGTTTTCGGCCCGTTCACCTTCTCCGCTCGCGGCGGGCACATCTGGGCGGTGCTGGGCTCGAACGGGGCGGGAAAGTCCACGCTGTTCCGGCTGCTCAGCACCGAGCTCTCCCCGGCTGCGGGAAGCATTCGCGCCACCGGCACGGTCGAGCTCATTCCCCAGGGGTTGAGTATGCCGGGGAGGCTGACCCTGCGGGAGGCCTTTGAGTACCTGGCGCTCGTGCGACGCGTGCCCGCAAAGGGGCGGGCGGATGCGGTGGAGCGCGCGCTGGCCTCCGTGAACCTCACCGGCCACGGACATCTGCGCCTGAACCAGCTTTCCGGTGGGCAGCGGCGCCGCGCAGTTGTCGGCCAAGCCCTGCTCGCCAGTCCCCCGATCCTGCTCATGGATGAGCCGTCCGCGGGACTCGACCTGGATCAGCGGGCAACCTTGCGCGATACGGTGCGCCACCTGGGCTCCGAGCGTCTCGTCCTCATCTCCTCACACATCGTGGAGGACCTGGCCGGGGTTGCCGATCACGTCCTCCACATTGTGGCCGGGCGGACCGTGTTTGCCGGCCCCGCCACCGAGTATCTGTCCGTCCTTCCAAGCGGAGCAGGCGGGGGAGGTCTTGGGGGCGTGGAGGCCTGGACCGCGGCATACCGCCACTGGAACACTACTCCGGAGGTGGCATGATGAAACTCTTTCGCCTGACCCTTACCCCCGCCCTCTGCTTCTTCGCTGCCATCATCGCCCAGGGCCTGAATCTCATCAATGGCGCCCAACCCTGGCTGGGAGAGGCGCTGCTCAGTGCCACCTGGGTGTGGACGGCAACCTACCTGTGCGGCTCGGTTTTCGCCACTCTCGCGGCGTGGGATGGGGCGCGACTGTTCCCGCGTTCCGAGCCGGTGGTGTGGGGCCGGGGTGATGTTCGTTCCGCGATGATTCGAAGGTGGTGGGCCTGGACCACCCTGGCCGCCACGGCACCCACGCTTATCACCTGGGCATACATGGTTACCTACATCTCGGCCGTACCCGGGTCCGTGGAGATCTCCTCACTCGCCACCGTGTTCGCCGGGATTGCCACCGTGGCGGCCCTCCTCGGTGGGGGACTCATTCTCGGCCGAGTGCTCGGCAAGATCTACGGTCCGCTGGCCGCCTTCGCCCTCTCACTTCTTGCCCTGCTCAACAGTTACCTGGGCTCCTTCCCGGTGCTCATGATCGGGGGCGTCAACGATTCACTTCTCGGCCTACGCCTGTCCGAACCGGCAATGATCACGTCGGTTGTGGGCCTGACCGTCCTCTTGCTTGCCGAAGCCAACTGCCTTTTCGGTCCGCCCGCCAAATCTCTTCGCAATGGCGTCATCGCCCTTGCCACAGCCCTCCTCATCTCGCTTGCGCCCGATCTCGTCAGCGCGCCGAGATTCCTTCCCGTGGAGGACCTGACCGATGGTGTGGGATGTGTCAAGATGGGCCCGGATTCTCGCCCTCCCGCCACTGGCGAAGTGTGCATTAACGCTCAGCACAATCACAAGAGCGACGAGGTGATGGCTGCGTGGTCGACAATCACCATGGCTGTCGCCGAGGTTGGGATCACCGACTTCCCCACCCTCTTCTACGAGCTGCCGCCCGCGGGCGAATTCAAGGATGTTCCGGAGGGTCCTCCCGGATCGGTTGCGACCTACACCCTCACCGGGGACCAGCTGGACTTCCGCTCCGGCACGATCGAGGTGTCGCGGCTGATCAACCAGATCACGGCGCCCGTGTGGTGTCCGGGGCTGTGGGGCGATGAATCGCCGAGTGACCAGTTCTTCTCCCTCCAAGAGAGCACCGCCGGGGCGCTCACCACCGTGGTGACCAGTGAGGATCTCGCGAAGCGGAAGGAGGCGGCAAAGCGCTTCCGCACCGGCTGGGACAAGCTCAAGCGATGCGAGGGACTGTGAAGGGCGAGGCCGCAATCTGGTTCCGCACCCATGTCCCCGTCCCGCTGCGATGGGCGATGGTGGCCGCCGTGGCTGCCGAAACCCTCCTGGGTTCCCTGCCCGCCATACTGCCCTGGAATATGGGCCACCCAGCGCATTGGGGGCTACTCCTCCCCCTCATCACCATCGCGGTCTGCGTGACCATGCTGCACAGCGGCTTTGGTCCGTTGGAATTCCCGCACCGGCGCCACTGGCGGACAGCGCGATTCGGCTGGTGTCTCCTCGCCGCTCTCGTCGCCACCGTGCCCGGACTGTGGTGCGTGGACGGATTGGATCTCAGCGGTTCGGTGCGCAACCGGCTCGCCTTCTTCTCCCTCGCCTGCCTCTCCTCCCTCATCGTCCCCGCCACCTTGAGCGCCGTCCTGCCGACGCTGGTCATGCTGGTGTCGATGATGATGGCGGCAGCATCACCCTCTCCGGAAACGGCGGTGTTTTTGCTGCGTGAACACGCGAGCATCGCAGAGCTGACCGGCGTTACCGCCGTAGTACTGCTTGTGGCTGCTGCCTACGGCCTTTCTTATCCGCCGCGATGGGCGCGGCGGACTTAGCCTCACCTCTCAGCCACACGTCATTGTGCACCGTGGCCCTTACGTCGCGGTGTGCGGTCCTTGAGCGAAGCTACCCCAGTCCGCTATCTGTCAGCGTGATGACTTCGCGCCCGGAGGAGGCGGGATCCAGGGCCACCTGGACCGCCCGTTCACCCCACCTATCCCCGCCTTCAAACGAGAGTTCGCTGCCGGCCAGGGCCGCCCGATCATCGGCACCCGGCCACAGGATCGCGGTGACATTCTCGGTGGGTTCTGCGATCTGTCCGCCGAGCAGTACGACCTCCTGGTCGAGATAAGAGGCGGAGATAATATCCACCTCGGGCAACAGCCCCGGCCCCACCACCACAATGAGCTCGGGGGCTTCCTCGAATGCCGACAGCACGCCCTCATAAGCCTCGCCGGAAGATAGCTCCCGCCAGTCCACTTCGGCACGTTCCTCAAGCGAAGACCGGATCACGCCCACCTCGTCCTCCCCGGCTAAGACGAGGGCGACCAGCTCCCGTTCGGTGTTCCTCACCTCCTCGATACTGGAAGTCGGGGCGGGCGGGGAATCGATGGCGGGAGGAGGGGAGACCGACCGGCCGCAGCCGGATAACGCGAGGACACCGCAGATAATGGCAATGCCTCTAGTCAATCTCCCCTCCTGACCGCTCATAGCCTCACGACCACCGCGAGCGCCGGCGTGCCACCAGCAGAACCAGACCCGCGATCACCGCGACGAGCGACAGCGACCCCAGGACGGCTACCGGAGCCCCGGTATGCGGGAGGTTCGGGGACTTTCCGGCTCCGCCGGGCTGAGGCTGATTTGTCGGCCGAGGATCGTCCGGTCCGGTGGTGGAAGGAGCTGGCTGAGTTGTGGGATCCTCGCTCGCTTCCACGCTCGGTGCCTCACTCGCTTCCGGCTCAGGCTCCTTGCTCGGTTCGACGGAAGGCTCCACCGTGGGCTCTGGCTCCTCGGTAGGCTCAGCGGTCGGCTCTTGCGAGGGTTCTTCGGTAGGCTCTTCCGAAGGCTCCACCGTCGGCTCCGCAGACGGTTCCTCAGAGGGTTCAACAGTCGGTTCCTCGCTTGGCTCCTCAGTCGGCTCATCCGAAGGATCATCGGACGGATCATCCGTGGGGTCGGGATCGACGGGCTCGTCACCGCGCGTCATCGTCAGGCGCGGCATGTCGAAGTAGATGTCCGAGCTGGACTTACTGTCCTGGTAGAGAGCGACCGCCACGACGTTGGTGCCCTCGTGAAAGAGGTCCGGGGAAATCTCGAATGACTGAGTACGCGGCTTGCCATGAGAGGCACCCGCGTACATGAGATTACGTTCCGACTCAGGGACGGCCTCCACGCGCTTATCAACAA
>JAUNVL010000084.1 GCA_030537675.1 Propionibacteriaceae bacterium | reverse complement strand
ATGGTCATGTTGACGCCGCTGACGGCGTGGAACTTGCCGTAGTAGATGTCGAGATCCTTGATCTCGATGCGCTTGGACATCGCAGCTTCTCTCTTCTCAGCGGCCGGGCTTGGGGGCGAATTTCCACGCGATGAGCCGACCTGCGAGGTTCAGCAGCATCACGATCAGGATCAGCGTGAGGGCCCCCGCCCAGGCCCGGGCAATGTAGGGGTCCTGCGGGATGCCGGGGGTCACGTACTGGTAGTACACGAAGACGGGCAGCGTGGCCATGGGCTCGGCCAGCGGGTTGGTGTTCAGCGACGACGTGATGCCGGCGGTGACCAGCAGCGGCGCCGTCTCACCGATGATGCGGGCGATGGCCAGCACCACGCCGGTGATGATGCCCGCCAATGACGTCGGCAGCACCACGCGCAGGATTGTGCGCCACTTGGGCACCCCCAGCGCATAGGAGGCCTCCCGCAGTTCACTCGGTACGAGCCGCAGCATCTCCTCGGTGGAGCGCACGACGGTGGGGATCATCAGCACGCTGAGTGCCACGGCACCAGCGATGCCGACCTTCGTCCCGGGACCCATGACGAGTGAGAACAGGGTGTAGGCGAACAGTCCGGCCACGATGGAAGGGATGCCCGTCATCACGTCGACGAAGAATCGGATGGCGGAGGCCAACCGTCGACCAGCCCCATACTCCACCAGGTAGATGGCCGCCATCAGCCCGATGGGGACGGAGAACAGCGTCGCCATCCCCGTGATGATGAGCGTGCCCCAGATGGCGTGCGCCGCTCCGCCGCCCTCCCCGATGACATTGCGCATCGAGTGGGCGAAGAACTGGAAATCCATGCGCGCCAGGCCGCTGACGAGCGTGCCCCAGATCAACGACACGAGCGGCGCCAACGCGAGGATGAAGAAACCCGTGACGGTGTGGGCTGCCAACCGGTCCGTGGCCCTGCGCCGCCCTTCGATGCTGGAGGACAGGGCAAAGTTCGCCAGGAGGAACACGACGGCGCCGATGATGGTCACCGCCGCCGGGTGGACGGTGCCCACCAGGGACAGCACGGCCGCGGTGAGCACGAGGGACACCACCAGCAGTGCGGGGCCTGTGAAGCGGGGCAACTGGCCGGCTGTCATGACGTTGACCGGGGTGCGCAGGCTCGGGATCGACTTGGGCATCAGTTGGCCCCCGAGAATTCTGCGCGGCGGGAAATGACCCAGCGTGCCGTCATGTTGACCGCCAGGGTGATCACGAACAGCACGAGTCCAGTGGCGATCAGTTGGTTGACGCCCAACTGGTAGGCCTCCGGGAACGTCAGGGCGATGTTGGCCGCGATGGTGTTGGGGTTGCTGGAGGTGAGGAGGTCGAAGTTGATGATCGCCGCGGGTGACAGGACCATCGCCACGGCCATGGTCTCGCCCAGTGCCCGTCCCAGGCCCAGCATGCAGCCGGAAACGATGCCCGGCATGCCGTACGGCAGGACGGCCGTGCGGATCATCTCCCACCGGGTGGCCCCCAGCGCAAGTGCCGCTTCCTCGTGGAGGCGGGGGGTCTGGCTGAAGACCTCACGGCACATGGCGGTGATGATCGGCAGGACCATCACCGCCAGCACGACGGCCACTGTGAGGATGGTGCGGCCGGTTCCGGAGACCGGGCCGGAGAACAGCGGTATCCAGCCGAGGTACTCATGGAGCCAGACGTAGAGGGGACGTACCAGCGGAGCCAACACGTTGATGCCCCACAGTCCGAACACCACGGACGGCACCGCCGCCAGCAGGTCGATGATGTAGCCGAAGACCTGGCGCAGCACCTTGGGTGCGTAGTGGGTCAGGAAGAGGGCGATGCCCACAGACATCGGTACCGCGAACACCATGGCGAGCGCGGCGGCCCAGACGGTCCCGAAGGCGTACGGTGCGACGTAGGACCAGAACTCGCCGAAGGGCAACTCGGATGCGTCGGCGGTGAGGGCAGGGATGGACATGCCCACCAGGAAGCACGCGACCGCTGCAAGCACGGCGAGAATGGCGATGCCTGAGCCGGTGGAGACGCCCTTGAAGAGAGTGTCTCCGAACCTCTTGGCGCTGCGCTGCAGATCATGTGACGCGTCCAGCGGCGCGACGTCCTGGCTCATGGGCGGTTCACCTGACCGATTCGATGGCGGCCAGGACCAGCGTGCGCAAGCGCTCGGTCAGCGGCGCGGCACCGGCCCCGGCGGCGGCAGCGTTCTGGCCCTCCACCGAGGCCACGTAGCCCAGGTACGTCCGCACCAGCTCGGCCTTGTCGGCATCGCGGTAGCGCTCGCAGGCGATCACGTAGGAGACCAGCACGATGGGGTATCCGGGGGCCTCGGCGTCCAAGGCAATGACGACGTCGTGCTGTGCCCGCCCCTCCTCGATGGGTGAGGACTCCACGGCCAGGGCAGCAGCCTCCGGTGTGGGAGCCTCAAAGGCGCCCCCCCGGCCAATCCGCGCGGTCGGGAGCTCTCCAGCCTGGGACGCGTCGACGTATCCGATGGTTCCGACGCCACCCCGGACGGCGGACACCACACCGGAGGTCCCCTTGGCGGCCTCGCCGCTGTTGAAGGGCCACGCCCCGGAGGGTGCGGACTCCCAGATGCTGCCCGCTGCCGCAGAGAGGTAGCCAGTGAAGTTCGCCGTGGTGCCGGAGTCGTCCGAGCGGTGAACGGCCGAGACCTGCAGATCAGGAAGCTCCGCGTCGGGGTTCAGCGCGGCGATGCGCTTGTCGGACCATGTCGAGACGTCGCCCGCAAAGATGCTGGCCAGTACTTCGGGCGTGAGGTTGAGCTCGCTCACACCGTCGACGTTGAAGACGATGGCGATGGGGGAGATGTAGAGGGGGAGGTCGAGGGCGGACGAGTCCGCTGCGCAGGCAGCAAAGGCACCGACGACGTTCTCGGCCACGCTGAAAGCACGATCGGACCCGGCGAAGTCCGTTCCCCCACCCATGAACGCGTCCCGGCCAGCTCCGGAACCCTCAGGGGCGTAGATGACGGTGGATCTGGCGTGGGCGGTTTGGAACTGTGCGATCCAGTTCTCCTGCGCCACCGACATGGAGGAGGCCCCCATGCCGTTCAGCGTTCCACGGACGCCCGAATCCGTACTTGGGTCGACGGGCCGCTCGTTGAGGGCACACGACGACGCCAGCAGTGCCGCGCACAGGGCGATCGGGATAGCGAGGCTCCTCACCAGGACGCGGCGCACGCAACGAGTGGTTGACACGGAACCGAAACTAGGCAGCCAAGGTGACCGGCTGCCACCCATTGTGTGAACAGCCGATGAACAGCAGGCCAGTTCTCAGGCTGTGGGCTTGAAGACCTCGGAGCGGATGAGGGCCCCGGTGGCATCCAGGTGCAGGGCGACGGCCTCGGCCACCACCATCGGTTTTTCGTCGACACCCAGCCCCAGGTACATGGCGGGGAGCACGGGGCGATGTCCGCAGACCGCGGTGGGGCGGTCGAGCCCGCCCTTCAGTTCTGTCATGAAACGGGCGACCCGTTTGGGATGCTTGGTGCCTTCCTCCTCCGTGAGGATGTCCACCTTGCGGATGGGAAGGCGACGCGATTCGGCGTAGGGCTCCAGGGTCTGGAAGCACCGCGTCGCGGAGGAACTCACGAGGCGTTCGATGCCGAACGCGTCCAGCAGGTCCATCAGCCGCTGCGACTGCTTGCGCCCGCGCCCCGCCAACCGACGGCGCTGGTCCGGCCCTGTCCAGTCCTTGCGAAGCATCGCCTTGCCATGGCGCACGAGCATCAGGACGTTGGTGGCGGGCATGTCCATGGCGGCCTGCACCACCTCCCGGTCAGTCTCGTACGTCAGCAGCGCCATGGCCTCCGCGAGGGTGAACCATTTGACCCGCTGGACCTCCAGGTCCGGTTTTCGCGGCCTCTGCTCCACCACGCCCGCGCGCCAGTAGTGCGTGGCCTTCAACCCCTTGGCCACGGTGTAGCGCTGGGTCGGCAGCCTCAGGTCGAGGCGCGCGGTGACGCCGGTCTCCTCGCGGATCTCCCGGATGGCCGTCTCGGGCAGGAGCTCATCACTCAGGCCCTTGCCCTTCGGCAGCGACCAGTCGTCGTAGCTCTCCCGGTGGATCAGGAGGACCTGCTCACCCTTGTTGTGATGGGTCCGCAGCACCACCCCACCAGCGGCGATGACGCTGGGCTTCCTGCTCATCGGTTGCGGCGCTGTCGGGACTGCCGGATGAGATCGTCCTGCAGGTCGGTCAACGGTTCGCCCTCCGCGTTGGTGGTGTGGGACGTCCACGTGTCGTCGACCAGTTCCCAGTGGACCACGTCCGGCGCGAACGCGAGGTCGAACAATTCCTCGATCTGCTGGATGTGCTGGGGATTGCCGAGCGACACGATGGCCTCGACGCGGCGGTCCAGGTTCCGGTGCATCATGTCCGCTGAGCCGATGCCCACCATCGGTGCGCCGGCGCCCGTGAAGCAGAAGAGGCGGGAGTGTTCGAGGAAGCGGCCCAGGATGGATCGCACACGAATGTTCTCGCTCAGACCGGGCACACCGGGACGGATGGTGCAGGTGCCCCGCACCCACATGTCGACCATCACACCGGCCTGTGAGGCACGGTAGAGCGCGTCGATGAGGTCTTCGTCCACGACGGAATTCACCTTGATCCGGATGCCGGATGGCAGCCCCGCGCGGTGATTCTCCACCTCCTTGGAGATGAGCGCCAGCAAGCCTGATCGGATGCCGTGGGGGGCCACCAGCAGCCTGCGGTAGTTCGTCTCCTGCGTCATGCCCGAGAGGTGGTTGAACAGCCGTGCGATGTCGTCGGTGATGATGGGGTTGCTGGTCAGCAAACCCATGTCCTCATACATCCGGGCGGTCTTCGGGTTGTAGTTGCCGGTGCCGATGTGGGCGTAGCGACGCAGACTGCCGTCGCTCTCCTCCCGCACCACCAACGCCAGCTTGCAATGGGTCTTCAGCCCCACCATGCCGTAGACGACGTGGACGCCCGCCTTCTCCAGTTCGCGGGCGAAACCGATGTTGGCCTGCTCATCGAATCGGGCCTTGATCTCCACCACGGCGAGCACCTGCTTGCCCATGGCGGCCGCCTCGATCAGGGCGTCGACGATGGGGGAGTCGCCGGAGGTGCGGTAGAGGGTCTGCTTGATGGCGAGCACCGCAGGATCGCTGGCGGCCTGCTCGATGAAGCGCTGCACCGACGTGGCGAAGGAGTCGTAGGGGTGCTGTACCAGCACGTCGCGCTTCTTCAACGCCTTGAACATGTCCGCCGGCCGCGCGCTCTCCACCTCCGCGAGGTCGGGGTGCGTGATGGGCAGGAAGTTGGGGTACTTGAGGTCCTCCCGTGGGGTGTCCTCCAGCGCGAAGAGCCCCGAGAGGTCCAGTGGAGCGGGCAGCCGGAACACCTCTGCGTCGGCGACGTCGAGTTCGCTGATGATCCGGGAGATCATCCTGTCGTCGATGTCGTCCTCGACTTCGAGGCGTACCGGGGGCCGGCCGACCCTGCGGCGAAGGAGTTCCTTCTCGAGGGCGAACAGCAGGTTCTCGGCGTCGTCCTCCTCCACCTCGATGTCCTCGTTCCGGGTCACCCTGAACGTGGTGTGGCTGATGACCTCCATGCCGGTGAAGAGTTGCCCGAGGTGGCGGGCGATGATCTCCTCCAGCGGCAGGAAACGGCCCTCGGCCAGTTTCACGAACCGGGCGAGCACCGGAGGCACCTTCACCCGTGCGAACTGCCTGCCCCCGGTGTCGGGATTGCGCAGGATCACGGCGAGGTTGATCGACAGTCCGGAGATGTAGGGGAAGGGGTGGGAGGGGTCGACTGCCAGTGGCGTGAGAACGGGGAAGACGCGTTCGGCGAACAGGGTCCGCATCTCGTCCTTCTCGGCCGCGGTCAGCTCGCCCCACGTCAGGATTTCGATGCCCTCATCCCGCAGGGCGGGACGAACATCCTCCTGGAACACGCGCGACTGCTCCGCCACCAGTTCGGCGGTGCGCTGCAGGATCGATGCGTGGACTTCGCCGGGCATCTGGCCGGTGACGCTGGGAACTGCCACGCCCGCATGGATCCGCCGCTTCAGGCCTGCGACGCGGACCATGAAGAACTCGTCGAGGTTGTTGGAGAAGATCGCGAGGAACTTCGCCCGCTCAATCAGGGGGATACGGGTGGCGTCCTTGGCGAGGTCCAGCACTCGGTTGTTGAACTCAAGCCACTGCATCTCCCGGTCGGAGTAACGGTCGGCGGGCAGGGGCTCCTCGTTCGCCTGGTCCAGATCAAGCTCCAGATGCTCCACGGCCATGGGGTTCCTCAAGTTCGGTAGCTGGTGTCGGTGTTGCTGGTCACAAAGCTAGCGGATTGATACAGCCTGACCACACGATTCTCACTCGCCTCCACGAAGAGGATCACCCTGGTGCATCCCGTGGCCCTGAGGTGGGCGAGCCCAGCCTCCAGAAGTACCCGCCCCAGGCCGTGTCCGGCGTGCTCCGGATCCACGGCGAGGACGTAGACCTCACCGGTGGTCTCATCCTGGCGTTTGGTCCAGTGGAAGCCTGCGACATTGCTGGGATCGGACGTGGGCGTGGCCAGCAACAGTCCGTCGGCGGAGAACCAGGGCTGCTCCGTGAGGTCGTTGAATTCGCCGAGCGTCAACTTTCCCTGCTCGGGGTGGTGTGAGAACGCAGATGCGTTGGTGGCGACGACTCCTTCAGCGTCCTCCGGCTGCCAGGCGCGGATCCTCCAGCCATCCGGCACGACGGGCCATGCCTCCTCGGCAAGTGGCCTCTCCATCTTCAATAGTTCACGCACCGGCCGAAGACCCATGGACTCTGAGAGTGCTGTCGCCCCCTCCCGGGTCCCGAAGGCCCAGACGGTGTGCTGAGGATGCGATTCGAGCGCGGCCATGAGCAACGCGCTGCCATGGCCACGTCGACGGTGCGCGGGGTCGACCCCCAACTGGATGGTGGCATCACGTGCATCGACGACGGCGAAGCCCACCACGTCGTCGCCCTCAGTGACGAAGAGGAAGCTGCCGGGGCGGCTCCCCGCGATGACGAGGTCCGCGGACTCGTTGGTGGGGCGGACACCGTCGGCCTCTTCGATGCGCTCCAGCAGCTCCTCCAGGGAGGCCAGCAGCGGGGCGGACAAGTTGTCCATCTGGATCATTGCGACACCTTTCGTGCCTGTGTGGTGCGGTGGTCGACGACGCGGACGGTTCCCACTGTGCCATTTATTTCGACCAGAACTGGCGCGCAGCCGAGCCGAGGTGGACGTCAACGCCTGAGGGCGCCTCTGGTGGCTGTCCGGCCTGCGCTGCAATGGTAATGGGTGAGCGTTTCGGCAGTCCGTGCTGCGTCAACGTTGTGCGCGCACAGGTGTTGCTGGGCGCACAGGTAACATGGTCGCCATGCCCAAGCGCCTGCCGGATGAGCTGTTCCGGGAATCAGGGGTCACGGAATCCCCGGACGTCCATGGCGACGCCGAATCCTGGAGGCGGTCCGATGCCAAGCCACGGGTACCGTTTCGATCGCGAGAGGCCAAGGAAATTGCCCCTCCCATGGTGGTCGCTGGCGTGGTCGGGGCGCTGTTGTTGGGATTCGTGGTCGGGAAGTTCGTCGCAGTCCAGTCGGATGTTCCGGAGCCGCCAGAGGTCACAGCCAGTAGCACCACCGCTTCGGCAGCGGCCAGCCCCACAGCCGATGCGACGCTGGCGCCGTGGTCCGGTCCTGTGAGCGCCGTGCCGATCCAGTCCGCGGAGGGTCGCTGTCAGGACACCATCAGCGTGAACCCGCCCTCGAACCTCCTCGACAACGACCCCTCATCGGTGTGGAGTTGTCGGGGCGCGGGAGCCGGGGAATCGATCACGTTCTCCCTGGGGGACGACGAGGTGGTCGTTGGAGTCAGGCTGGTCAACGGCAACACCATCAGCCCGGAGCGTTACCTGGCGGAGCGTCGGATCCTGAGTGTGAAGTGGACCTTCAGCGATGGGTCGTGGGCCCTGCAAGGGCTGGCGGCCAACGACCGCGAACCGCAGGAGATCCGGTTCCCACCCACCAAGATCAGGGGTGACATCACCATGACCGTGATGGACGCCACCGTGCCCGGGGAGACCGACTCGTCCAAGGACGCCGTGTCCATCAGTTCGCTGCAGTTCCTGGGAGTGGGCTGACCGGCGGGATCAACGCCAGTCATTCGTGTCGATCAGGATGGTGACCGGCCCGTCGTTGACGGAGGCCACCTGCATGTCCGCGCCGAATCTGCCGCGCAGGACCTCCGCACCCAGCGCCTCCAGTTCCACGCAGAACTGCTCGACGAGGGGCTCCGACGTCTCCGAGGGCGCGGCCCCGCTCCAGGACGGGCGCCGGCCCTTCCGTGTGGTGGCATGCAGCGTGAACTGGCTGATGACCAGGACGGGGGCGTTGATGTCGCTTGCCGAGAGTTCGCCGTCGAGAATGCGCAGGGACCAGGTCTTGGCGGCAACCGCGTGGGCCTCGTCCGTGCCGTCGCCATGGGCAATGCCGACGAGCACCAACAGACCCGGGCGGGGGAGTTCGGCCACCAGGTCGCCGTCGACCGTGACGCTGGCTTCCGTGACCCTCGTGATGACAACTCGCATGGACAAGGTGTCTATGCCATCTCGGCCTCCGGGGGCAAGTGAGGACGCTCTGTAGACTCGACGAGTGGGTGCTGGAGCGCCCGCTGTGAGCGATGACGAAGGAATGATGCAGATGCAGATCGACATTGATGTCCCGGAAGGCCTGAATCCGGCGTTGACCGCGCTCGGCTGGCTGGTGGGCCGATGGGAAGGTACCGGGAACGGCACCGACCATGACGGCAACGACTTCAACTTCGAACAGCGCATCGAGTTCAAACACAACGGTGACAACTACCTGTACTACGTGTCGCAGACGTTTCTCCTCGATGATGACAAGCCGGAGCAGTCGCTCGGCATGGAGACCGGTTTCTGGCGCCCCAAGGCTGATGCCTCTCTCGAAGTGGTGCTGACGAACTCCGACGGCTGGACCGAGGTCCTGATCGGCAAGATCCAGGTGACCCGCATCGACCTCCAGACCGACGCCGTCGTACGCGCCGAGAGCGCGGAGGTTACACATTCCTCCGGTCAGCGGCTCTACGGCAAGGTGGAGAACGACCTGATGTATGCGCTCGACCGCTCCACCGAGTCACACGATCTTCGCCCCCACATGTGGGCACGTCTGGCGAGGGTCTGACATGGGGGTCGTGCGCATTGATGAGGGCATCGACAGCGGGCTGGCGTGGCACCACGGCAACCCGGTGACCGAAGGACGCGCCATGGCTGACGGCGTGGGTGTGGCCGATCTTGGAACCCGCGACGTCGTCGAGATTGAAGGGCCGGACCGGTTGACGTGGCTCCACGCTCTGACCACCCAGCACCTCGAGTCCCTGGCACCGGGTGTGGCCACGACTGCTCTGGTACTGGCGCACACTGGGCACATCGAGCACGTCCTGCACGGCGTCGACGATGGTGAGCGGTTCCTCGCCTGGACGGAACCGGGCCACGGCGCCGCACTGGTGGAGTGGTTGGAGCGCATGAAGTTCATGTCACGCGTCGAGGTCCGTCTGCGTGAGGACCTGCGTATGGCGTGGTTTGGGCACCGCATTGCGGTCACGCAGGGATGGGCAGCACGTGACAGCGAGCTCGGCGGCTCCGACGTCTTCCTGCCTCGCGATGCCGAACTGCCCGGGGACGAACAATCGGCCGTGCCCGTGGGGATGTGGGCGTACGAGGCCGCCCGGATCGCTGCTGGCGTGCCGCGCGTGTTCGTCGACACCGACCATCGCACGATCCCCAACGAGATCGGGCTGCTCGGAACGCACCTGGAGAAGGGGTGCTACCGCGGACAGGAGACGGTCGCCCGTGTTCACACGCTGGGGCGGCCACCCCGGCGACTGGTGCAACTCCATCTCGACGGGTCGCTCTCCAGCCTTCCGGACCAGGGGGCACCCCTGATGTTGGACGGACGTGCTGTCGGCTTCGTCGGATCCAGCGCACGGCACCATGAGCTGGGCCCCATCGCCCTCGCTCTGGTCAAGCGCAACGTTGCTGTGGATGCCCAACTGCTCGCCGACGACATTCCCGCTGCCCAGGAAACCCTGGTGGACCCCGACGTGGGTCTCCACGTGCGTCCCGTCCTGCGCTGACCGTCCTGATCCAGGGCTCAGCGCTGGGCGAGCGAACGGGTGATCCTCGCCAGGGTGGCTTCGTCTGCGTCGCCGCCCAGTTCCCTGACGGCCATCAGCGCCGCCCCGGCGATGCCATCGGCCACGGGTCGCGCGCGCTCACCCAGCCGGGCGTGCACCTCGCGGCCAACGGGGCCACTGGGGTCCAGCACCCCGCCGCCCAGCACCACGGCTCCCTCGTCGCCTTGGGTCAGGCTGTCCAGCGTTGCGAGCGCGTGCGCTGCGGCCTCGGAGCAGATGGTGTGGGCGACGTCGTCAGTCGCCGCGTCTCTGGCTGCCAGGATCGCCAGTTGCGCCAATGCCACCGGCGTGCGGGACTGTGACCAGGTCAGCAGTGCAGCCAGGTCCTTGTTCCGCACGCCGCTGCGGCGTGGCACGTCGACGAAGAACTCCAGGACCTGCGGTGTGAGTGAGGTGGACGGGCCACGGCCATCGAGATCGGCTGCGACGGCCCGCGCCACGCGGTGCCCCATCCAGAATCCGGAGCCATCGTCGCCCAGCAGCCATCCGAGGCCGTCGCGGAGTGACACCAGGCGTCCGCCGGAGACCTTTCCGGCCACGGCGCCGGTTCCCACCACCATCACCGATCCCTCTGGAGCAGCGGTGGCAGAGAAGTACGCGCTGAGCAGATCACTCTCCAGGATCAGGTGCGTCGGTAGTGCCCGTGTCGCCAGTGATTCGGCCAGTTCCGGAAAGTCGCGTGACAGGGTGCCAGCAACCGTGGCCACGACCATGTGTGGCTGATGCGCGCTGGCGGCCAGTGCGGCGGCGCACGCATCGGTGATGTTGGCGGCTGCGCGATTCGCGTCCGTGACGGGGTTGCCTGGTCCCGAGCGCACGACCGCTTCGCAGGAACCGTTGATGTCGACGACGACGGCGAGCGTGGTGCTGCCACCTGCGTCGATGGCGATGGCCGAGACATTCGATGGCATTGCTACTCCTGAGCTGTTCCCGCCTCGGACCCCAAGGTTGCCGATCTTTCCGGCGACAGACGCCCGCCCCATGACGGGGCGGGCGGTCAATTGTTGTGAGGAGGTGTCGGGTGGTTTCAGTTCAGTGCGGCGAGGGCGGCGTCGTAATCGGGTTCGGTGGTGATCTCGGGGACCTGCTCGGTGTGGATCACCACACCCTTCTCGTTCACCACCACGACGGCGCGCGAAAGGAGTCCCTCGAGAGGCCCGTTGGTCATGGTCACGCCATAGTCCTCACCCATGGTGGTGCGGAAGTCGGAGGCGGTGATGACGTTGTTGATGCCCTCGGCGCCGCAGAAGCGTGCTTGCGCGAACGGCAGGTCGCGGGAGATGCAGACCACGGTGGCGTTCTCCAGCCCTGCTGCCTTCTCGTTGAAGGTGCGTACGCTCATGGCGCACACACCGGTGTCCAGGCTCGGGAAGATGTTGAGCACCACACGACGGCCTGCGAAGTCCGACAACTTGACTGGCTGCAGGTCCGTGCCCACGAGGCCGAAGTTGGGTGCTTTGCTGCCGACGTCGGGCAGTTCGCCCTGGATGGAAACCGCGTCGCCCTTGAAAGTGATGTTCGTCATGCGTTCGATCCTTGCCCATAGTTCCAAATGTCGTAGCACAATCCACGTTTTGTCTCAGGGAAGCGATTGCAGTGCGTTCACTGCATCGGCGATGACACGCAGATCATTGTGGAGGACGCGTTGGGAGTTGGCGGACTCGCTGATCCCTTCCTGCGTGGCGACCGCACCGTTGTCGAGGCCGCGCAGCAGACCGTTCAGGCTGCGTCTGGCCCCGTCGCGGAGGGCGGAGATAGTGGCGTCGACGAGTCGGATCGTGGCGTCGGCCGACGGTGTTGCGGCACGGCGCTGGTCCCTGATGGCCGTGCGCACGCCGGCGTATCCGGCCTGCCCTGCCAGATCCTCGACGAAGTCGATGGCTTCGCGCGCCAGCCACCAGGCGTTGCCGTCCTGGATGCCCCGTGCCTCGTCGATGACGCGAACGTCTCCGCCACCGATCCCGAACCTCATGTCAGACGTACCGAAGAGGGTGTTTCTGAGGACGAGGGACGCCCGCAGTGCGTCGCCCATCGTCGCGTACACACCCTGGACTTCGTCACCAACGGTGACCCGCAACGGATCCAGGCTGGGAACCTCTTTGTTGGTCTCCAGGATGGCTTTCAGGAGTTCTTCGTGCACCACCGACCGCTCTGTCGCCCTGGATGCCACCAAGTCGCCCAGCAGCGTCACGCATTCAGTGAATACTTTCATTTCAGCCATATGAAGATCTTATCTTCATTAATGTCTGCAGTGGGGTGTCTTCGCGGGAGCAATGAGATGTCCGGTCCTCCTGGTCTGCGGGGAGGCACGGAGATGCCGTCGCGCTCCGCCTGTCAGGATCTCGGTATCTGAATCGTTCCGTTCGGCCGGGCGGCGTGACGACGACTTTTCCGGTGTCGCGGTCGATGTGGATCACCCAGCGGTCTCCGGGTCTGTTGAACCTGTCCGGTTCGACGAGTTTGTGGTGATGCGGGCACAGCAGCGCCAAATTCGACAGCGCCGTCGCGCCTCCTGCCCACCACGGCGTGATGTGGTGCGCCTCACAAGCGGTGTCGCGGGCGGTGCAGCCGGGAAACACACACCCACCGTCGTGAAGGGTCAGGGCTTTACGGATTCCTGGTGTGACGAGGCGCTGCGTCTGACCCACATCCAGGATCTCCGACGACCCGCCGAAGACGACGGGCATCAGGTCCGCGTCACAACACAAGCGCCGGAGATCACCAGCGGTGATCTCCACACCGCTGGCCAGCACCCCGGCCTGCTCGGCGCGTTCACGCA
>JAUNVL010000206.1 GCA_030537675.1 Propionibacteriaceae bacterium | reverse complement strand
GGGAGGCAGCACCCCGACGGCGGCCATCAGGGTGCGGAGGTAGTCATAGGCCTGGTGCGGGGGAAGTGCCCGGAAGGTGTCGTGGCTGACCTCGACGTCTCCGCTCGCCATCTGGGCCAGGAGTTGCGGCCCGGTGCCGGGTTTCTTGTTCAGCCACCAGGTCCCGGTCTGCGGACGCTCGGAGCCCACCATCTCCTCAAAGAGCGGCACCAACCGGGAATGGATCTGGCCGGTGGCGGGGTCGGTCAGCAGACCGGTGAGGCGTTCGCGCAGGATGCAGCGTGCGCATCGCCGGTTGGCGTAGGGGTGGTCCTCGCGTCCGCAATCGCGGCAGGCGAAGATCGACTCCACCCCGGCGCAGGACGCGCACACGATCTCGCCGTCGACCCGCCATACCAGCGGCCGCACCATCGAGCAGCCGGGACAGCGCTCGGGATGGTAGTGGCGTCGGCGCCGACATCCGATACAGATCCAGCCGTGAGGCAGCCGGGTAAGGCTTCTGTTGGGTGCTTCGCAGTCGAAACAGACACGAAAGCTCACTCCGGATGCGGGCGGCGGATGCGTGCCCTGATCGGGCGAAGGTCCCCGATACCGGGGCCAGCATCGTTGACCGCGTGGGTCTGCTCGGCGATCTGCTCGACGGCCAGTTCGAGTAGATCATTGGGGGTACAGGCCAAGATGTCACACAACGCGGCCAGCAGGTCCACGTTGATCCGTTGAGGCGGCTGGGTCACCACCCGGTGAATCATCTGCCGCGACATGCTGATACCTCGCTGCCGCAACGGCTCAACCAGGTCGGTGGTGGCGAACATGCCATGCTGGGCCATCAGCTGGCGAAGGTTCCACCGGATCACAGTCCTTGTACTCATCATTGCTCCCGCGCATGGTGGGGCTGGTTGCCATAAACACGCTGCAACGCGGCCTCCAAGGTCTTGGTCTTGAAATCGTTGGACACCGAGGTGTAGATCGCGGTCGTTGACGCGTAGGAATGCCCCACCTGTTCAGTGACGAACCGCTCCGGGTAGCCGAACTCCACCAAGTGTGTGACGTAGGAGTGCCGCAGGCAATGCAGCGTCAACTCCGCCGGCAGCCCGGCCTGCGCGCGCAGGAAAGCGAACCGTTTATCCAGGGTCTTGACCGTGACACGGGCCCTGCGCTCGCTCAGCCACATCTCCTGCCGCCGCCCCGGCTGCAACAACGGTCGCACCTGCTCAACCCACTGGGCCAAACCCTCGATCACCCAGTCGAACTCAGGAACAGCCAACACCGTGCGCCGCCGCGGGACGCTACCGCGGGAGGACTTGCCGTAGCGGACATGGACCGCCCCGTAAGTGCCCCACGACGGCATCCTGGGATTCGGCCGCAGATCCGCCACGTCCAAGAAACACAGCTCTCTGCGCCGCAGCCCAAAGGCGTAGGCCGTCTTGATCATCTGGGCATCCCGCAACGCCGCCAACCCGCCCTTGCGTCCCGAACCGGCAACCGTCTCAACCCGGTCATCGAGGAACCCGAACAAGGTCTCCAACTCGTCATAGGAGAACGGTCGACGCCCGGGGCGCCCCTCGTAATCCACCAGATGGGCTGCCGTGTTGAAATCGTGACACACCTGCGACGGCACCACCCCGAAGCGTCGCTCACATTCCCCCACCCAGCCGTAGCGGCCATCAAGCAGAAAGTCACAAAACAAGCGCAACGTCATGTGATAGCCGCGGATCGTCGACGGCGCCAACCGCTGGGCCCCACTCATCAAGCTCGCCGTGAAATCCTCCACATCACCCGGATTCCATTCCCACGGGCGAGACCCAACAAAATCGTTGAACCGGCGCACCAACGCCAACCGCGGCTCGACCGTCGCA
>JAUNVL010000205.1 GCA_030537675.1 Propionibacteriaceae bacterium | reverse complement strand
GGCCCGTGAGGGGATCAGGTGGGGCCTGATCGCTGAGGACTCGTCTCTCTTCAATCGGGGCAGCCGAGACACCCAGTAAATGTGGCATGGGTGGAACTGTCGTTGTTCTTGTCGCCCGCGGAGAAGGCACCAGACGGCGGCCTGCTCGGGCATCCCCGACGCAGACCACGGGCAGCTGACCACCGGTGCCTGTCGGAGCCTCCGCGGTGCACGATCGATGAAGCGCAGTGGTGACTGGCCATGGAGAGTGCGCGGAGGCGACGGCGCGCGGAAGTCCATAGACTGACGGACATGACTGTGCCGAACGTGCTCGCCACCCGCTACGCCTCAGCAGAGATGCGAGACATCTGGGCCCCCGAAGCCAAGGTCGTCGCCGAACGGCGGCTCTGGCTCGCGGTGCTGCGCGCCCAACGCGACCTGGGCGTCGACTTCGGTGGTGCCGACGCGGATGCCCTGATCACGGACTACGAGCGGGTCATCGAGGATGTGGACCTGGACGCCATTGCGGAGCGTGAGCGCGTCACCAAACACGACGTCAAGGCGCGCATCGAAGAGTTCAATGACCTCGCCGGGCACGAACACATCCACAAGGGCATGACCTCACGGGACCTCACCGAGAACATCGAGCAGTACCAGGTGCTGGCTTCGCTGCGTGTCATCCGCACCAGGGTCATCGCCGCGCTGGCACAGCTGGCCAGGCTCGCCGTCGAGCATGCGGACCAGCCGCTCACGGGGCGCTCCCACAACGTGGCGGCCCAGATCACCACGTTGGGCAAACGCTTTGCCACCGCGGCTGACGAGCTGATGGTGGCTCTGCGCCGCATCGAGGAACTGATCAACCGCTACCCGGCCCGTGGCATCAAGGGGCCGGTTGGCACCGCGCAGGACATGTTGGACCTGATGGGTGGCGACGCGGGGAAGCTGGCCGAGTTGGAGCGCCGCATCGCCAATGAGCTGGGATTTGCGGAGGTGCTGACCTCCACTGGGCAGGTGTATCCCCGATCGCTGGATTACGACGTGGTCACGGCGCTGGCACAGACCGCGGCCGCACCGTCAAACGTGGCCACCACCATCCGATTGATGGCAGGGCTGGAACTGGTGACAGAGGGGTTCAAGGAAGGACAGGTGGGTTCCTCCGCCATGCCCCACAAGATGAACACCCGCTCCTGCGAACGCGTCAACGGACTGTCCGTCGTGGTGCGCGGCTACGTCGCCATGGTCGGTGAGTTGGCGGGCGACCAGTGGAACGAGGGCGACGTCTCCTGCTCAGTGGTCCGGCGCATCGCGCTGCCTGACGCCTTCTATGCGCTCGACGGGCTCTTCGAGACCTTCCTCACCGTGCTGGCCGACTTCGGATCCTTCCCCGCCGTCATCGACGCCGAGCTGGAGCGATACCTGCCCTTCCTCACCACCACCAAGGTGCTGATGGCGGCCGTCCGCAAGGGCGTCGGACGGGAGGCAGCCCACGAGGCCATCAAGGAACATGCCGTCGCCGTCGCACTGGGCATGCGCAAGGGGCAGGCCACCAATGATCTGCTCGACCGCCTGGCCGCCGATCCCAGACTGGGCATGAGCCGCGATGAACTCGGGGCGCTCGTCTCCAGTCCTCTGGAGCTCGCGGGCACCGCGCAGCAGCAGGTTGCCCACGTCGCGGAACTGGTGGCCGGGATCGTCGAGGCGAACCCGGAAGCGGCCGCCTACGCGCCAGGCGCGGTGCTCTGATGGAACACACCGCTCAATTCGCATCGCTCGGCCTCCCGCTGCGGCACCGCGGCAAGGTCCGCGAACTCTACGACGTCACCGTTGACGGTCGGCCCCGCATCCTGATGGTGGCCACCGACAACATCTCCGCCTTCGACCACGTGC
>JAUNVL010000083.1 GCA_030537675.1 Propionibacteriaceae bacterium | reverse complement strand
CTATCAGGACCGCAATGGTTCCGGTGGGCGTGGATACGAGGGCCCCAGCGGTTCGTCGGATCGCCCCAGCTACCAGGACCGCAACGCCTCCAGCGAGCGCGGCTACCAGGGCCGCAGTGATGATCGTCCCCGCTCCACTGACCGCCGCACCGATGACCGGGGTCCGCGTCGCTTCGACGACCGTGGTTCACGTGGTGTCGACCGCGACGATCGCCGTCAGCCGCGCAGCTTCGGTGGAGACGGTGGCCGTGGAGACCGCCGTGGCCCCTCGGGTGACTTCCGCGACCGCGCCTACCAGCCGCGCCGCGACAGCCACCACGACCGTGGTTCCCACAGCGACGGAGGCAACATCGAGTCCGACCAGATGAGCTGGACCGCCCACGACGCCGTCGACGTCGAGGTCTCAGCCACCCACAAGGCTTCCGGTTTCGCGGAGCTCGGAGTTGCGTTGCCGCTCGTTGCCCAGCTGAGCACCAAGGGCATCGTCGAGCCGTTCCCCATCCAGAGCGCGACCATCGTCGACGCCATCGCAGGACGCGACGTCCTCGGGCGTGGACGTACCGGCTCCGGCAAGACGCTCGCGTTCGGCCTGTCCATGCTGACCCGCCTGGCGGATGGCAAGGCATCGGGTTCGCCCCGTGCCATGATCCTGACCCCCACCCGTGAACTGGCCCTGCAGATTGCCGACGACCTTTCGCCGCTGGCGGCGACCGTCGGACTGGGCCTGACGCTGATCACCGGTGGCATGTCGTATGCCCCCCAGATCCGTGCCTTCGAGCGTGGCGTCGACATCGTCGTGGCCACACCCGGCCGCCTCATCGACCTGCTGGAGCAGGGCGCCGCCGACCTCAGCCAGGTGGAGATCACAGTGCTGGACGAGGCCGACCACATGAGCGATCTCGGGTTCATGCCCGCGGTCACCACGCTGCTGGAGGCCGTTCCCAACGATGGCCAGCGCATGCTCTTCTCCGCCACCCTGGACGGAGCCGTCGACCGCCTGGTGCGCAAGTACCTGCACGACGCCGTCACCCACCAGGTGGACTCCTCCACGAACGCGGTCACCACGCTAACGCACTACATGCTGCAGCTCTCGCCGCACCACAAGAACCCGATCACCGCCGAAATCGCCAACCGCGACGGCAAGTCCATCATCTTCGCCCGCACCCAGATGGGCGTCGAACGCATCGCCGGGCAGCTCCGCGAGGCAGGAGTCATGGCCGGCGGGCTGCACGGCGGCCTCACCCAGGGCGCCCGCGCCCGCGTCCTCGAGGCCTTCAAGGGCGAGAACCTGCCCGTCCTGGTGGCCACCGACGTGGCCGCGCGCGGCATTCACGTCGACGACGTGTCCCTGGTGCTGCAGGTGGATCCACCCATGAACTCCAAGGACTACCTGCACCGCGCCGGCCGTACGGCACGCGCCGGTGAGTCCGGCGCGGTCGTGAGCATCGTGCTGCCGCACCAGCGCAAGGAAATGCGACGCATCTCCGGCATGGCTGGCGTCAACGTTGCACCCACCGACGTCGCCCCCGGCAGCGTTGACCTGCGCGAGGCCACCGGTGCTCGGGTCCCCTCGGGCACCCCGATCGCCGAGTCCGAGTACCAGCGGCTCATCGCACCCAAGCAGCAGCCCCGTCGCCACCAGTCACGCCCCAGCGGCGGCGGCAGCGGTGGCGGTGGCTTCCGCAAGCGTCAGGGTGGTCACGGCGGCGGCAGCCGTGGCAGCCGGAACCAGACCTGGAAGTAAGGACTGCGGCGCTAGAATCGCCCAGCCATGAATTCCTTCGATCAGGTCACCCTGCGGTTGGCGACGCCAGAGGATGCCCCCGCCATGTTGCGGGTCATCCACGCGGCGTTCGCCCACCGTCGTCACGTCGAGCCGCCGCCCGCGGCGCTCGGCGACACCGTCGCAGACATTGAGCGCGCCCTCGTGGAGGGCCACGGTGTCTGCGCGGTGGCTGGCGGTGACGTCGTCGCGTGCCTGTTGATGGACATCCACGGACCCGTCGCCACCCTGCGGCGGGTCAGTGTGCTGCCCGGATCCGCCGGCGGTGGTCTGGCGCGAGCCCTCGTGGAGGGTGCAGCAGACATGGGAGCCAACCTCGGGGGTCGTCGCGTGGAGTTGCTGACGCGCCGGGAATTTCCCGAGCTCGTCCAGTGGTGGAATCGCCATGGCTTCGACGTGCTGCGAGAAGAAGACGAAGGATTCATCCTCGGGCGTGATCTGCCCGTGGTCCTCGACGTCCCCACCGCTGAGGACATGCATGCCCTCGGCCATCGGCTCGCAGGAATCCTGCGGGCCGGCGACGTGCTCGTGGTCGACGGGGAACTCGGCGCAGGCAAGACCACGCTGGCGCAGGGGCTGGGGGCCGGTTTGGGGATCAAGGGTCCAGTGATCTCCCCGACATTCGTGATTTCCCGCGTCCATCGGAGCCTGACCGAGGGCCCGCACCTCGTCCACGTCGACGCCTATCGGCTCGGCGATGCGAATGAGCTCAGCGACATCGACCTCGACGCGTCGCTGGCCGAGTCCGTCACCTACATCGAGTGGGGTCAGGGCAAGGCCGAATGGCTGGCGGAGGATCGCCTCGAAGTGGACATCTGGCGCAGCATCGACCCCACCATCGACGGCCGCACCGTCCGCCTGACCGGGACCGGTCAGCGCTGGAAGGGCGCGCTCGAACCCCTGCGGGAGCAACCATGACCTGGACACTGGCCATCGACACGTCCCACCACGTTGCCGTCGGGCTGGCACGCGACGGCGTCCCCGTGGATGCGGAGATTGTCACCGACACCCGGGCACACGGCGAAGCGCTGATGCCCGGCATCGTCGAGGTGTGTCGCCGCAATGGCCTGGCGGTGGCCGACGTGGACGAATTCGTCGTGGGCATGGGCCCTGGCCCCTTCACCGGGCTGCGGGTGGGCATCGTGGCGGCCGCCACCCTGGCCCACCTGTCCGGCACGGAACTCCATCATGTCTGCTCGCTCGACGTGCTGGCCCTGCAGTGGATGGGCCACGGGGCACCGCACGAGTTCGTCGTGGCCTCCGATGCCCGCCGCAAGGAGCTCTACTGGGCGCTGCAGCGGGGTGGCGCGCGCGTCGGTGAGCCGCAGGTGGGCACGCCAGACATGTTGCCGCAGCTCCCCGTCACGGGCCCCGTGCCCGAGGCCATGCGCGAGCTGCTCCGCTACGACGCTGCCGGACCCACCTCGCTCGACCCGGCACGCATGGCCGCCCACTGGCGCGAACTCCCTGTGGCGCCGCCGGAGCCCTACTACCTGCGTCCTGCCGACGCCACCGTCGGTGGTCCACCCAAGTCCGCGCTGCCCAAGCTGAGGCTCCGGTGAGTGGCGTGGCCGCGGCATCTGCTGAGGACCTCACGGCGCTCATGCACCTCGAGGGCGCCTTCCCCGCAGGGCAGCGGTGGAGTGAGGACTCGTGGCGTGACGAGCTGTCCGCCAGCAATCGCCACGTGCTGGTCCATCGCGAGGACGACAACGCAGTGACATCTGCGGCCACCTTCGCGATCTCCGACGGCGTCGTCGATCTGCACCGGATCGTCACGGCCCCCGCGGCGCAACGTCGCGGACTGGCCAGCGCTCTGGTGGCAGCCGGACTCGAGTGGGCACGCGAGCGGGGCGCCAGCCGGGTGCTGCTGGAGGTTGAGGCCACCAACACCGCAGCCCTGGCGCTGTACGCCAGACAGGATTTCAGCCCGATCTCCGAGCGTCGCGACTACTACGGCCCGGGCGCCCACGCCGTCGTCCTCGAGCGGTGCCTGATCGAAGGAGAGCAGTCGTGAGCGAACCCCTGGTGCTCGGCATCGAGTCATCCTGCGACGAGACGGGCGTCGGCATCGTCCGGGGCCGGGAACTCCTCGCCAACGAGGTGGCCAGTTCCGTCGACCTGCATGTGCGGTTCGGGGGCGTGGTCCCCGAGGTCGCCAGCCGCGCACACCTCTCGGCCATGGTGCCGGCCCTCGAACGCGCCGCCGCCACCGCCGACATCGACCTTGCCGATCTCGACGCGGTCGCCGTCACCGCCGGCCCGGGGCTCATGGGCGCGTTGCTCGTGGGGATCTCATCCGCCAAAGCCCTGGCCACGTACCTCAACAAACCGCTGTACGGGGTCAACCACCTCGTCGGCCACGTTGCCGTGGACCTGTTGGACCACGGCGAACTGCCGATGCCCAGCGTGGCGCTGCTCGTCTCCGGCGGCCACACCTCCCTGCTCCACGTCACCGACATGACCCGCTCCATCACCGAGGTGGGCTCCACCATCGACGACGCCGCGGGCGAGGCGTACGACAAGGTGGCCAGGCTGCTGGGGCTGTCCTACCCGGGCGGGCCCATCATCGACAGACTGGCCGCCGACGGCGACCCGAAGGCCATTGCCTTCCCGCGCGGGCTCACCGCGCGCCACGACATGGAGAAACACCGCTTCGACTTCTCGTTCTCCGGGCTCAAGACCGCAGTCGCCCGCTGGGTGGAACTGCGGCGGCGCGACGGCAAGGAGATACCGGTGGCCGACGTCTGCGCCAGTTTCCAGGAAGCAGTCTGCGACGTGCTCACCACCAAGGCCGTCGATGCGGCCCGCCATTTCGACGTCGACACCATGCTGCTGGGCGGGGGAGTGGCCGCGAACTCACGGCTGCGCTCACTGCTCGAGGAACGCTGCGCCGCCGCAGGCATCGAACTGCGTCGGCCGCGGCCTGCGCTGTGCACCGACAACGGTGCCATGATCGCCGCCGTCGGCTCCGAGGTGGTGCGTGCCGGGCTTCCCCCCTCAGCGCTGGACTTCAGCGCAGACCCCGGCTTGCCGGTTTCCACCATCGTCGTCTGAGGCAAAGCCCTGGACTAGTCCTCGTCGTCGGCGTGAGATTCGCTCTCGTAGCGGCCGATGAGCTTGTCGATGTCTCGGCGATCCCGCTTCGTGGGGCGCCCGGCGCCACGGTCGCGGCGACCCATGGCAACCGTCAGCTGTGGCGGTCGCTCGGGTGAGTGGTCGATGTAGGCCGTGATCGCGACGGGGTGACCGACTCGTTTCTTCAGCAGTTGCACCACCTCGAACTCGCGCACCCAGCCGGGCTCCTTAACTGTGACGCGGTCACCAGGTTTGACCTCGCGCGCAGGCTTGACGGGGTCACCATTGAGCCGCACGTGCCCGCCGCGCACGGCGTTGGTGGCCATCGAGCGGGTCTTGAAGAGCCGCACCGACCACAACCACACGTCCAGTCTTGCCATTCGCTTCCTCGCTCTCAAGTCTGCCCAGAGCCTACTTGCCGCCTTGGGTGGTCCACAGACACCTGGGTTTGTGGTGCCGAATGTTGATCTGCGGAAGGTTGAACAGGCCGCCTGCAGCCGTGTCGAAACTGGCCTCGTGCGGCCGGACGAGGCCTCGACACATCGCTGCTCCTTCGTCGCGGCGACTACTCGACCAACTGGTGGGTTGTGGCTGCTCGCTCGGCGTCCGTCGCGACCTCTGTAGGTTTGGCCCGTGGACATCCTCTCGGAACAGGGACGCGCGGCGCTGGCTGCTGCCAGTCTTGAAACCGACCCCGGATCCCTGGGGGCCGCGGGACGCATGCGGAAACTATTCACCCCGGAACTGGCGGCCGCAGCACTCACGCAGGTCTCCCTGCGGAGACGGGCACGCCGGAAGTTTCCACGTGCCGACGACATGTTCTTCACCTCCCAGGGGCTCGAACAGGCCACGCGCGGCGACGTCGCCGCGTGGCGCGCCCAGCAGTTCCGCGCCGCTGGGGTCGAGCAGGTGTTCGACCTCGGCTGCGGCATCGGTGCGGACTCCATGGCCTTCCTGGAGGCCGACATCACCGTCCAGGCAGTCGAGTCGGACCCGCAGACCGCCGCCCTCGCCACCGCGAACCTCGCGCTGTTGGGTGGCGCACCGGTTCATCTCGCGCGCGCCGAGGAGGTGGAGGTGCCGGAAGGGGCCGGGGTGTTCCTCGACCCGGCCCGCCGCACCGACCGCGGGCGCACGTGGCGGGTGGAGGACTTCTCACCGCCGTGGTCGCTGGTGCTGCACCACTTGGGGCGCAGCGAATTCTCCTGCGTCAAGATGGGCCCCGGACTCCCCAAGGAACTCATTCCTGAGCGCGTTCGCGCCACTTGGGTGTCCCACCACGGTGATGTGGTGGAAGCCTCGTTGTGGAATGGAGAGGGCCCATCACGAGCCGCCGTGGTCTTCCCGCGCGATGGCGGCCGCCCCATCGACGTGTTCTCGGACGTCCCACGAGAACTGCCCGTGCGTCCCCCGGGCCGATTCATCATCGAACCGGACAACGCCGTGATCAGGGCGGGGCTGGTCACAGACATCGCGCCGTCGGCGGATCTTTGGTTGCTCGAGTCCCACACTGCCTACCTGTCGGCGGATGAACCGGTCATCACACCACTGGCCGACTGCTTCGAGGTGGTGGAAGTCCTCGACTACGACGTCAGCACACTGCGAACGTATGTTGCGCAGCACCGCATCGGCACGCTGGAGATCAAGAAGCGCGCCCTCGACGTCGACCCGGCCGCGCTGCGCAAGCAACTCCGCCCACGAGGACCGCACCAGGCCACGATCATCCTGGCCCGAACGCCCCAGGGCGCCAAAGCCGTGGTGGCACGACGGCTCCCGAGGTGACGCGTCAACTCTGGGTGACGATTCAGTAACGAATCGGACTCATTGGGTTGTGCGCAGTTCCCTCTGCGCAGTTATGTCGATATTGTCCGCAGCATTGCATCCCTCAGCTTTGGGGACAGTTCAAGGCCACGACAAGGAGTCACAATGAAGTTCAGATCAAAGGGTGCGGCAACGCTCGGCCTCGTGCTGAGCGGCGCACTCGTGCTGGGTGCCTGCACCAGCGGCGACGATCCGGCAACCACGACGGATCCCGGCACCACCACCTCGGCAACCATGGACACCTCGGACACCGCTGCTCCTGCAGAGGGCAGCGGCTGCCTCCAGGACGTCGGCATCACCGAGACCTCCGACGGCCAGATTTCCTACTCCACGGGCCCCGGCCCCTGGGACGGCTACAACTCCGTCACGAACCGGACGTACTCCACGTACAACAGCGTGATCGCTCAGCAGATGGTCTCCGGCTTCGTGTACTTCGGTACCGACGGCACCATTTGTGAAAACACCGATTTCGGCAGTCTCGAAGTCCTCTCCGAGGATCCGCTCGAGGTCAAGTACACCATCGCCGAGGACGCAGTTTGGTCAGACGGCACGCCCGTCACCATCAACGACTACCTCCTGGACTGGGCCGCTCAGAACCCCGAGTGGCTGGCCCCGGGCTACGCCAACGGCGACAACGAAGAAGCAGCGGTGGTCTTCGACCACGTCAGCGCCTCCTTCGCAGCTGACGCCACCGAGGGCCCGAAGGGTGAGGTTGGCTCCAAGGAGTTCACCGTCACCTTCGACACCAAGAACCCCGACTGGAAGATCATCGTGACGTCGGCGCTCCCGGCGCACGTCGTTGCCAAGGAGTCGGGCATGGAGCCCGACGCCCTCGCGCAGGCCATCCTGGACAAGGATGTTGCCAGCGTCACCAAGGCGGCCGAGTTCTGGAACAACGGCTGGACCTTCAACCCCGGCGAACTGCCGGACGTGTCGCTGGTTCCCTCCAGCGGTCCCTTCCGCTTGATGGCTGACGGCTGGACCGACACCGCTCTGACGCTGGAAGCCAACGACAAGTACTGGGGCACCCCCACCGGCACCAAGAACTGGGTCTACCGTTTCCTCGAGGACGCTGCCATGCCGCAGGCCCTCCAGAACGGCGACGTCCAGATCATCGAGCCGCAGGCCACCGTCGACACGGTCGCCCAGCTCTCCAACATCGGTGACAGCGTCACCGTCGCCACCAACGAGAAGCTGACGTGGGAGCACGTGGACTTCAACTTCCGCGACACCAACGTCTTCTCCGATGCCCAGGGTGGCCTCGCGCTGCGTGAGGCATTCGCCCTCTGCCTGCCGCGTCAGGGAATCGTTGATTCGCTGATCAAGCCCATCAACGAAGACGCCGTCGTCATGAACGCCCGTGAGGTCTTCCCGTTCCAGGACAACTACGAAGACGTCGTCTCTCAGTCCTATGACGGTCGCTTCGACGAGGTTGACATCGAAGGCTCCAAGGCCAAGGTCGCCGAGTCCGGTATCGCCACGCCCGTCGAGGTCCGCATCGGCTACCGTGCGCCGAACCAGCGTCGCGGCGAGACCGTTGCAGCCATCCAGGCGTCCTGCAAGGACGCCGGCTTCAACGTGACCGACATCGGCTCGGGTGACTTCTTCGCGAAGGATCTCGTCAACGGTGACTACGAAGTGGCACTGTTCGCCTGGGCTGGCTCCGGCCAGATCGCCTCGGGCCAGAACATCTACTCCACCGGTCTGCCGCAGAACTTCGGTGAGTACAGCAACAAGGACGTCGACGCCGCGTGGTCCACGCTCGCCGGCTCCCTCGATCCCGAGGTCCACGCCGAGCAGACGGTGATCATCGAGAAGCTGCTGTGGGACACGCTGTATGGTCTCCCGCTGTACGCCCACCCCGGTCTGGTGGCGTACGACTCGACAATCCAGAACGTCCGCGACACGTCCACACAGGACGGCGTGAGCTGGAACGCTGGCCAGTGGATGGTCAAGTGACGCATTGAGCGTCCGATGATCTGATTGGCAAGAACGTGGGGCAGGTAACCCGAGGGGATGCCTGCCCCACTCTTGCTGTTCAGGGGCTCATAGGGCCGGTTCCGGCCTCAGGAGCCCATCAGCAAAGTAGGCTGCCGACAGTTGTGCCACGCCGTGTCTCATGGTTCCCAAGTTTTCGGGGTACTGACACCGATACGTGAGAAGGTCCGATCGTGATCAAGTTCATTGCCAAACGGCTGGGGATTTCCCTCGTCATCCTGTTTCTGGGATCGGCGCTCATCTACATCCTCACCATCAACTCCGGTGATCCACTGCAGGGTTTGCGCGAGTCCAACGCACCCAACCGTGAGAACCTGATCCGCCAACGCACCATCAACATGCGGTTGGACCTCCCCTGGTACCAGCGCTACCTGACGTGGTTGGGGGGTGCCTCCAAGTGCCTGGTCGGTGCCTGCAACCTCGGCAAGAATGCTGCGGGCCAGGACATCAACAGCCTCGTCGTCAATGCCGCCGGCTCCACACTGCAGTTGGTGTTCCTCGCCACCGTGCTGGCCATCTTCATTGGTGTCACTTTGGGCGTGGTCAGCGCCGTGCGTCAGTACAGCGGCTTCGACTACGCCACCACGCTGATGGCTTTCGTGTTCTTCTCCCTGCCCGTGTTCTGGTTCGCCGTCCTGCTGAAGCACTACGCAGCCATCCAGTTCAACAACTGGCTGGTGGATCCGCGCTTCAGCGTGCTGACCATCCTCGTGGTGGCAGCCATCGTCGGCTTCATACTGCAGGCCGCGATGGGCGGCCCCGTGAAGCGTCGTCTCATGACCTTCGGCGCCGTTGCCGTGGTCGTGGCCGGAGTCATGTTCTACTTCGACGCCGTGATGTGGTTCCGCCGCCCGGCCATCGGTCTGCCGATCTACATCCTGGGCGTCCTCGCCGTCGGCACGCTGATCCTGTACCTCGGTGCAGGCCTCGCCAACAAGAAGGTACGCAATGCGGTGGCCGCCACGGCTGTGGTCTCCATCGTCGGGTACGCCGTCATGCGTGGGACCCTGCTGAGCGACCCCAGCATCTGGCTGCTGGTGGGTTGCGGACTCGCAGGGGTGGTCGCAGCGTTTGTGATCGGTTTCTTTCTCGGGGGCTTCTCCCGGAAGAAGGCAGTCATTGCCTCGGTGAACCTGGCAGTGGTATCCGCCTTCATCGCCTTGGTGGACCTCCTGCTCAGCAATTGGAATGCCTACATCACGATCCAGTCCCGCCCCATCCCCACGGTCGGATCACAGACGCCGAACCTGACGACGGATTTCTGGGGCCATGTGATCGACACGCTCACACACCTGTTGCTGCCCACCATCACCCTCACCGTCGTCTCCATCGCCGGCTACACCCGCTACACGCGTGCGTCGATGCTGGACGTGCTCAACCAGGACTACATCCGCACCGCCCGGTCCAAGGGCATCTCGGAGCGCAACGTCATCACGCGTCACGCTCTTCGCAACTCGCTGATCCCCCTGGCCACCATCGTTGCCTTCGACTTCGCCGGACTCATTGCCGGAGCGGTCATCACGGAAACGGTCTTCGGTTGGCAGGGGATGGGCAACCTCTTCCGCACGGGACTGCTCGCAGTGGATCCCAACCCGGTGATGGGGTTCTACGTGGTCACGGGAACGGCGGCCGTCGTGATGAACATGCTGGCCGACATCGCCTATGCCTTCCTTGATCCCAGGATTTCCCGATGAGCAGCGACGACGACGACATCAGAGGAACGGAGCCCGCCATGAGCGAGATGCCCGAGAAGACCGACCCGATCGATCACCTCCTCACGGTGGAGGAGGACCTGGAGGGCAAGACTGACAAGTCCTACTCCCAGGGAGCCCTGGTGCTCCGCCGGTTCCTGCGCCACAGGGGGGCGATGGTGGCCTTGGCGTTCCTGATCTTCGTCCTGCTGATCGCCTACACGTCCATCGGCGCCGGCCCCATCCCGGGATGGTGGGGCAAGAACTACTCCGATCTGTATCCGCAGGTCAACGGTGGTTCGCCCACCCTGAGTCTGTGGCCGCCCGCCATCGGGGAGCACCCCTTCGGGCAGGACACGATCGGCAAGGACTACTTCGCCCTGGTGATGCGCGGGACGCAGATCTCCTTGTTCATCGCGTTCTCCGTGGGCATCCTCGCCACCATCATCGGCACCGTCATCGGTGCGGCCGCGGGATACCTCCGTGGGATTGTTGAAGCGCTCCTGATGCGCACCACCGACCTGTTCATCATCATCCCCACCCTGGTGCTGGCAGCAGTGGTGGCGCAGATGGTGTCCAAGGCGGGCGTCGTGGCCCTGGCCATCGTGCTCGGCCTCGTCTCCTGGACCGGCCTGGCGCGTCTCGTGCGCGCCGAGGTGCTGTCCATGCGTGAACGGGAATTCGTCGCCGCTGCCCGTGCCATCGGCACCCCGACCTCGCGGATCATCATTCGCCACATCCTGCCCAACACGCTGGGCACCATCGTCGTGAACGCCACGCTGCTCATCTCCGCAGCCATCCTCCTGGAGACGGCCCTGTCCTACCTCGGGTTCGGCGTCAAGGCACCGGACACGTCACTCGGATTGTTGATCTCCCAGTACCAGAACGCGCTCACCACCCGGCCATGGCTCTTCTGGTGGCCCGGCATGTTCATCCTGGCCATCGCCCTGACCGTCAACTTCATCGGTGACGGACTACGCGATGCCTTTGACCCGCGCCAGCAGATCGACTGAGGAGCCTGATCATGAGCACAACGCACAGCGAATACAACGCGGCGACCGATCCGGTCCTGAAGTTCACCCAACTCGACGTCAACTTCAAGACCGAATTCGGGCGCGTCCATGCAGTCAAGGGCCTGGACCTGTTTGTCATGCCGGGTGAAGTGGTTGCACTGGTGGGCGAATCCGGCTCCGGCAAGTCCGTCACGGCCACCACCGCACTGGGGCTGTTGCCCAAGACCGCGCGCATCGGGGGAGAGACCCAGGTGGCGGACAAGGTGATCAACAAACTCTCGGGCCGGGCACTGCGTTCCGTCCGCGGCCGTCGCGTTGCCATGGTCTTCCAGGAGCCCATGACCGCGCTCAACCCCGTGATCAAGATTGGCGAACAACTCACCGAATCCATGGAGGAGCACGGCATCGCCCATGGCCGCGAGGCGTGGGACCGGGCCATCGGGCTGTTGGAGGCAGTGGGAATCCCCGCCGCCCGCCGCCGTGCCAGGGAGTATCCGCACGAGCTCTCCGGCGGTATGCGGCAGCGCGTCGTGATCGCCATGGCGCTCGCCTGCGACCCCGAGCTCATCATCGCCGACGAGCCCACCACTGCCCTCGACGTCACGGTGCAGGCCGACATCCTCGACCTGCTCCGCTCGCTGAAGGACAAGTTGAACACCGGCATCCTGCTCATCACCCACAACATGGGCGTGGTGGCAGACATGTCCGACCGGGTTGCCGTGATGTTCAAGGGCGACATCGTGGAACGCGGTACCACCGAGGAGGTGCTGCTGAATCCGCAGCATCCCTACACCCGCCGCCTGCTGGATGCCGTCCCGCACCTCGGTCAGGGACATGGCCAATTCGGCACGGCACCGCTGCCGGTGGCAGCCGACGCCGGGATGGCACTGGAGATCAAGGACCTCGTTGTCGACTACAAACGGGAGGGCAAGAAGGCCTTCCGTGCCGTCGATGGCGTGTCCCTGGATGTCAGGCGGGGGGAGATCGTCGGCCTCGTGGGCGAGTCAGGCTCCGGCAAGTCCACCATCGGTCGCGCCCTGCTGGGCCTCATCCCCTCCGCCAGCGGTGAAGTGCGCGTCCTCGGCACCAATGCGCTGACTGAGAAGGGCAAGGGGGCCAACGAACTCCGCAAGCGCATCGGCGTGATCTTCCAGGACCCCGCCGCCTCTCTGAATCCCCGTCTCCCGGTGGGGGATGTGATTGCTGAGCCCATGAGCGTGCACAAGGTGGCCAAGGGCAAGGAACGTGAGAAGAAGGTACTGGACCTGCTCGAAGCCGTGCAACTTCCCCGCAGCGCTTACAACCGCTACCCGCATGAGCTCTCCGGCGGCCAGCGCCAGCGCGTTTCCATTGCCCGTGCCCTGTCCTTGCAGCCGGATTTGCTCATTGCCGACGAACCCACGTCCGCGTTGGACGTGTCCGTCCAGGCGTCGGTGCTGGAGATGCTCATCGGCCTGCAGCGCGAGTTCGGCTTCGCCTGTCTGTTCATCAGCCATGACCTGGCGGTCATCGACTCCTTGGCGCACCGCGTCGTGGTGATGCAGTACGGCAAGGTTGTTGAGAGTGGCGATCGTCAGCAGGTGTTGCTGAACCCGCAGGAGGAGTACACCAAGCGGCTGCTGGCGGCCGCACCGGTGCCGAACCCCATCGAGCAGAAGCGTCGCCGCGAGGAGCGCCACGCACTGCTGGCCTCGCTCGGCGACAAGGTGGTCGAGTTCGACACGCGGGAGACCGCTCCTTAAGGAGTCACGCACACTTCTGGCCGCGTGGTCGTGGCCAGAAGTGCGAGGGGCCTCGCTCCGGTTGATCGGGTGTCCGGGTCCATCAGTCGTCGCATCTCCACATTGTCAGGTCCTCTTCCCAGACCTCGCACGTGAGATGTTCAGCTCTCTCCTGCACGTCGGCGGGGACCTCGTGCTCTTTTGTTCCGCTGGTCGGGTAGGAGCGGCAGCGACGTGTCGAGGCCTCGTGTGGGTGTGGGGGGTCTCGACATACGGCGGCTCCTGCGCCGCGGCCGTCACTCGCCCAATTGGTGGGGTC
>JAUNVL010000082.1 GCA_030537675.1 Propionibacteriaceae bacterium | reverse complement strand
TCCATCACCATGAGATTGGCGGGGGTGGCAACGGGGGTCAGCAGCGCCGCGGCGGCGAACACGGCGATGGCGAGCAGTACGGGATACGCGGAGATGTTCATCTGCTCGGCAGCGGCCAGTCCGATGGGGATGACGATGAGCGCCGTCGCCATGTTGCTGATGAGTTGGCCCAGCACGGTGGTGATGACGAAGATGCCCAGCAGCAGAGCGTAGGGCCCCGCGTTCCCCACCAACGAGACCAGCCCACTGGCCAGTCGTTCTGCTGCCCCACTCTGCACCATCGCCGTGGACAGCGACATCATGCCGCCGACGAGGATGATCGTGGTCCAGGAGATCCCGCGGTATGCCTGATCGATCGTGACCGTCTTGAGAAGGATCATGGCCAGTCCGGCGCCGATGCCGGCAACGGCCGCTGGGACGATGCCCGTCGCCAACAGCACGATCATGCCGAGCAGCACTGCCAGTGCTCGCCACGCGCCGGCGCCGAGTGGAACCGCCTGTCGGCGCACCGTCTCGGGCTCATCCACGGCGATCAGGTTGGGGTCCTGGGACGCATTCTCCAGTGCTTCCCAGTCCCCCTGCAACAGGATGCTGTCGCCGGGGCACAACGTATGTGGGCCGTCGATGTCCTCTCCGCGGTGGTGCATGGCCGCAACGACCAGCCGTCCGCTTTCAGTCACCATCCCCCTGTGGACTTTGTCACCGACAAATTCCGACCGCGGGGGGACGAGGAACTCCGCGATCCCCCCGGTGCGTCCCATTACTTGGGTGGCATCGCCCTCAAGTCCGTAGTGCGACGACAGGGTGAGACCGTGACCACCGAGATCCCGCAGGGTGGCACGCGGGGTTCGGTGGGGAACGAGGCGGGAGCCGAGCAGCAGGACGACGATGATGGTGCCGATGACCAGGGGAATGCCGGCCAGCGCGACCGTGAACAGTCCAATACCACCGAATCCCGCTTCCTCCGCATAGTCGGAGATGACGACGGTGACGGGCGATCCGGTGAGCATCAGGAGGGATCCGGCATGTGCTGCGAAAGCAGACGGCAGCAACAACTCGGATGGGGACCGGCCAGCTCGCATGGCCATGACCACCACCACCGGCGTGAGCGCCGCCACGGAGCCATTGGGTGTGATGAGTGCAGTCAGCAGAGCCAGCATGAACATGACCGTGACTACCAGTCGCGTTCTGCTCTCACCTGCCACGGCCATGGCTTTCTCCCCCACCCACGCTGTGACGCCCGTCGCCTCCAACGCCTGACTGACCACGAACAGGGCTGCGATGAACAGGACCGTGGGATCACCAAAACCTGAGAAGGCATCGCCCAAGGTCAGTACACCGGTCGCAAACAGCGCGAGAGGGACGAACAGCGCCACCACCGCCACCGGTAGGCGGTCGATCACGAAGATGATCACGGCCGCCGCGAGGACGATGAGGGTGATGACGCTGTCGGTCATGTGTGTCTACCTGATGTCTGGAACTCGATGGATGGGGTGTGGAGCGGTGGATGTCACTCGGCGGAGAGCTCGTCCTCAAGCTCCTTCTCGTCCGCGTCAGAGAGCGAGGTCTTGAGGATGGTGCCGCCAAATTCGCCCATGGCGGCGGCGAACTTGTCCTCGGTGACCTTGCTCGCCATCACAACGACGGCGGACTTGCCCTCCTCGAGCATCCCGTCCACCTTGGCCTTGAAGGCACGGTTGACGCCCGCCTTGCCCGCGACGCCGCTGAGAGCACCCATCGCTCCACCGAACAGCAACCCCAATCCAGGAATCAGGAAAAGGACGCCCAGGATCATGCCCCACAGCGCGCCGGAGGTGGTGGAAGCAGCCACGAGGGATCCCGGCGTCTCGATGTGCTTGCGGCCCTTCTCATCCATGCGCACCATTGCCAGGCCGTTCAGGGCGACGATGAAGTCGCGGTTGAGCTCCAGGACCTTGTTGTAGGCCTTCTCCGCTGTGGCGTCGTCGTCGTAGCCGAGGATGATGAGTTCGGACATGGGGTGGCTCCAATCGTTGAGGGCGTTCTGCCCCGCTGAGGTCGAGCCTTCAGTTTCTCGCCAACGTCGATCCCCCGCATCACCCGATCCGGGTGATCCGCCACCGCGTCCCAGCCGTGACAATGATGGTTCAGGCTGTTGCGAACCGATTACGAGTCGGGACTCACGCAGGCCGCAGATGGGTGGAGGCTTTCGGATGGGTGGAGAAGGCGAGGATGTTCGCATCGTGGTGCAGGGAGAACTGTCAGCCACACTGCTGACGGAGCTGGTGGGCTTCGGCGTTCGTGCTGCCCGTCCCGGACTGCTCCTGTTCGGCAATACTTTGGATCAGGCGGCGCTCGGCGGCACTTTGCGACGCCTGCACGCCGCCGGGTTGACCATCGTGGCGGTGGAGTGCCAACGGCAAACGCCCACGCCGCATTTCCCTGCCATCCCTCAGCCCTCGCCTCCTGATTCATCGGGAGACCAGGTCGCGCAAATCGAAGTGGCCGGCACCCTTCCCGCGGCGGTGGGAACCCTCCTCGATTGCATTGCTCTCCATGAGAACCCGGCAACGACGACTCTCGAATTTCGAATTCTGAACGACGATGATCTCTTCGTTGTTCTCGACACCCTTGAGGAGTGGGGAATCGGTCTAAGACGGATGATCAAGCTCACCTGAAAGCCGTTGTGGAGCCCGGAAGCGCTCCTCAACGAGTCGGGCTAGGATTCATTGTGTCCATTTCAGGACTTTTGCGATGGGGAGAATCCGGGCATGAACGAGTCACGCGCACATCGGCGTGCCCACAGCTTCAAGTCGAGTGTGCCGAGCCGTAGCGACCGTTTCGTGCCGCGCGCACGCTTGAGCCGTGTCCTTGACGAAGCCACGCTCAATCCATTGACAATCGTGACCGGACCCGCCGGAGTGGGCAAGACGCTCGCGGTGGCGGACTGGATCAGGAAGGGTGGCACGCCAGGCCCCATTGTCTGGGTGAACGTGGATGAGGCTGACAAGGACCGCGGCCAGATGCTCGCGAGCATTCTGGTGGCAGTGACGGCAACCATGGGCGAGGACGCACTCGACGGCGTGGACATCACGGACGCATCACTTGCACAGGTGTCCACCATTGCCGCCCATGTGACATCGCCCATAGTCCTGGTCTTCGACGGCTGCGAGAAATTGGCGGGCGGCAGTTCACTGGCTGCCCTGGATGAGATCCTTGCGCATCCCTCACCCTTCCTGCGACTGGTGGTCATCTCGCGGCACGATCCCACCCTGGCCCTGCACCGCCTGCGACTGGCGGGACACCTCAGCGAGATCAGGTCTCGGGACCTTGCCTTCACCTCGGATGAGGCTGGAGAACTGCTGGCACAGTGGGATGTGGAGCTGAGCGACGTCGCACTCGAACGTCTTCTGGTGGCAACGGAGGGGTGGGCTGCAGCGCTGCGTCTCGCCGCGTACTCCCTGCGTCACGCGGAGAATCCGGAACAACTGGTGGAGAGGTTCGACGGCATCAACTTCCTCGTCTCCGACTATGTGTGGGACGAAGTTCTGAGTGCGCTGCCGGAGACCGTGACTGATCTCCTGCAGCGCACCTCGATCTCCGGCCAACTCTGTGGTTCCCTGGCGCGGACCCTCAGCGGTAACCCGGATGCCCACCGCATCCTGCAATCGCTGGCAGACGACGAACTGCTGGTGCAGGGGCTCGATGGCTCGGGTTGGTACCGCACCCACCCGCTGCTGAGCCGGGTCCTGCACCGTCGACTGCTTGATGAGAGCCCCGAACTGGAACGTGAACTTCAGCACAAGGCCGTCGAATGGTTCGAAACATCCGGTGATGGACCCGCCGCCATCAGCCACGCGGTGGAGACCAGTGACTGGGAACTTGTGGGCTCGGTCGCCATCCGGAGCGCAGCCTCCATGATCTTCTCCATGGATCGCTCCATGCTCGAGACTGCTCTCGCCGGGACGCCGCCGCCCCTGACCCATGACCACGGGGAACTGGCCGTTGCGCAGGCGTTGGGCAGTTCGCTCATCGTCCACAACGCAGAAGCAACCGCCATGTTGGAGCGGGCCGAGTCTTTGCTGCCCTCAATACCGGAACAGCGCCGCTCTTTGGCGACGGTGGCGCTGAGGGTTGGCCAAGCGCTCCAGGCCCACTTTTCCGGAGATGCGCTGTTGGCCCAGGCGGCCGTCAGGGACGCAGAAGGCCTTCTCACCGGAATCAGAGGCCCTGACGCGCATTCCTGGGCAGCAGCGCGCCCCCGGGTTGCGCTCATGCGGGTGGGCGCCGCGTTGTGGGCGGGTGATCCCCGAGAAGCATCGCTGAGGACCCGCCGGCTCTCCAGCGGCCAACCGCCGGGCCATCCCGCGGCGTATACCGCCACCTACCGCTTCGGGCTCCTCGCTTTCATGGAAGCCGTGCAGGAAGAGGAGGTGGCTGAAGCGCACGCGATGGCACAGCAGGTACTGGACGCCGATCCTGCCGACGGGGTCCGCAAGTCGACGGAAGCGCAGTTCGCGTGGTTGGCACTCGGCCTCACAGGGCTTGCACACGGGGACGTCAGCGCGACGCGCGCTGCGCTCGTCGACACCATGCGGGCCACGATCCTCAATCCCAACCCACATGTGAGTGCCATGGCCTCGATTACCCGCGCCCGGTTGGAAGTGGCTGTGAACAACCTGCCGGTGGCACGCAGGCATCTGCACGACGTCCACCGGATGCTCGGTCATCATCCCGGCATGACCCTCATCGGGCAGTTGGAAGCCGCAGCCCGCGTCGAGGTCGAACTGGCTTCCGGCTCCGCCGAGCGCGCACGTGCGTCCTTGGACGCCCTCCCACGCGCGAGCGGGCACCGCCTCCCATCCCTGGTGTTGGCAGAGGGTTGGGTGCTTCTTGCTCAGGGCTCTGATGAGAGAGCTCGGGCCGTCGTCGCGCCACTGATCGAAAGGCGTGGCGTCATCGGGGTCTCAGCACTGCTGATCACGAGCCGCGCCGAGGACCGACTGCGGCGCGATGCACGCTCCATCGATGCTTTCGCGCGCGCAATCGACACCGCTGCCGACCAGGAGATACTCCATCCCTTTCTCCGGCCGTCTGCCTGGCTGACGTCGTACCTGCAACGCCAGACCCAGGTGGTGGACGCCCACCACGACTTCGTCGTGCGCGCCCTGGCAGCAGGACGGAACAACACCACCGAGGCCGTGGCGGAGCAGACACTGGACAGCAGCCAGTCCCTCACAGAGCGTGAGCTCTCGGTGCTGCTCTACCTACCCGGCATGAGCTCCAACTCCGAGATCGCCACTGCCCTGCACATCTCCGCGAACACAGTGAAGCAACACCTCAAGTCCTCCTACCGGAAACTGGGGGTCGGCACCAGACGCGACGCTGTTCGCGTCGCACGGGACAGAGGCCTCCTGCCCCGATGACCCGCTCACGCGCGGCCGTGATCAGGGTCGGGTGAAGTTCAACGCCAGGTCGATCAGCAGCCTCGTGCCGAATCCTGTGGTGCCCTTGTTGCGCCACTTGTCCGCCACTGCCGACTCGCCCGTGCCGGCTATGTCGATGTGGCCCCACGGGGTGTCGCCAACGAACTCCTCCAGGAACAGCGCCGCATGGATGGCGCCAGCATTGGGACCTCCAAGGTTGCGTATGTCGGCAATGGGTGAATCGAGTTCCTTGCGGTACCTGCGCGCAAGCGGCAGCTCCCACACTGGCTCGTCCACTCTTTCAGCGGCGGCCTTCACCTGCGCGATGACACCTTGGTGGTTGCCGATGAGACCGGCAATCTCCGTTCCCAACGCCCTCATGCACGCCCCCGTCAGGGTCGCGATGTCCACGATCGCGTCAACGGGCTCCTCCGTCGCCAGCACGAGCGCATCGGCCATCACCAGGCGGCCTTCGGCGTCGGTGTTCATGATCTCGTCGGTCATCCCGTTGCGGTGAACGATGATGTCGCCCATCCGCAACGCAGAACCTGAGGGCATGTTGTCCGTGCACATCAGGAATCCAGTCACCTGCGTGGTGCATCCGAGTGCCCGCAGAACGCTCATCGCGGCAAGGATGTTGGACGCCCCGGTCATGTCGTTCTTCATCGTGGCGTGCATGGCATCGCCAGGCTTCAGCGCCAGCCCGCCTGCGTCGTACATGATGCCCTTGCCCACGAGCGCCAGCTTGCCCGTCGGTTCACCCTCGGGCCGGTACACCAGCTTGATCATCACGGGCGGCTCGTCGCTGCCCAGATTGACGCCGAGCAGTCCACCGCACCGGAGTTCCACCAGCTCATCCCGCTCAACGACGGTGACCTCGAGACCCGCGGACTGACCCAGTTCAATGGCCACCTGTCCGAGTCTGGTGGCCGTGAGGATTCCGCCGGGAGTGCCTGCAAGGTCCCTCGCGAGTTCGGCAGCCAGACTCTGATGCCGGCCCCGCTCCGCCCCGAACTCGGCGTCGGCTGTGTCACTCGGGCTTGCCACGAGTGTCAAGCTCGAGAGACTGGTGCCCACATCGACACCGATCCGGTGGACATAGCGAGCCAGGACCGCACCCTCGACGGCTGCAGCAGCCACATCGGCGGTGGGTACGACAGTGTCCGGGAGGGTGAATGCGACAGCATCCACGTCCTGCACGGCGCGTGTGAAGACGGCGGCGGCATCGCGCACAGCGTGCGCATCAGCGTCATCCCTGGCGCCGGCTCCGACGAGGACCACGCGCGGCCCGTCCACCCCGACCACCAGCAACGTCTGCCCCGCTGCCCCGCTGAAGCCCAGCTCCGCTAGACGCTCCGAAGTGAGTCCCGCAGCCTCAGCGCCCTCGCCGGCGAAAACCGCGTGTCCAACAGCTCCCGCAGCCCCCGGCGTTTCGGCAACGGTCACCGCCAGAGTGCGCTCAGGAAGCGCGAATACCGGATAGGGAAAAGGATTGGACATGATTGCTCCTCTGTTTCAGTGGTTGGGCTCAGGACATCGTCCGCTCACCCGTGTCTTGTGTCCATGATGACCAGAGAGAAACTGCGCCACATCCCCCCTGCGGGGTCATTGCGCGATTCAGCCGCGGGATGCCGTCAGAGTGGTGGCATCCTCAGCGTTGGTGAGGCGAAGCTCATCGCCCTCCATGGTGTACTTCGTGGAGGATTCGAGCGCTGCCATCAATGCCGATTCCTGTTCCATGACACCTTCCGGTTCCGGGCACATCATCTTGGTGGACGCGAGTGGCTCGATGGTCAGCACGCCCGCCTCGGCGGCGAATGTGCCCATGAACCGGTTGCAACCACCGCTGCCGCTCAAGCTTCCGTCCTCGTCGAATGACACCTCGGCCACACTGTCCGTCAAAGGACTGGTCACTGCTTCGTTGCCATCGTTGTAGCCGGTGACCACCCATGCGCTGCCGGGCAATGCGTCGGACTGCGCTTCGAATACCAGGAGTTCCTTTTCCGAGGCATCAGACAGGGTGAGTTTCTCCCCGTCAACCGCGTAACTCTTTGCGCCCTGCAGCGCCTCGAGGAACGATGTCTCCAGTTCCATCACCGCCGGTTCACACGCCATCATGGTCGTGCCCTGCGGTTCAATGCTCAGATCATCCCCGGTCATGGTGAACGTGCCCATGAAGCGGTTGCAACCTCCCGAGCCGGAAATGCTGCCCTCTGCAGTGAACTGCACGGTCATCGTGGTGGCCTCGTCCTTGGACGCTCCGCCCATCGATTCGAGCACCCACGCTGTTCCGCTCAGCTCATCCTTGGCCCCTGATGCCGGATTCGTGTGCGATTCACCAGCTGGGACGGCCGTGGCACAGCCTGTCATCAGCAGCAGGCTGGCGGCGAGGCCACCCGCAACCCTGGAGAGCGAGCATCTGGACATGGAGAGCCTTCCTGTGGAGATGAACCAACGGCTTGAGCTTGAGCGTTGGCACACGCCGCATTCTTGGGAAACGACGTGCCGCCACCCTACGTCGACGAGCTGGCTTGTCTCATCCCCCGTCAGGGGTGGACTGGATGGGGCCAACTGTTGCGTATCGCTTCGGCCCGTCGGGAACGCGACTGCACCAGGATGCCCGCGACCACAGCGATCCCATACAGCAGTACCCACCACCATCTCTGTTGGATGACGACGGTGCGGGCGTCAGACACCATGAAGTCCGACGTCACGGCCACTCCCAGCATGAGCATGATGCCGCCAGCCATGGCAGCCGCCCCCGAGGAAGCCGTCAGAACGATCAGCAGTGCGTCGGGGAGGTTGGTGACGAGCGCTGCGATCGCCAGTAGCACCCCTGCGATGATGCCGACGATGTGGACCACGGTTGCCCCGCCCCCGAGCCACACTGCGATGGCTGCGCCAAAGCCATAGCCGATCGATCCCATCACGATGGCCACAGCCAAGGAGTAGAAGGAGTAGGCCAGTGACCCAAGCAGAAGGCCGAGAAGAATTCCGACCACCCACCCCAGCACGGTGGACAACGGCGAATCGCCCGTGATGGCGGACGCGATGGCCCCGCCGGTGGCTAATCCGACGAAAACACCCCACATGGACATGATGATCCTGGCGGCACTCCGGCCGAGGAAACACAGGACGAAGCCCGCAAGGAAGGCGATGGCGCCGACGGCGAATCCAGACATGGGCTCAGAATACTCACGGTGCACGGAACCACCGGCTTTCCGCATTCTTCGCTCGAGGACTCGTCTGCAGCCTGTCGCGCACCGGAACTGCGAAAGCTGGATATCCTTGCCATTCAAGTTTTCTATTCGTAGAAGAAAGGACCGGACATGGCCACGAACGGCACGACGGAAGCCAAGCCCAACCGGTTCCGCGTCACTCCACGCATGTGGGTTGGTCTGGCGATTGCAGTGATTGCCCTCGCCTTCATCTTCCAGAACCGCGATCCGGTGGTGACGCAGCTACTGGTCTTCAGAATCGAGGCCGCTCACTGGGTCACACTGCTGGCGATCTTCCTCGTGGGGATGGGCACCAGCTGGCTGATCTTCCACCGACAAAAGTGAGCCCTCGGTCTCGCCACATCCGTGGCACGTCTGAAGATGGTGAGAAATGAGAATGCGTATTCGTTCCCTCAGTGCATTGGGAATGATCACGGCATTCGCTTTCTTCAGCGTGTCGTTGACGCCGTCCCTGGTGCCGCGGCCAGCCACCTTTCTGGGGCTGCTCGGCGGTCTGTGGGCGAGCGTGGGGTACGGGCTGGGCTCCGCTGCGCAGCATTGGTTGACACGTTCGCCCGATCTCGGGCGTCCACGCCGCGCACGGCAACGCCTTCTGCTGTGGATCGAGCGGTTGCGAGAGCTGGCCCCGAGACCCACTGGCCTCGTGTCTGCACTCGGCATCACCGTCATCGGCGTCGCCTACGCCGTGGCCTACGGAGCCTTGGTGGTGCACTGGCAGAACGACGTGCGCGCACTGGTGGAGATGGAGCCGATGGAGAACACCGGCGTACTGGTCTTTGCCGGCACGACTCTGCTCGGCGTCGCCCTGGGAAGCGTGGTCGGCATCTCCCTCAGCTTTGTGCGGAGAAGAATTCGTCGTGCTCTGGAACGCCGAGGCGCACGGTCAGCGCGACCCGCAAGTCTGGTCGGCACAGCTCTCGTCGCGGCGGTCGTCCTCTCGATCATCCTGTTCGGCGGGATGAGGGTGGTCGATGGAATCTACGACAACCTGAATGACCAGGTGCCCGAGGGATTGCTGGAGCCGTCGACGGCTCTGCGTTCAGCGGGGCCCGGATCGCCCGTGTCCTGGGACGGTTTGGGCCGCCATGGCCGGGCATTCATCGGCGGCGGACCCACGGCTGAAGACATCGGAGAAGTGACAGGCGTTGCGGCCATGGATCCCGTTCGCGTCTACGTGGGGGTGGGCAATGCGGACACACTGGCTGAACGGGCCCGGATCGCGGTCGAAGAACTTGAACGCACGGGTGGTTTCGAGCGATCGGTGCTCGTGGTGGCCACCCCCACCGGATCCGGCTGGCTTGAGGCACAGGCTGTCGACTCGCTGGAATATCTGCACGGCGGTGACACTGCCATCGTGTCCATCCAGTACTCCTTCCTGCCCAGTTGGGCCTCCTTCCTCTTCGACGCCGAGTTGCCGGTCGATGCCAGCCGCGCATTGTTCGACGCAGTGCGCTCGAAGTGGGAGACCCTGCCTCCACAGCAGCGTCCCACGCTCGCCGTGTACGGGCTGAGCCTCGGCGCCACCGGGATGCAGGCCGCGCTGGGAAGTCTGGACGACATCCGGGACAAGACTGACGCAGCACTGTTCGTGGGCCCTCCGAACAGCTCCCAGCCCTGGAGGGACCTCCAGGCCGCGCGGGATCCCGGGAGTCCGGAATGGCAGCCGGTGCTGCGTGAGGGTGCAGAGGTCCGGTGGCTCTCCAAGCCGGGAGACTTCGCGCGACTGCCTGGAAGATGGGATCAACCCCGAGTGGCGTACCTGCAGCACGCCACGGATGCTGTGACGTGGATGGATCCGCGGGTCATCTGGCAGCGCCCTGAGTGGCTGTCCGGCCCGGCTTCCGAGCGCGGACGGGGCGCAGACGTCTCCGACGCGATGCTCTGGTTCCCCGGTGTGACCTACCTGCACCTCGTGGCGGACATGATCATGGGCGTCGCGGTGCCTGCTGGCCATGGGCACAACTTTGGCGACGTCATCGTGGATGGCTGGGAGGGTGTTCTGCCCAGAGCGGGAGCCGACCAGGCAAGCGTGAGCCGTATCCAAACGGTGATCGAGTCGTACTCCCGCGACGTGGAGGATCCCATCTGGGAGTAGCTCGAGAGATCGTCAGCGGCCCCGCGTCATCGACGCAGTGGGAAAACCGAGATGACGGCGACCGGGGCCATCCACACCACCAGTATCAGAAGGCCCAGGACGACCCCGCCTGTTGCGGCTTGCGAGGTCCAGCCCATCTCACGACCCACGAACCACATGAGTGCAAGCGACAGCGACATCCATTGGAGCAGCAGCCACAGCCACCAGGTGCGACGGCGTGCCAGATAGGCCCAGATGGCACCCCACGCGAGCGGAAGCACCGAGACGCCCAGCACCCACGGCGCAGGGAACACCCCGCCGAACTGGGTGAACGGCACAATGATGCCGAGCACCAGTCCGACGACGAGCGTCGCAATGCCCACTTTCAGGAGACCGTGTGGCTCCATCAGGCATCGATCCTGTCTGATTCCAGTGAGTAGGCGCCCTGCACAATGAACTGTTTTCTCGGCGCCACCTCGTTGCCCATGAGCATTTCAAAGACCCGGTCCGCGTTTTCTCCATCATCGACCGTGAGCCGACGCAGCGTGCGGTGGCGGGGACTCATCGTGGTCTCCGCCAACTGGTGGGCGTCCATTTCCCCCAGACCCTTGTAGCGCTGGGGCTCCTTGAATGCCTGGCCCTTCTTGGTGAACTCAGCCAGCTTCCGCTGGTACTCCGCATCCGTGTAGGTGTAGATGTACTTCTCGTAGCCGCGCTTCGGCCTGATGAGCTCAAAACGGTGCAACGGCGGCACCGCCGAGTACACCTTTCCCGCCTCCACGAGCGGCCGCATGTAGCGGAAGAACAGCGTGGCCAACAGGCAGCGGATGTGGGCGCCGTCGGAGTCGGCGTCGGCCATGAAGATCACCTTGCCGTAGCGTGCGGCATCGAGATCGAACGTGCGGCCGGATCCGGCGCCGATCACCTGGATGATCGAGGCGCACTCGGCATTCTTCAGCATGTCGCCGACGGAGGCCTTCTGGACGTTGAGGATCTTGCCCCGGATGGGCAGTAACGCCTGGAACTCGGAATCCCTGGCCACGTTGGCGGTGCCGAGGGCAGAGTCGCCCTCCACGATGAACAGTTCGCTGCGCTCGCCGTCGGTGGTGCGGCAATCCTTCAGTTTTGGGGGGAGCGCGGATGATTCCAGCGCCGTCTTGCGACGCTGGTTCTCCCGGTGGGCTCTCGCCTGCACGCGCGTGCGGGAGGCGGCCACCACCTTTTCCATGACAGTGCGGGCGACGGCCTTGACGGAACTCTTGCTGCTGGTGAGGAACTCGGTCAGTTCTGCCTCCACCACCTTTGCCACGAGTCGCTGGACGGGAGGCGTCCCCAATACCTCCTTGGTCTGGCCCTCGAACTGGGGCTCAGCCAGCCGCACGGTCACGACAGCCGTCAGACCTTCGAGACAATCGTCCTTGACGATCTCCTCACCGCTCTTGAGGAGACGGGTTCCCTCCAACGACTTCACGAAGGCGCGGGTGAGACCCCTCTCGAAGCCCTGGACGTGCGTACCGCCCTTGGGCGTGGCGATGATGTTGACGAAGGACTTGAAGGTGGTGTCGTACCCGGTGCCCCAGCGCACAGCGATGTCCACGTCCAGCGTGCGCTCCACGTCGGTGGCGGTCATGGCGCCGTCGGAATCCAGCATGGGCACGGTCTCGGTGAAGGAGTCCTGTCCCTGCAGCCGCAGCACCTCGGTGACGGGTGCATCGCGGGCCAGGTAGTCGGCAAACTCGGTGATGCCGCCGTGGTGCTGGAAGGTCTCTGTTTCCACTGCCCCTTCGCGGGCGTCGGTCACGTCGATGCGCAGGCCCGGCACCAGGAAGGATGTCTGGCGGGCACGGTCCTGCAAATGCGAGATGGACAGTTCGGCGCCGGCCAGAAAGATCTGCTTGTCAGTCCAGTACTGGATGCGGGTGCCCGTGACTCCCTTCGCCACACGCTTGCCCTTGCGGAGACCCGACTGGGGTGTGAAGGGGGCGTCGGGGCCGGGGCCGTCGAAGACGCCGGGCACACCACGGCGAAAGCTCATGTGCCACGTGGCGGAGTTGCGGTCCACGGCGACGTCGAGCCGCGAGCTCAGGGCGTTCACGACGGAGGCGCCCACACCGTGGAGACCACCGGTGGCGTTGTAGGAGGAGTTGCCGAACTTTCCACCGGCGTGCAGTTTGGTGTAGACGACCTCCACGCCGCTCAGGCCGGTGCGTGGTTCCTTGTCGACGGGAATACCGCGGGCACGGTCGACGACGAGCACCGACCCGTCTGCCCCGAGGGTGATCTCAATAGCGTCACCGTAGCCAGCCAGCGCTTCGTCGACGGAGTTGTCAATGATTTCCCAGAGACAGTGCATGAGGCCACGGGTGTCCGTGGAGCCGATGTACATGGCTGGGCGCTTGCGGACAGCTTCAAGCCCTTCGAGGACGAGAAGGTTCTTCGCCTCGTAGTCCCGCGGCGCGTGGGCAACATTGATTCCGGTCTGCACGACGCCACACTAGCCAGCGGCCACGACAATCCTCCGCTGCACGCGCTGTGAGCGAGCACTCGGCAATCTTTACCAACGGACTCAGCCAGACCAATTCCCCCAGCCGGCGAGTCAGTCGGCGTCCGGGCTGCACCCCCTGTGGGCGAGCGGTCGCAGATCCTCATCGAAGCCCCTCGGCTGTGCCGTTTGCTCATGCAGACGAGTCGATGGGGACGCGTGCTGTGGGTGTTG
>JAUNVL010000081.1 GCA_030537675.1 Propionibacteriaceae bacterium | reverse complement strand
GCCTTGGTGGAGATCGACATCAACGACACGGAGTCGATGTAGGTGTTCTTCTTGACCAGGGTCCGAGTGGACATCAGCGTTCCTGACTTTCGTGGTGGAGGCGGACAGCGGTGAGCAGACCCAGTGCCAGGTCCGCTCCAGAGGTGTGACCGATGGCTTTCACGTCTGCCACCAGATGGTTCGGATTGTCGGTATTGGCGCCGCAGAGCCAGGCGTACAGCTCCTCGATCGGCTGCACTGCCCGCCCGCGCAGGGCGCAACGAAGGGCCGTGAGCGACAGATCGTTCGTCGGTTCATCCTCGACGACCCGCGTGACGCTGCGGTGCACAAGGTCAAGGGCGCCACCCAGCTTCGTGGCCACGAACGCGGCGCCGGTGAGGATGTCGTCGCCGGTGGGAGTGAGGCCGATTCCCAGCCCCGCCAGGGAGAAGGCCGCGCTCTGGGTGGTGGCCTCGTCCCTGCTCAGCACACCCGTGCGAAGTGATGCGACGCCCCGCCGAACACGTTCGGCGACGTCCTTCTCAAACGGCGTGGTTCCCAGCAGGGAGTGCGGTGTGCCGAGCAGGGCGTGGAGCTGGGCGACGCGCTCCGCGACGGGAATCCCGTCGGTCTGGAGGTCCTCCCACACCGGTGTTGCCGCCACGATGACGACGAGGGACTCCCCCACACAGAGCGTGTGACCGTCGCTGACCACGGCGTCTCCGCGCTCAACGCCGTAGTGGTCCATCCGGTCCAGGCCCAGCCGAATGGAGCGGGGGCCCCTGGCGACGGACGCGCTGGTGAGGCTCAGCAGCTCAGGCTGGCCGGTGCTGATGTTGATGACGGAGCGGAACGTGGAGTGGACCTGTCCGCGCAGGCCTTTGCGCAGGCCGAACAGCACCTCACGGTCACCGCCGACCGCCGTCGTGTGCAACACCGTGCCGCCCATGCTCAGGCCTGGGAGACCGTGAGGAGGTCGGCAATTTCGGTGAAGCCCTTGTCCTGTGCGTGTTGCAGGGGGCTCACGCCCCACTGGTCGACCATCGTGGGGTCGGCGCCGGCGTCCAGCAGCAGCTTCACGATCTCCTGCTGCACCGGACCACCGTCACGCAGGATGATGGCCTCCAGCAGTGGGGTCCAGCCACAGATGTTGGTGAGGTTGACGTTGACGTCGGTCTCTTCAGCAAGGTAGCGAACCGTCTCGACGTGGCCCTTCTCTGCCGGCGGGTGAATGCCGACGCCGCCGAAGCGCGTGAGGAGGGTGAGGTCGGCTCCTGCGTCGTGCATCAGACGGACGAGTTCGAGGTTGCCGGAGATGCAGCCCCAGAGGAAGGGGTTGAGGCAGATGTTGTCCTGCGCGTTGATATCGGCGCCTGCGTCGATGAGGGCGGTGAGGACGTCGAGCCTGCCTGCCTTCGCCGCGATGAGGGCTGCGGTGCGGCCGAGCGTGTCCGTGGCGTCGATCTCGCGATCGCCCAGACCTGCGGTGATCTCATCGAGCGGGGCGGTTGCCACCAACGTGGGCCATTGCGTGGCGCTCTGGGGGGATGTCCTCGTCATGTACCTCTACCTCTTTGCTCTTACGTTGCGTAGTTGTCTTATGACATATGGTATACCACATACATGAGAATCGTATTGGCGCTCGGTGGCAACGCCCTGACAGGCCCCAAAGAATCCGTCCAACCCGCCCATCAGATCGCCGCTGTCGAAGCAGCGACCCCGCAGGTCGCGGCGCTCGTTGCCGAGGGGCACCAGGTTCTGCTGTCGCATGGCAACGGCCCCCAGGTGGGCAACATCCTGGCCAAGAACGACATCGCCAGCCCCGTGCTGTCCCCTGTCCCCCTCGATTGGTGTGTCGCGAACACCCAGGGTTCCATCGGCTTCATCCTGCTCAACGCCCTGGACGCCTCGCTGTCCAGGGCCGGACTCAGCACCCGCGCCACGGTGGTGGTGTCACGCACGGTCGTCGCCGCAGACGATCCCGCCTTCGCGCACTTCACCAAGCCGGTGGGGCGCTTCGTTGAGCCCGAGATCGCCCAGCGCTTGTCACTTTCGGGACAGCACTTCGTGGACAGCGGTGAGCAGGGATGGCGCCGCGTGGTGGCAAGCCCGCAGCCGCTGGAGATCGTGGAAGCGCCCGCCATCGCCGCGCTGCTCGACGCTGACTTCCTCGTCGTGGCCGGGGGCGGGGGCGGCATCCCCGTCATTCGTACCGACGATCATGAACTCAAGGGTGTGGAGGCGGTCATCGACAAGGACCTCAACTCGGTGCTGCTGGCCGCCCAGATCGATGCGGAAGTGCTGGTCCTGGCCACCAACGTGGACAACGCCTGGCTGGACTGGGGCAAGGACACGGCTCGTGCACTCGGCACCGCCTCTGTGACGGAGATGCGTCAACACCTGGCCGGCGGACAGTTTCCCCCCGGCTCCATGGGCCCCAAGGTGGAGGCCATCTGCCGCTTCGTGGAGACCACCGGCGGCAAGGGCATCATCACGAACCTGGACAGCATCACCGAGGCGATCGCCGGCCGCGCGGGCACCGTCGTCATGCCCGATTCGACGCAGGGCTGAACCTGCTTCGATCAGTGAAAGACTGGCGCCCATGAGCGTCTACCCGCTGGATCTGAATACCACCTCTGTCAACGTCTCCGCCCCTGCCGCGAAGAAGCTGCGCATCTTCAATGCGGTCATGGGCGTACTGCACCTCGGCTCGGGCGCGGCCATGGTCGCCCTCAGCAATGACTTCACCCTGCCTGTCTCCACATTCGCGCTCAACGGACCACCCGGGACTCCCCTGTCCCAGGGCGTCACCCACCTGGTGTTCGACGTGCCGCTCGGCATCACGACCGCCTCGTTCCTCTTCCTCTCGGCGCTCTTCCACTTCGTCATCGCGTCGCCGTGGGGCTTCCCGCGCTACATCGACGAGTTGATGAAGGGGCGCAACCGCTTCCGCTGGGTCGAGTACAGCCTGTCGTCGACGCTCATGATCATCCTGATCAGCCTGGTTCTGGGCATTTCCGACATCGCAGCCCTCATCGGACTCGGTATCGCCAATGTCTCCATGATCCTGTTCGGCTGGTTGATGGAGATGTCCAACAACGGCCTGATGCACGGCAAGCACGGTCGCTCGGACCGTGGCGAACGCGCCTGGTGGACGCCCTTCTGGTTTGGCTGTGTCGCCGGCGTCGGTCCGTGGCTCGCCGCCGCGGTCTACCTGATCGTCAACGTGGGGGTCAAGGGCGGCGAAGGTCCTCCCGGATTCGTGTACGGCATCATCGTGTCCCTGTTCGTGTTCTTCAACAGCTTCGCCATCAACCAGTGGCTCCAGTACAAGCAGGTGGGTCGCTGGAAGAACTACCTCACGGGTGAGCGCACCTACATCGTCCTCAGCCTCGTGGCCAAGAGTTTGCTGGCGTGGCAGGTGTTCGCCAACGTGCTCGTCGGCTGACGTCAGGCTGGCGTGGCGTGTCCACGCTCAGGCGATCGACTCCTCCTGCTGCCCGAAGAGGACCTCTGTGGCCACCCGACGCGATGTCTCGACGTGAATGTGCGCCAACTGTCTGGCGAGCTCCACGTCGCGAGCGGCGATGGCCTCGGCCATCTGTTCATGTTCGCGGCAGATGGCGGAAACATCCTTGTTCTGCCGCAGCAGCCACTGAAGGCGGTTCCTCAGGGGATCCATGAGTTGCGCCAGCACGGGGTTGTGGCCCATCTCGACGAGCACGTCGTGGAACTCTCCGTTCGCGGCGTCCACGGCGTCGCGATCACCTCGTTCCATGGCCTCCCGGGCCCTGGTCACGCAATCGTGCATGCGGGCGATCTCCTCGACACTGGCCCGCTGCGCCGCAAGGACGCACTCCGTCACTTCCAGCGCCATCCGCACCTCGAAAATGTCGTCCAGGTCCTGGGGTTCCAGTGCGCTGACGATCGCACCCTTGCGCGGCATCATCGTCACGAATCCCTCAGTGGACAGGTCGCGCACTGCTTCCCGGATCGGTATCCGGGAAATTCCCAGCTCCGCGGAGAGGTCCCGTTCCTTGAGCCGATGTCCGGGCGGGAACTCACCTGACGTGATGCGCGACCGAATGTAGTCCTTCGAGACATCCACCAGTGACAGCTGGACGTCGCCGGGGCGCAACGTCTCGTTGGCTGGTTTCGGTGGAAGCGACACGGTGAGTTCTCCTTGTTGGGGTCCACGCAGATTATCCCAGTAGCACGCTGCGCCACCCAACGCTCACTCCGATCCTCGTTCATTTGGGGCAAAGCACGCCGTTGCATTCACCTAGACTCTTGGCCATGCTCGCCCTGCTGTCGCCCGCCAAGTCCCTGGATTTCGAGTCCCCGCTCCCCTTCCCGAGGCGGACGCAGCCCCGCATGCTGGAGGAGTCCGCCGGGCTGATTGACGTCATGCGGGAGAAATCCGTGGCAGAGATCGCCAAACTGATGCACATCTCCGAGGAGCTCTCGACGCTCAACGCGTCCCGCTATGCGGCCTATGACGACGAGCACACCCGCAAGAATTCACGCCCGGCCGCCCTCGCCTTCAACGGCGACGTGTACCAGGGAATGCAGGCCTCACAGTTCGACGCACGCGACTTCACGGAGGCCCAGAAGACACTGCGCATCCTGTCCGGGCTGTACGGGGTGCTGCGGCCACTCGACGTCATCCAGCCCCACCGCATGGAGATGGGAACCAAGCTGAAGACCGCCCGTGGCAAGACGCTCTACAAGTGGTGGGGCAGCCGCGTCACTGACCAACTCAAGGCAGACCTCGACGAATCACCCGGCACCAGCGTCATCGTGAACCTTGCCTCCAACGAGTACTTCGGCGTCGTCGACACCGATCGTCTGGGCGCCCGCGTGATCAGCCCCCGTTTCGAGGATCGGGATGAGGATGGCAAGCCGCGCATCGTGTCCTTCCACGCCAAGCGCGCCCGTGGGTTGATGGCCTCCTGGCTGGTGCGCAACCGGGTGCGCACCGCCTCGGCCGTCACTGACTTCGAGGCTGACGGCTACATCTTCGACCCCACCCGCTCCACCAAGGACACCCCCATCTTCGTGCGATGATCTCGACCTGAACGACTTCCGGGGTTAGTGTGCTGACAGGAGCGTCACCGGTGCCGCCCGCGGGACGGTGGCCTGTCGAGTAGGACGAAGGAGACCATCGTGTCCGAGAAGTCGATCTACCATCCCGACCCCAGCGTGCTCGAGGGCGCGCTCGTCCAGGATTGGCAGGCGCTGGAGAAGCGCGCACAGGCAGACCCGCAGGCCTACTGGGCGGAGCAGGCATCCGAGCTGGAATGGTCCAAGCCCTGGGACACCGTCCTCGATGACAGCAACGCGCCGTTCTACAAGTGGTTCGTGGGCGGGCGGACCAACATCGTGACCAACTGCGTCGATCGCCACCTGTTGGGCCCACGCAAGAACAAGTTGGCGCTGATCTGGGTGGGCGAGGACACCTCCAAGGTGCGGACGTTCTCCTACTTCGCGCTCAACCGCGAGGTGGAGCAGTTCGCCAACATCCTGACCGCCATGGGGGTGCAAGAGGGCGATGTGGTCACCATCTACCTCCCCCGCATCCCCGAGGTGATCTTCGCGATGCTCGCCTGCGCCAAACTGGGCGCGGTGCATTCGCTCATCTTCGCTGGCTACTCCTCCGACGCACTCTCCAGCCGGATTCAGGACTCCGAGTCGAAGATCGTCATCACCTCCGACGGTTCGTGGGTCAACGGTGCCGTCTTCCCGTTGAAGAACATCGTCGATGAGGGCATCCACTTCTCCGGCACCGTCGAGAACGTCATCGTCGTCCGCAACACCGGCCAGGACGTGGCCATGGACCCCGAGCGCGACCACTGGTACCACGACTTGTGTGCGCTGCCCATCTCGCGCGGTCGCTGCGAAACCGTGCAGGTGGATGCCGAGCATCCCCTGTACCTGCTCTACACCTCCGGCAGCACCGGCAGCCCGAAGGCCATCCTCCACACCCACGGCGGCTACATGGTGGGGGTGCACACCACGTTGAAGCAGACGTTCGACATCCGTGACGAGGACCGCTGGTGGTGCACGGCCGACCCGGGGTGGGTGACCGGTCACTCCTACCTGGTCTACGCTCCACTGCTCGCCGGCGCCACCGTGTTCATGTACGAGGGCTCCCCCACGTACCCGCACCCCGACCGGTGGTGGCAGCTCATCGAGCACTACGGCATCACCACGTTCTACACGGCGCCCACGGCCATCCGCTCTCTGATGCGCTTCGGCGACGCCTGGCCCAAACGTCGCGACCTCTCATCCCTGCGCATCCTGGGCTCCGTCGGCGAACCCATCAATCCGGAGGCGTGGCGCTGGTACCACGAGGTGATCGGTGGGGGTCGCTGCCCCATCATGGACACCTGGTGGCAGACCGAGACCGGGATGTTCCAGATCACGACGGTCCCGTCGATGCCCCTGAAGCCCGGCTCGGCGGGGCGACCGGTGTTCGGGCAGGAAGCCGAAGTGGTGGACGAGGAGGGCAACCCCGTCCCCGACGGCACGGAGGGGCTCCTGCTCCTGAAGCATCCGTCACCGGCAATGTTTCGCGCCATCTACAAGGACGAGCAGCGCTACATCGACACCTATTGGTCCAAATTTCCCGGCCGGTACCTGACGGGCGACGCGGCCAAGCGCGACGAGGACGGCTACTTCTGGATCATCGGACGCACTGACGACGTGATCAAGGTCTCCGGCCACCGGCTCGGCAACGCAGAGATAGAGGCGGCGCTCGGGGGTCACAGCGCCGTCGTCGAGGCCGCCGCCATCGGGCTGCCGCACGACGTGAAGGGCAATGCCATCCACGCCTACGTGGTGCTGGGAATGGGACATGAACCGAGCCAGGCGCTGGAGGAGGAGCTCCGCGACCACGTCGGCAAGCACCTGAGCCCCATCGCCAAACCAGACACCATCGAGTTCGTGGAGAAGCTCCCGAAGACCCGTTCCGGCAAGATCATGCGCCGGGTCCTGCGGGCCCGGGCCCTGGGGCAGGACGAGGGCGATCTCACGACTCTGGAGGAATAGCAGCCGCATTGAACGCTCGATCCCGCGAGAAGGATCCTGCCGTGAATGCGCTGTCGCGTCTCAGCCGTGTGTCGACAGTCCCCTCTGACAGTCGCACCACAACACCGTCCGGAGGACGCAGCATTCCGGCGCACTCATCAGATGATTCGCACTACCGGAGGCTCAGAGGTTCGAGGTTGTGCGTCCACCATTCGCATGTTTCCCCACCCGGTCAGCGAATGGCTGTGGTTGAATTCGGCAAGCCCGGAAAGTGAAGGGCTGGGAGCCTCTCGGAACAGCGATGTCGATCGGCCCCCTCAAGAACAGCCGGAGGACCCATGTCACAGGCCCCAACCAAGGCACCCAAACGGGAAGTCTTCAATTCCCGCAACTACTTCATCCTTGCCGCCATCGGTTCCGCCGTGGGGCTCGGCAACATCTGGCGGTTCCCCTACGTGGCGTTCAGTGAGGGCGGCGGGGCCTTCATGGTTCCCTACCTGGTGGCCCTGTTGAGTGCCGGCATTCCGCTGCTGTTCTTCGACTACGCCATCGGCCACCGCTACCGGGGCAGCGCGCCGCTTGCCATGCGCAGGCTCGGAGGCTGGACCGAGGTGCTCGGGTGGTGGCAGGTCCTGGTGTGCTTCGTCATCGCCATCTACTACGCCGCCATCGTCGCGTGGGCGGCCATGTACACGTGGTTCAGTCTTTCCAAGGCCTGGGGTGATGATCCCAACACCTTCCTCTTCGGCGACTTCCTTGAGGTGGCAGAGACCCCGGGCATCGGCTTCGACTTCGTCCCCCAGGTGTTCATCCCGATGATCGTGGTGTGGGTGGTGACGCTGGTGATCGTCGCGCTGGGCGTCAACAAGGGCCTGGCCTTCGCCAACCTCATCTTCATGCCACTCCTGTTGGTCATGTTCCTCATCCTCGTCGGCCAGTCCTTGTTCTTGCCCGGCGCGATGGAAGGCCTGAACGCGCTCTTCACCCCGGACTGGAGCAAGCTGGGCGAAGTCAGCGTGTGGGCTGCTGCCTACGGTCAGATCTTCTTCTCCCTGTCCGTCGGGTTCGGCATCATGATCACCTACTCCTCCTACCTGAAGCGGCGCACTGACCTGACCGGCTCCGGTCTTGTCGTCGGATTCGCCAACTCCAGCTTTGAGTTGCTCGCCGGTATTGGCGTCTTCGCGGCCCTGGGCTTCATGGCGCAGGCCGCCGGTGTCGGCGTGAACGAGGTTGCTGGTGCGGGCATCGGGTTGGCATTCGTCGCCTTCCCCACCATCATTTCCCAGGCCCCGCTTGGCTCCCTGATGGGAGTGGCATTCTTCGGCTCGCTGGTCGTGGCCGGCCTGACGTCCCTGATGTCGATCATGGAGGTGGTGATCGCCGGTGTCCGCGACAAGATGGGCATCTCCAAGCCATTGTCCGTTGCCATCGTCGGCTTGCCCATGGCAATCATCTCGCTGGTGTTGCTGTCGACCACAACCGGCCTGTACTTCCTCGACATCACCGATGAGTTCGTCAACAAGTTCGGCATCCTTGCCGGCGCATTTGCCTCGATCATCATCGTTGCCTGGATCGCCCGGAAACTGCCGACGCTCAAGCGTCATCTGGACCGCTTCTCCAGCTTCCCTGCTGGCATCTTCTGGATGATCATGGTGGGCGCAATCGTGCCCATCATCCTGGGAGTCATCCTCTACAACCACACCGTTGAGCGGATCCAGGAGCCGTACGAGGGTTACCCCGTCGCCCTTCTGGGCGTCCTTGGTTGGGGCATGGCCGGATCCCTGGTGGTGGGGGCCATCGTCCTCACCCTGCTGCCCTGGCGCCGTCCGGAACTCGTCGAGTTCGACGAGGAACACAACGAACACGAGATCGCAGCACGCGCCGAGGGGGTGACCCAATGACCCCTGAAGCACTCATCATGCTGGTCGCGTCCATCCTTCTGGTGTGGGGCGGCCTCGTCGCCGCCTGCGTCAACCTCTTCCGACGCCCCGACCGTTCGGTGGGAGACGACGCACCGCCCGTCATCAACCCACACTGACACCGCCTGTTAGGGGGTTCTGGACACGACGCGGATCCCGGCTTCCGCCGCCAACTGGGGCGCCACGGCCATGAGTTGTTCCGGTGAGATCGTGGCTCCCTTCAGGGACGTCGCGCCGTTCACGACTTCCAGGGCGGCGTCCCGGAAGTCGACGTCGGTGAAGGTGCCGCCGTGGAGCGACAGGACCCCGATACGGGATCCCGTGAAACTCATGCGCTCGGCGGTGGCCTGACCGAGGTCGAGTTCGTCGACCTGGCAGTCAGTGAAGGCCACGTCGAACAGCTTGGATCCGCGGAGGTTGAGGTAGTTCAGCCGGCATCCCTTGAAGTGCACGGATCGTCCCTGGACGTCGTAGGCCTCGACGGCGCCCAGACGGCCACCGTCGAACTCCACCTCCCGCAGGACTGAGCGCGCCATCCTGAACAGGGGCACCGCAATCTGTCGGAACCGCACCTCGGCAACCTGCGACGTGGCGATGCTGAACTCGTCGGCCACCACGTCGTCGAACTCGGAGCCCATCGTGGTGCTGCCGCTGACGTCCAGTCTGTCTCCGCGGACCCCCGCGAAGCGAAGGGCGTCGAGGTCAGCACCGGCTCTGAGCAGGCTGGTTTCGCCGTCGAAGAGATTCTCGAGGACCAGCGGGTCGATGCGGGGGGCTCGGACAATGTCAGGTGCACGCACGGCTTCACACTACGCAACCCCAATATCCGCATCGACACCGCGGGGACCGTGCTCAGGTGTAGCGTCTTTCGAAACATCGGTGCAACAAGGTGGACCCAGCCGAGCGTGCTGGCGCCATCGCACCTTCACGCATCCTTGATCCGGCTTCGGTCAGTTGCTTGAGATGCTTGTGTTCTAGGGGTTAAGTGACGATGAAGGACTCGACCGCTTCGCTGGCTTCAAGGGACGAAACTGACGAACCTCGCGCCTATCCGGAGACAAGACGCTCAATCGTGGCGGCGGGTGCTCTCGCCCTTGTCGGGGCCATGGTGGCCATGATCAGCGTTGGCGTCGGGGACGCGGCGGCGGCGCCTGACGCAGCTGCGCAGCCGCAGACGATCCCCGCCGTTCAGGAATACACTCCGGGTGAAACCACCTGGCAGCCCACGGTGGGGATGCGCGTGCTCGTGCCATCGGCCGACACCGACGTTCTTGCCGACGACGCCCAGACCCTCGCCGATGAACTCGTGGCAGAGGCGGGCCTCAGCTCGGTCGAAGTAGTCGTCGGGGATGGGTCACCCGAGGCGGGCGACGTCGTCCTTTCGATCGGTGCTGTCGCCGACACGGACTCCAATGAGGCATACCGACTCGAGGCGGACGAGACCGTCCGCATCACCGGCCCGAGCGACACAGGCGTGTTTTGGGGCACCCGCACGTTGCTGCAGTCGGTCCGTCTTGACGGCGGGATGGGAGGCACTGTCGTCGATGAGCCCGGGCATGAGTGGCGCGGGCTCCAGGTCGACGTCGGACGCAAGTACTTCACTCCGGACTGGCTGGAGGAGCGCATCCGTGAGTTGTCATGGCTCAAGATGAACGTCCTGCATCTGCACCTCAGCGAGAACCTCGGCTTTCGAGTCGAGCTTGAGTCCCACCCGGAGATCGTCGACCAGCCAGCGTTGACCAAGGCGGACATTGCGCGCCTGGTCGAGGTCGCCGAGCAGTACCACGTCACCCTCGTCCCGGAAGTCGACTCCCCGGGGCACCTCGACGCAGTGCTCGAAAACCATCCCGAGTTCCAGCTCGTGCGCGCCGACGGCTCGGTCTACGGTGGGCACCTCGACTACTCCAAGCCGGAGGCCCGCCAGTTCATGGCGGAGATCATCAGCGAGGTCGCCGACATGTTCCCCGGCCCCTACTTCCACCTCGGGGGCGACGAATACTACGGTGCACCGTGGCAGGCGCCCAACACCCTCGTGACCGCCAAGACTGCCCCGCAGCTCATGGACTACGCCATCGAGGCGACCGGGGATGAGAACGCCTCGTTCCTCGACGGGTTCGACGTCTACATGAACGGCCTGGTGGATGTCGTCGGCGAGAAGGGCAAAAAGGCGATCATGTGGAACGACGAGGTCCGGCCGGGCGACGGCGTCCTGGACGTCGACAAGAGCGTCCTCATCGAGGACTGGATCCGATGGCGCGCCAACCTTCCCAGCGCCGTCGACTTCATCGAGGCGGGTTACGACGTCTTCAACGCCAACGGTGACTACCTGTACTACATCCTCACCGAAGACGGTCGGAACGAGACAGGCAAGAAGTCCCCGTCGGGCCTGTACGAGGACTGGACGGCGCGCACCTTCATGGGGCTCGCTGGAGGTACGGACCTCATTCTCGATGAGGACCTGCCCATGAAGGGTGCCCAGATGTCGATCTGGGCGGATCAGCCCGAAAACCAGACGCAGGAGGAGGTGGCCGAGGAGGCGGGGCTCTGGTTCCGCTCCTTCGCCCAGAACACGTGGGATTCCCCGAAGACCGCGCCGACGTGGGCGGAGTTCGTCCCGATGATCGATGCCCTCGGGATGCCGCCGGTACCGAGGTCGGCACCGGCCAACACTGACGCGTGGACGGACATGAGCCCGGCGGTGCGCTACGCCGAGCCCGGAGCCGGCCAGTCCGTGGCCATCACCCACACGACCCGCATCATCATCGACTCCGCCGAGATCGCGGACACCGCCGGCCTGCTGGCTTCCGAGCTCGCGCGTGCGGCCGGACTCTCCGCGCTGCCGGCCGTGGTGCAGGACGATGAGCCCGAGCCGGGCGACGTCGTCCTCGCCATGGGCGAGCCCAATCTCGGTGGTGTCGACGTCCCCGCCAAGGGGGCCGCGGAGGCCTACCGCATCGACATCGACGGCACGGTGCGCATCGAGGCGGCAGGCGCCGACGGAATCGCCCGTGCGGTGACGAGCCTGGCCAAGGCCGCTCGGGTCTCGCCCGAGCTCGCCGCCGTCGTCGTCATCGATGCCCCGGCCTATGCCGAGCGCTCCGTCATGATGGACGTGGGCCGCAAGTACTACAGCCCGGAGTGGATGAAGAACCTCATCCGGGAGATGGCCTGGAACCAGCTCAACACGCTCCACCTGCACCTCAACGACAACGAGGGGTTCCGCGTCATCATCCCGTCCTACCCCGGCACTGCCAGCCCCGACGCCTGGTCGGACGCCGAGCTGGCCGACATCCTCGACACGGCCAAGCGCCACCACGTCGACGTCATCCCGGAGATCGACTCTCCCGGACACATGGACTGGATCCTGCGGGATCACCCGGAGTACCAACTCAAGCTCAGCAACGGAACCAAGGTGACCAAGGCGCTGGACTACTCCAACGCTGAGGCCGCCGCATTCCTGCGCACGGTCATCTCCGAAACCATGGCCAAGTTCCCCGACTCCACGCGGTTCCACATCGGCGGGGATGAGTACTTCCTCAACCCCATCACCGCGTACAACACCCCCCAGCTCCTCGCCTATGCACGGGAGAAGTCTGGCTCGCCGAATGCCACGGTGGAGGACGGGGCAACCTACTTCCTCAACGAGCTCGGCGACTTCGTCGCAGAGCAGGGCAAGATCCCGCGGGTGTGGAACGACGGCGTCGACTTGCCGAACGCTATTGTCCCGCTGGACAAGGACATCGAGGTGGAGGTCTGGAGCGTCTGGGGCCACAAATGGAACCAGATGAACGCCCAGGACTTCGTCGACCGGGAATACACCGTGGTCAACGCCCACGGCGACTACTACTTCATCATTCGTCCGGAGTGGGACAACATCAACCACGAGCGCCACTCCCCGCGCGGCATCTTCGAGGGCTGGGCCCCGAACGGCTTCATGAACGACGCTGGAGGCTCGGTGACGACGATTCCCACGGACAGCCCCTACCAGCGCGGCGCCGGCATGCAGGTGTGGGCTGATGATCCGGGCTTCTGGACGCCGACGGAGGTCTGGAGCCAGCTCCAGCCCTGGCTGCTCCCCCTCGGGCAGCGAACCTGGGACTCTCCCCGGGTGAGCGAGACGTACGACACCTTCCTCGGGCAGGTGCCGGACAGCATCGAGCAACCGGACAGCGTCCCCATGGCCCCGGCACACCTTGCGCTGGAAGTCACAGCTGACCGGGCAAGCGCGACGTGGGAGCCCCCTCTGGCCGACGGGGGGCCCGCAGTGAGCGGGTACATCCTGCAGTGGACCGTCGACGGCAACGAGCAGCCTGCCATCGAATTCGACGCCGACGTCCTGGCCGCCGAGATCGAGGTCCCCGAGGGCGCCGAGGTCAGCGTGTCCGTGCTCGCGATGAACGCGCTCGGAGAGAGCGTGCAGCCGGCCGTGGCCCAGCCCGGCGACGACACAGTGATCATCACCCCCACCACCACAGTCACGGCCACAACCACAGTCACCGCCACGGCGACGGCAA
>JAUNVL010000204.1 GCA_030537675.1 Propionibacteriaceae bacterium | reverse complement strand
GCAGTTACGGCCAGCCTATGTTCGATTCAGGACCTGCGTCTGACAGAGTGGACTCATGGGTATGACTGGGCTGCTCGCAATTTTAATTTTCATCGTGCTGTTCGCAAGCATCAGCATTGTTGGTGCCCTGCATCGGATTCGCAATGCGAGCGAAAAGGCCCTCACCCTACTGCAAAGTCAGGCTGCACGGCGCAACCTGGACAACTCGTCCGGGTAGAGGTTTGGGTCGTGGCCGGTCGCTTAAGGCGTCGGGGAAGGATTGAGACCATGCGTGTGCTCTTTGACGGATTGGTGTTCACGTCGTATGCGCAGATGACGCTGACGACAGGGATAGTCGATCCGCCGATCCCCGATGTTGCGTTCATCGGTCAGGTGAACGGGCTGTGCGGGGCGACGGTCGCCGGAGCGCTGTTCCTCATCACGGGGACGCACACCGGCTGGGTTCCCGTGCGAGTCAGTCTCTGGGACGATGTGCCCGCCCTCGGCGAATGGGAGGAAGTGGTCGAGGCTGGCCTTGTCCCTGCGGGCGAGGCCGCGTTCGCTGGCTGGGCGGATGACCCGGTTGTGCGCTTCGATCTGCCCGCTCCCAGCTACCGGGTGCGGTGGAACGCTCGGGGCATGGACGCCGGCCACGCGCAGTCCAATGCCGGTGTCGAGAATCCCGCGCCCGACTCCTACGAGTTGATGCTGTGGCCTGCGCCGCACTCCGCCGACGCGATTCTGCGGCGCACAGCGGCGCAGGCCGCGTACTGGCACGACGAGGGATTCACTCGCCGCTAGCCGAGGGTAAGTCCCGACTATGTCTGCAATGCGGCAGGAATCAGCACCGCTCAGTAAAAGACTCCCCGCCTAGCCTTCCCGTACGGAATACGACTGCCAGGGACAGTGTAGGACTCATGCAGTGGCTGGGTAAATCCTTCAAATCAGAACAGCTGCTCCAGTCTGAGCCAGAACCGTCCTCAGTCCTCAATTGGTTTTCAACTTCCGACCTCGGAATCGACAGAACTAGGAATGGAATTTCGGCAACGAAAGCCCATCAATTGGTGGCCTTTTGGACTTTTTCAGCTTCCCATTCAACGCCGTTGCAATCGCCGCGACCCGGGCCGCTAAAACCCGCACATACGGGCGATGGGCATTGGTCACCTTGACAGACCATTCGCCGCGGACACAGGTTCAGCTCATCCACCAGCTAAGTTCCCGGTCGTGGTTGGGCCTCTAGGGTAGGCGCGTAACGAGCCTGAATCGCTGGAGCACCAGCACAGTGTCGTCATAGACCGTGAAGTCGGGGTCGTTCATTTCATCTCGTATGTCCTGCGAATGCCAGAACTCCTCGTGGCCCGCGCGCCACTGGTCGACGGTAGTGAAGCCCTCGCCCTCGTCGATGGCGTGCTGCAGATCCACCTCGGCCAGCCGGGCCTGGCGTACTTCCGTCATCTCAATTACGGCCACTGGCGTTCCTGCGGAGTCGTTGACCACTTCCTGCAAACCGGCCACGGGCAGATCTTCCTGATCAATCTCGTACCCAATGAGCATGGCCGTCGTAGAGGTCTTGGAACCGTCCAGAACGGCGGCGACCAGTTGGTCCCGGAGGGGACCGGGGAAAGCAAATTCACACTCGGGCAGGGCACTGTAATCGGTCATGGGGACAGCGTATCGCCCCCGCACAGGTTTTTGATGGTCCCTCTGCGCCAATTCATCGAACAGATGCTCGGCGGCTTGTTTCGGCCACAGTTCACGGCTCTGGGTGTGTGCAAGAGTCATTCACGTGTCAGGAATGGAGTCGGACCAGGCGATGTGCGCACATATGCTGTGCCGGTCAACGTTGCGCTTACGGGCAACATCACCGACACGCAGTCGAGGTGTCGTTTGGGCAACGAGAAATTAAACA
>JAUNVL010000080.1:1636-13498 GCA_030537675.1 Propionibacteriaceae bacterium | reverse complement strand
CGATGTTGCTGGGCAGGATGTCCATGCCCTCGACGCTGCTGGGGTGGATGACCTCATGCGGCGTGTGGTCGCGGCTCAGCAGGAGGTTGTAGATGCTGAGGCTCAGCGTGTGCGGATTGACTCCCAGGCCCACGGACAGTGAGCCCTGGGGGTCGAAGTCCACCAGCAGCACCTTGAAGCCCAACTCCACCAGCGCGGCGCCCAGGTTGATGGTGGTGGTGGTTTTGCCCACGCCACCCTTCTGGTTGCACATGGCGATGATCTCGGCGTGCATGCGGCGGTTCGGATCGGGCCGTGGGGGTGGCGGGAAGTCAGGCAGGGGCCTGCCGGTCGGTCCCACCTCTCCAATGTCCACCAGGGTCGACGACGCAGGGGTGTTGGGGACCCTGAAGCCCGCCGTTTCTTGGGCGAAAAGACCCTCATCCGTCACTGCTGGTACCTCCATGTCGACTTGTTGCCCACCCTATCTCTCCCACCGCCAGCAGTGCGCAGGATTCAGAGTGCGCGGGGGTGCGCGGCCAGATAGACCTCGCGGAGTTTGTCGATCGTGACGAGCGTGTAGATCTGGGTGGTGGCCACCGACGCATGGCCCAACAATTCCTGGACCACACGCACGTCGGCGCCACCGTCGAGCAGGTGCGTGGCGAACGAGTGCCGCAGGCTGTGCGGCGAGACGTCGTCAGGTAGCCCTGCCGCCCGTGCCGCCCGGGAGATGACGGCCCATGCCGACTGGCGCGAGAGTCTCCGTCCGTGCTGGTTCAACAGGAGCGCTGGGACAGCCCTCCCCTTTGCCAGGGAGGGCCGGGACCGCACCAGGTAGGCGTCGACGGCGTCGATGGCGAACGAGCCCAGGGGCACCACACGCTCCTTGCCCCCCTTGCCGAGGAGTCGCAGCTCCGGGTCCGGCAGTGCCAGGGCCGTCGTGGCCTCGTCGACGTCCAGCGCGCAGACCTCCGACACGCGGGCGCCGGTGCCGTACAGCAACTCCAGCAACGCCGCGTCACGCAGGCCGACGACGTCGTCGCGGTCAGGTGCCTCCAACAACCGGCGTACCTCGTCAACACCCAACGCCTTGGGCAGCCGTTGCGGAGGCGATGGTGGGGCCACGTCCTTGGCAGGATTCTCCGTGATCAACTGTTCCTCGACGGCGAAGGCGTGCATCATCCGCACGGCCACGATGACACGCGCCGCTGACGCCGGCGCCAGCTCTGCTCCCAGTGAGCGCGCAAACTCGTCCACCTCGATGGGCGTGACCTCCGTGATGTCCACGATCCCTCGCTCCGCGAGGAAGCCCGACCACTTCGCCAGGTCCCTGCGGTAGGCCGCGACCGTGTTGGCGGACAGTCCGCGCTCCACCCGGATGTGGCCCAGGTAGTCCGTCACCACGGCGTCGACGGCGGTCATGGCCGTGGTCGACTCCGGATGGGCCATGGCGCATCGGCGCCTCGGAGGGTGTCGAGCCGCCCGGACAGCCTGCATGTCTCGAGCGCCAGCATGCCCGTGACCAGCGCCTGGCTCTGGCAGCGGCCGTCGAGGACCGCCTCGAGAAGGGTGGCACGGTCGATCCATTCCCAGGACATCTCCGCCTCCTCACCCTCGAGCACGAAGCCCTCGGGGCGCTGCGTGGGGGTCAGTCCCCGCGCCAGGTAGATCCGCTGCGACTCCTGGCACGCGCCGGCGGTGGGGCAGATGTCGACGAGGACCTGCCACCTCGACGCAGCAAGTTCCACCTCCTCCGCCAGCTCACGTTGTGCGGCGTCGAGCCATACCTCATGGTCGCCGTCCAGCAGCCCCGCAGGGATCTCAAGGAGTTCCATCCCGACGGGGTGGCGGTACTGGTGGAGGCACGCGATGGTGTCTGCTTCCTCGTCCCAGACCACCATGGAAACTGCCCCGGGATGCGTCAGGTACTGCCGCTGCACCGTCTCGCCGGAGGGGGTCACCACCTCGTCGTCGACGAAGTTGGAGATGGCCCCCACGCCCAGCACGTCGCGTCCCCGGACCTCCCACCGCAGTGGCTTGTCGCCCATGCTCATGTTCTTCGACCTTCCTGGTGTGCTGACGCTGCCCCCGACGTGACCGGATACCACTCGGCTGTCAGACTAGCCGCCCCCTGGCGCTGCGTGAGCGACCACAACGCTGCCGACCGCGGCGACGACTTAGGCTGGTGGTCATGCACATCGACCTCAATGCCGACCTGGGTGAGGGGTGCGGCGACGACGCAGCGATGCTGGATGTGGTGAGCTCCGCCAACGTCGCATGCGGCGGGCACGCCGGGGACCGCGTTTCCATGTTGGCCACCAGTGACCTGGCGCGCCGACGTCGGGTCAGGATCGGCGCACACCCGTCCTACGAGGACCGCGCGAACTTCGGCCGACTCGCGCTGGCGGTGGAGTCCGCCGAACTGGAGCGCCAGATGATCCGCCAACTGCGCTCACTGGCCAACGAGGCCGTCCGCGTCGGCAGCCGGATCAGCTACGTCAAACCGCACGGCGCGCTCTACCACGCGGTCGCTTCCGACGCTGCGCACGCCTCAGCTGTGGTGGCGGCGATCTCGAAATGGTCCCCCGGGCTTCCGGTGCTGGGCGCGCCACAGTCGTTGTTCCTGCGCCTGGCGGCCGAGGCTGGCCTGCCGACGGTGGCGGAGGGATTCGCGGACCGGGCATACGACCCCAGTGGCGCTCTTGTCCCCCGTGCCCGGGCAGGCGCGGTCCTGCACGACGTTGATCAGGTTGTGGAGCAGGCGGTACTCATGGCCACCGAGCGCCGTGTCCGCACCATCGACGGCACCGTCGTCGACATGGGCATCGACTCAATCTGTCTGCACGGCGACACCGTGGGTGCCGTGCGGCTCGCAACGGCGGTGCGTCGGGGGTTGGAGGCCGCTGGTGTCCGGGTGGTCGCGTTCGCATGAGGGTGGTCTCGTACGGTCAGCGCGCGTGGCTCCTCCAGCTTGGCAGTGCCACGGAGGTCCGCTCCGTGGACGCAGCGCTCCGCCTGCTGCGCTCCGAGGGCGGGGCGCCCTGGGATGCGATCGTCGACGTGGTCCCGGCCGCGCGCACGCTCCTGGTCACCGTCGCATCCCTCGCCCAGACTGCCGCCCTCCAGTCGCCCCTGGCCTCACTGACGGACCTGCCCCAACACGGCACCCCGGAGGGGGCCAACATCGAGATCCCTGTCACCTATGACGGTCCGGACCTGGAAGCGGTTGCCCGGGCGTGCGGCCTCGACGTCGACGGTGTCATCGCCCGGCACACCGCTTCCGCCTGGACCGTGGCGTTCGGAGGCTTCGCGCCCGGTTTCGCATACCTGGCTGAGGGCGATCCCCGGCTGAGAGTCGCCCGCCGGGACCAGCCCCGCACAACGGTCCCTGCGGGCGCAGTCGCGCTGGCCGATGGGTACAGCGCCGTCTACCCCAGGCGCTCCCCCGGCGGTTGGCAGCTCATCGGCCACACCTCTGCCACCATGTGGGACGCCACCCGTGAGCAGCCAGCGCTGCTCCAGCCGGGCATGCGAGTGTCATTCAGGGCACTTGCGTGAGTCTGCACATCATCCACACCGGACCGCTGGCGACCATCCAGGACCTTGGACGGCCGGGCTGGATGAACGTGGGGGTTTCGCCGTCCGGCGCGGCGGATCGTGAGTCGCACCGGCTGGCCAACGCGCTGCTGGGCAACGACGCCGGGGCCGCCACCATCGAAGTGCTGATCGGGGGCCTCGAACTGCTGGCCACCGCCGCCGTATGGGTCGCGCTCTCCGGTGCCGACTGCGGAGCGGAGGTGGACGGGCGCGCCGTCGACTGGGCCGCACCGCTCGCGCTGCGGCCCGGTCAGCGGCTCAGACTGGGGCTGAGCGTGGCGGGCCTCCGCGCCTACGTCGCCGTCTCCGGGGGCGTCGCCGTGGAACCGGTACTGGGATCGCGTTCCTGGGACACGCTCGCGCACATTGGTCCCCCACCCCTTCGTCCAGGCATGGTGCTGCCCACCGGCGCTGGCGCCATCCGTCCCACCGTGGACGCTGCCCCGGCACGACGCCCCTCCGCCGATGCCCTGCGTGTGGTGGCGCAACCCGGCCCCCACATGGGGTGGCTGGCGTCGGGCCTTGATGGCACCCGCTGGGTGGTGTCCCCTGATTCCGATCGTGTGGGAGTGCGATTGCAGGGCTCCGCCGTGGTTCGCAACGCCGCCGGCATGGGCGCGGAGATGCCGAGCGAGCCCATGGTCCGCGGCGTCATCCAGCTGCCGGCTTCCGGACAGCCGGTGGTGTTCCTGGCCGATCATCCGGTGACTGGCGGCTACCCCGTCGTCGCGGTGCTGGACGACGCGTCCTGCGACACCATTGCACAGGCTCGACCGGGCCAAAGCATCACCATCGACCTGCCTGCCGTGCGACGATGACGCCATGCTGCCGCTGGAATTGCCCATCGCCCCGATGCTCGCGAAGTCCGTCGACGCCATCCCCACGGCTGGCTTCGCCCACGAGCCCAAGTGGGACGGGTTTCGCTGCATCGTCTCGCGTGACGGCGACGAGATCGTGCTCGGGAGCCGCGGCAAGAAGCCGCTGACCCGCTATTTCCCGGAACTGGTGCCCGCCATGGCCACCCTGCCCGAGCAGTGCATCCTCGACGGCGAAATCATCGTCCGCTCTGGCGAGAAAGGTGCCCAGCATCTTTCCTGGGACTTGTTGAGCCAGCGCATCCACCCGGCCGAGAGCAGGATTGCACGGCTCGCGTCGGAGACGCCCGCCGAATTCGTGTTCTTCGACGTGCTGGCCCTCGGCGAGGCGGACCTCACCGGTGAGCCGTGGGAGGAACGCCGTCGGATACTGGAGGAGGTGTGCGCCACGGACCTCCATCCATCGCTGCACCTCAGCGCCGTGACCCGCGACGAGAACGTTGCCCGCGACTGGTTCACCCGCTTCGAGGGCGCCGGACTGGATGGCGTGGTGTCCAAGGCGGTCGACAGCACCTACCAGCAGGGCAAGCGCAGCATGCTGAAGACCAAGCACAAGCGCACGGCGGAGGCTGTGGCGGTGGGTTATCGCATGGCGAAGAACGGCGACGGCGTGGGTTCGCTGCTGCTGGGGATGTACGACGACGACGGTTCACTCATGCGGGTGGGCGGCATCGTCGGTTTTCCGCTGGCCATGCGCCGACAGATGGTCACGGATCTCGCGCCGCTGGTCACCGCGGAGATCGAGCCTGCCCTGGAGTCGACCCGCTCCCGGTTCTCGTCCGAGAAGGATGCGAGCTTCGTCCCCCTGGAGCCTGCGTTGGTGGTGGAGGTGGCCTTCGACCAGTTGGAGGGCCGACGCTTCCGTCACGCCGCCAGTTTCCTGCGCTGGCGCCCCGACCGGGATCCTGCATCATGTCTGGTGGAGCAGGTGGACGTGGCCGTGGGCTACGACCTGGCCGAGGTGTTCGCCACGGGGGGTTGACGTGGAGGCTCAGCCCTGCGATACCCAGATGCCCGCGTCGCTCCACTGTTCGACGAGTCCATCGACGTTGCCGGGCGTGACCGCTGCCGTCATCCCCAGCAGGACGGTGGTCTCGAAGCCTGCCTCGAGTGCATCGAGCGCAGTGGCCTTCACGCAGTGGTCCGTGGCGATCCCGCAGATGTCCACCTCGGTGACCTCGTGCTCCTTGAGGAAGTCCTCCATGCTGACGTCGTCATTGTCGTGGTCGGCACCCTCGAAGCCGGAGTAGGCGGCCGAGTACTCGCCCTTGTCGAAGATGGCGGCGAACTCGCGGAAGCCGAGGTTGGGGTGGAACTCCACGCCTGCGGTGCCCACCACGCAGTGCGGCGGCCAGCTGTCCACAAAGTCCGGTTCGTCGCTGAAATGCGCGCCGGGGTCGATGTGGTGGTCTCGTGTGGCCACCACGAGGTCATAGCCGTGGGCCTCGGCCAGCATGTCGTCGATGGCCTCCGCAACCGCGGCGCCTCCCGGCACCGCCAGCGAGCCGCCCTCGCAGAAATCGTTCTGGACGTCGACGACGATGAGTGCGCGGGTCATGAAAACTCCTTGAGGCTCGGGATGGCTCGGGTCGGGCCACTCCACCTTAACCACCGGGCCACGCGCCGCAAGTCATCCCGGGTCCGGCTCTCTGCCGTCGCCGCTCCGACCGATCGCTCAGCGGTTCACCGCTGATAATGGTGATCTACTTGATCTGCGGACGCTTGATGCTCCCAAAGATTCTCCAACCCTTGCAGAGGCAAAGACTCCATGGTGATTTTCAGCCGTCCGCTACCCGGGACTCTGGCAACAACGTTCAAGCTCCTGGTGGCGATCATGGTTCCTTCCATCCTGGTGACCGTGCTCGCGGGTACCTCGGCGAGTATGGGGTTCGGTCTGGCGATGGGGTTGGGGATGGCCGTCACCCCGGTGAGTCGACCCCGACAGGCTGCGATGTTGGTGGCGGTGGGCGCTGCTCTGGGTGGGTTGGCGTCCCTGGCCGGTTCCACGCCCTGGGCCATCGCCGTACTCATGTTTGTCTCGGCGGTCCTTTTTGCGGCCACCAACCAGCGCTCCGCCGGCTTGCTGTCGCTGACGCCGGTCATGGTGATCCTCTTCGGGCCCGGCCCTGTTGATCTCAGCTGGTTCTCTGCGGTGCTGTGGATTCTCGCCGGTGGTCTGGTGGGTGCCCTCATCACCCAACTGCTGAAGTTCGAGGCCCCGACGCGTCCCGTGGAGAAGCGCACTGCGTGGGAGCACGGACTTGCAGTGGGTCTGTTGTGCGCCGCGATCATGTACTGGAGTCTGGCCAACGACGTCCCCCACGGATACTGGATCGCGGTGACGGTGACGATGGCCCTGCGACCATTGCCCGACCAGCGCCGCGAGACGTTGAGCGGGCGTCTCATCGGCACATTCCTGGGCGCCCTGATCGCTTTGGTGGCCGTCCTGCTCCTGCCGGTGTGGGGAGCTGCCATCGTGGGTGCGCTGTGTTTGTTCTTCCTGATCTGGTACTCGATGGGTGGCGCCTACCTGATGCAGGCGATGTCCCTGACACCCATGCTCCTGATCTTCGCCTCTCTCGGGGACCTGGACAGCGGGTTTGAGCTGACCGTTGAGCGCGTCATCTTCACGGTGATGGGGATCGTGACGGCCGTGCTGGCAGCATTGCTGCTCCGACACTGGGAATCGCGGCGAGCAGCACCTCCCCATTGCTGATGGCTTCTCGCCACGTCAGCTCCACGAGACGGCGTTCGTGTGCTGGGTGAATCGAGGTTGGCGATCATCCCTGCGCGGTGGTGTCACCGCCGAGCCGACGCCCAGAGTTCCATGGCGTGGTCGAGACCGGCGACGGACTCACCGGAGCCCCCCATCATGCGAGCGAGTTCCGAGGGGCGTTCCGCGTCGTCGAGCCTCCGCACGTCAGAGGTGGTCACCTGCCCGTCGCTGGCCTTGGCCACCACGAAGTGTGCATCGGCGAAGGCGGCCACCTGAGCTAGGTGCGTCACCACGATCACCTGCGACGTGCTGGCCAACCTCTGCAACCGACGACCGATCTCCAGCCCGACGGCACCCCCCACCCCCGCATCCACCTCGTCGAAGACGAAGGTGTGCTCCGCAGATCCGCCTGCCAGCACCACTTCCAGCGCCAGCCTCACCCGCGACAGCTCACCGCCGGACGCAACCTTGCCCAGCGGAGCCGGTGCACTTCCCGGGTTGGCGGTGAACATCAGTTCGATGCGGTCGGCGCCATGGGGTCCCTGCTCGGTGGGAGTCAGCTCGAACGTCAACGAGGCATGGGGCATGGCCAGCGCCCTGAGTTCGGTTTCCACGAGCGCTGACAACTCCTCCGACGCCACGCGACGATCCCCCGAGATGGCATCGGCAGCGCGCGACAGGCGTTCATCCAGTTCGGCGACTCGCGCTCGCAACTGCTCGATCCGGTCATCGGAGCCTTCGAGCCGCAGGAGGCTCTCGCTGGCCTGCTGTGCCCACGCCAGGACGTCGTCCAGGCCGGGTCCGTACTTCCGCGCCAGACCTGCCAGTTGCGCGCGCCGTTGACCCACTGCCTCCAAACGTGCTGGATCTGCCACCAGGTCGGCCGCGTAGCTGGCGACGGACACCGCGACGTCATCCAGCAGGTACTGCGCCTCCTGCACACGCGTGGACAGCTCGCCTGCCAGATCGTCGCGCTCAGCCAGGGCTGCGATCGCTTTGCGTGCCTCACCCAGGAGCCCCACGGCGCTCGGGACGTCGAAGTCGTCGTCGTCACCGCTCAGTGCAGTCTGCGCCGTGGTGGCCAGTTGGCGGAGGTCGTCGGCGTCCATCAGCCTGGTGGCTTCGGCGGCCAGCAGCCGGTCCTCGTTCGGCTCGGGCGCGGCCGCAGCGATCTCCTCCACGCCGAACCGCAGCATGTCAATCTCACGTGCCCGTGCCATCGCCTGGTCGACCAGGGCGGCCAGTTCCGTGGCCGAGGTACGGCGCTCTGCCCAATCGCGGCGATAACCCTCCAGAGCGCGGGGCTGGGCCCACGCGTCAAGGATCTCTCGTTGTCTCTCCGGTGTGGACAGGCGCAACTGTTCGGACTGGCCATGGATGGTGGCGAGTTGGTCGAGTACCGCGGAGAGCGCGGAGACGGGCAGTTGGGCACCGCCCACAACTGCCTTGGACCTGCCCTGGGCATTGACGTGTCGGAGCGTGACGAGTTCGTCACCGTCATCGACATCGCCTCCCAGCTCCGCCACCTGTGCCACCACCGTGGGCGGCACCTGCCAGCGTCCCTGGACCAGTGCGCGGCCACTGCCACGCCGCACGATGCCGGAATCGCCGCGGCCGCCGAGCAGTTGGCCCAGTCCGGCAACGATCATGGTCTTTCCTGCGCCGGTTTCCCCCGTCAGTGCTGTGAGGCCAGGGCCCAGGTGGAGGACGGCCTCCTCCACCACCCCGAAGCCGGTCAGCCTCAGCTCAGTCAGCATGTGAGTCTTCGCCCGGGCGCTTTCTCCACCCCTCCACGGGCAGATCGAACTTCTTGACGAGCCGCGTGGTGAACGGCTGCTCCGACAGGCGTGCGATGCGCAAGAAGCTGTCGTGGGATGTCACCAGCACGGTGTCTCCGCACACGACGTCCACGTTGCGTCGCCCGTCGCACCAGATGACACCCCTGGTCAGGCTTCCGCTGAGGCCGAGTTGAACCTCTGATGAGGGAGCCAGGACCATGGCGCGGTTGAAGAGCGCGTGCGCCGCGAGGGGCACCAGCAGCATTGCCTGCACCTGCGGCCAGATGATGGGACCGCCCGCTGAAAAGGCGTAGGCGGTGGACCCCGACGGTGTGGCCACGAGGACGCCGTCGCAGCCCCATCGGGACAGCGGCCGCTCATCGACGGTCACCAGGACGTTGAGCATCTTCTCCCGGGCGAGCTTCTCCATCGACACCTCGTTGACGGCGAAAGACTCCCACTTCACCACGCCCTCTGCGTCGCTCACCTTCACCTGGAGGACGAGTCGCTCCTCCACTTGGTAGTTGCGTGAGATCACCGCCTGGTGGAGCGAGTGCATGTCGGAGGTCTCGAGTTCCGCGAGGAACCCGACGTGGCCGAGGTTGACCCCGAGCAGTGGCACTCCCAGAGGCTGCGCCCATTCAGCTGCGCGCAGCATCGTGCCGTCTCCGCCGAAGACCACGGCCAGCTCGGCTGGGTATCCGTCGATCGCAGCAATGGTTGCCCGTGGCACCAGCTCCCTGAGCCGTTCGACGTCGTCGATGAAGGCCAGCACTTCGAACCCTGCGTCGTGCATGTGCTCAATGAACTGGCATGCTGCGCGCAGGGCTTCAGCGCGCTCAGGGTGCAGCAACACGGCAACGCTTCGACTCTCCACGCCGCCCAGCCTAGCCATTCAACCTGACAAAGAACTCGACGTTGCCTGCCGTCCCCGGCAGCACGCTCTCCCCCTGCCAGTCACAACGCCATCCCAGACTGTTCGCCATCTCCAGCACGGAGGCCACCGCAGCGCGTTGGAGTTCGGGGTCCCGGACCACGCCACCTTCTCCCAGAAGTTCCCGACCGACCTCGAACTGTGGCTTGACCAGCAGCAGCGCCGTGCCTCCCGGGCGCAGGACTGACAGGATCGGCTCAAGGATGAGTCTCAGCGAGATGAATGACACGTCACCCACCACCGTGTCGACGGGCTCGCCATCCAGGTCCCCGAGCGTGAGGTCGCGCAGATTCAGCCCTTCGCGGACCGTGACGCGAGGGTCGTCCCGCAGCTCCCGTGCGAGTTGCTCGTGGCCCACGTCCACGGCGAACACCGTGTGGGCACCGCGCTGCAGGCAGACCTGTGTGAAACCACCGGTGCTGGCGCCGGCATCCAGCACGCGCCCACCCACGGCGGTGCCGGAGGTTTCCAGCGCACCGACGAGTTTGTGGGCTGCACGCGACACCCACGGGTCAGCGTCGGCCTGGATCACGGTGTCCTCGCCGACGACGTGGGACGGCTTGCTGATCCGTTCGCCGTCGACGGTGACCAGTCCCTGCCTGATGCACACCGCCGCCTGGTTCCGTGAGCGGGCGAGCCCACGGTCCACGAGCGCGACGTCGAGTCTCACGTCCGGGGTGCCACGCCGGGAATGCCGGGTTGTGGGATGTGGGAGGAGTTCTGCAGGACCGCCGCGAGTACCTGCTGCGCCTCATCGAGTTTCTGCAGTTGCTCTGTGACAGAAAGATCGGTGATGCTCTCCACCGAGGCCAGTGCTTCCTGCACTGCCCGCTGCCGGCGCACTTCCGTGGGCGCTGCCGTGCTCGGGGTTGGATTCTCCATCAGTTCAGTCCCTCACCGCAGCAGGTCAAGTTGGGGCAGTTCATCTCCGACGTCCGCACCCAGGTGCCACGCGGCATGCAGGAGTGCCCACAGCGCGTCGAGCTGTTCTTCCACACCCTCTGGCTCGCCCATGATGTGGGCCGTCCCATCCGTCACGCTGATCTGCTGCTGGCCGCAGCTGACCACGTGGCCCTCTTCATGGGCCTCCACCATCCTGGCTGGCATGAGCAACGCGGAGACGTCGAATCCGATGTGGGTGGGGCGGGATGATTCGTCGGCCGAAGCCAGGTCCGCCTTGCCGTGCGCACCCGTGAACACGAACAGGGAGGCCATGCCCACCACGTTGGCGCCCATGATGTCGGTGTCGAGCCGATCGCCCACGAAGATGGGGTGGTCGGCGGCCAGGCGCAGCACGGTCTCGTCGAGGAGGGGGCGAAACGGTTTGCCCGCCACCTTGGGATCCACGTCCACGCACGCCCGGATGACTGCCACCTGCGCACCGCACCCGGGAAGGATGCCGCGTTCGGTGGGCCTGGTCATGTCCGGGTTGGTGGCGTACCAGATCGCGCCGTTCTGGACGGCGATGGCTCCCATTTCCAGTTGGCTCCACTCCTGCGCCGGGTGGTAGCCCTGCACGACGGCGATGGGGTCCTGGTCCAGGGACTGGACGGGAGTGAACCCGCCCTCGCGCAGCTGATCGGCCAGCGCCTCGGTCCCCACCACCAGGAGTTTTGAGCCGGCGGGAAGGTCCGCCTGGAGCATGCGCACGGTGGCCTGGGTGCTGTTCACCACATCAGAGGCGGTGGCGGGGATGTCAAGCTCCACCAGATGGGCTGCCACTGCGGCGGGAGTGCGGGCGGCATTGTTGGTGACGAATCCCACCCTGATGCCCGTGTCCCGCAGCGTGTCCAGCGCTGCGGTCACGCCGTCGATGACGAGTGGCCCCAGGTAGATCACACCGTCGAGGTCGAACAGGGCAGCGTCAAAAGCGTCAACCAGCCGGCTCACTCCTGGTCCTCCGGCTGGACCTCGGAGTCCTCATTCTCGGATGCTGCGGTCGTCTCCGATGAGACACCGCGGGCGTCAACGGATACATCG
>JAUNVL010000080.1:0-1626 GCA_030537675.1 Propionibacteriaceae bacterium | reverse complement strand
GCGGTCGCGTCCTCGTCAGAGTCAGCGATCGCATCCTGGTCCTCGCTGGGATTCTCCTCAGCTTCGGGCTCCTCGGCTTCGAGTTCCATGTCCTCCGGCAGCGTGACGCCCTCCAGTGCGGCGACTCGGTCGGACGTGTTCAGTTCACGTGCCGTGTCAAGCTCCGCGACGTTGTTGAACCACTGGATGGCGGCTTCCGTCTTTCCGCCCTCCTCCAGCAGGTTGGCATAGGCGTAACGCAGTCGCGCCTGGGATTCACGAGATCCGATGGAGCTGGTGATGGCGGCTTTCAGGATGCGCAATGCCTCAGCGCCCTGCCCGAGGTCGTCACGCACACCTGCTTCCACCAACAAGCACTCGATGCGAAGCGTGGCGTCCTCCGGCTTGATGCTGGCAAGAAGTTCCAGCGCCTCACGCGGGCGGCCCAGTGCACGCTCGCAGTCGGCCATCACAGGGATCAGTTCGTCGCCCCCATTCATCCGGCGAATGGCACGGTACTCACGCAGAGCCACATCGAAGTGGCCTGCCGCGTAAGCCGTCTCTGCCGCCGCCTCGCGCACAACGGGCAAACGTCCCGCGCGCCGGCGTGCGGCCTCCGCATGCTTGTAGGCGAGCTCAGGATCCACATCGATGAGTTCACCAGCAGCAAAGATGTGGGCGCCGACGGTGTGCGCCAGTTCCTTGGGGAGGCCCTTCATCTCAGCCCGCACAGGGAACGGCAACGACTTCTCATCAAAATCCTGGGGTGTCTCCGGCTCGTCGGCGGCTGCTGCCGTACCGGGCTTCGGTACGTAGACCTCTTCGGGCTCTCCGTTCCCCCGATCGAAACGACGATCTGCGGAGTAGGGACGCTCTCCGCCGCTTCGACGGTCATCCGATGCGCCGCCGCGCCCCTGGTACCCGCCTTCACGGCGATCACCGGAGCCACCGCGGGAGTCGCCGGAGCGACCACCTTGGTAACCGCCGCCTTCGCGGCGATCACCCGAGCCACCGCGTCCCTGGTAACCACCTTCACGGCGATCACCCGAACCGCCGCGGGAGTCGCCGGAGCGACCACCCTGGTAACCACCTTCGCGGCGATCACCGGAGCCACCGCGTGAGTCGCCGGAGCGACCACCCTGATAACCACCACTCTCGCGACGATCACCCGAACCACCACGTCCCTGGTAACCGCCCTCGCGGCGGTCACCGGAGCCACCGCGGGAGTCACTGGAGCGCCCACCCTGGTAGCCGCCCTGGTATCCGCCGCCTTCGCGGCGATCACCGGAGCCACCGCGTGAGTCGCCGGAGCGACCACCCTGATAACCACCACTCTCGCGACGATCACCCGAACCACCACGTCCCTGGTAACCGCCCTCGCGGCGGTCACCGGAGCCACCGCGGGAGTCACTGGAGCGCCCACCCTGGTAGCCGCCCTGGTATCCGCCGCCTTCGCGGCGATCACCCGAGCCACCGCGCCCTTGGTAACCACCTTCGCGGCGATCACCGGAGCCACCGCGGCTATCGCTGGAGCGACCACCCTGGTATCCGCCACCCTCGCGGCGATCACCGGAGCCACCACGGGAATCACCGGAGCGACCACCCTGGTAACCACCTTGGTATCCGCCGCCTTCGCGGCGATCACCG
>JAUNVL010000079.1 GCA_030537675.1 Propionibacteriaceae bacterium | reverse complement strand
CAACAAGTCGTTGCTACGATGAACAAGGTTCCAACATGGAGGTCCAAGAATGGCGTCAGAGCCCAACGCCCCAACTGTGAAACAGGAGATTAAGGGGCGACGAATCCCAGGACAGATGGTCCGGTGCGGCTGGTGCGACGCTCACGTGCAAGTGCCCTCTCGAGGACGGGTGCCGAAGTGGTGTTCACCGACGTGCCGGCATCGGGCCTGGGAACAGAAACGGGCGGCCGAGTCAGGACGCTCAGCCGTCGAAGTTGTCCAACAGCCGGTTGCACACGTGCTGACACGGATCGAGGAGCGCGAAGTCCGGGTCCCCGATCAGAACGCTCCTCGCTCCGGGGCCCAGTGGCGGGAGCTGCTGCGTAAGCTCGACTGGTCGCTGTCCTCGCGCAGGTTCGATGAGGCCGACCTAGACGTCATAGAACCCGCCATCATCCAAGCGTTCGCCGCTCTCCAGAAGCGTCGGGATGGGCTGCAGCGGGAGCGACAGCGCGGACGATCATGACTGGCAAGAGGGGGATGTGTAGCGGCGACCTCTTACTCGGCGCCGAGCTCAGTGAGGCCATATCTGGATGTGCTCAGCCCTATCTCGCTTCCCGCTGCATGGCGTGGAGTGGACGACGGGCAGCGGCGACACGGCGACTCACGGCTCACCCGCTGGACGAGGATGCTCCCTAGAATGAATCCCGTCGAGTTCGACTCTCATTGACGGCAGGACCGAGCCTGGCCATGCTTGGTCTTAGGTGACCGGGGCGGTCGTTCTCCTTCTCACCTGCGGCGACCGCGTGCACCAGGTGTGTCCAAAAATGAGCGTAGCGAGACTCGTCGGGGACGTCTGCGACGAGGGCGTCACGACGGGTGGAGGGTCCGGTGCGTCGAGGGGCGCGCTTGGCGGTCAGGGTCCTGGAGGGCGGTGAGGTCGGAGAGTTCGGCGGCGCAGTGTTGGGCGGCGTGATGGCGTCGTAGGCGGCGGCGACGGATCAGTGACCGGGGCGAGCCTGTGGCGTGGCGGGGTGGCGCCTGCTCTTAACGGTCATCGCCGTGACGGTGTGGCGCACGGGTGAATTGAACGGTGGGAACGCACTCCGTGACCTCGGACTCACCGTCTCGACACCGCCTGATGGCGACCGACACGGCCGTAAGGCTGACATCCTTGACGTCACCGCAACAGCCGAACCGAAGCAGCACAGCTCGCCATCACGGGAAACCTGGGGCCCAGCAGGTTCGGCTTCCCACGCTCGCGTCGATGGTTGCGCTAAAGGTGGTCGCTTGGGGTACCGAGGCGGAACGACGGACAAGGACGCTACGGACAGGGACGCTTGCGACCTCGGTCCACTGCTCGATGCCAATTATCGCGAACTCTTCACCGACGAGGTGTGGCTGTACGACGGAGCGGGCCAGAGGTGGCACTACGACGACACGCTCATGGGCCCGTCCCGGGCCGGAGTCGAGGTGCTTCACACCATGGACGGTTCATCACAGAGACGCCAGACAAAAACCAGGCCATCCACCATGACCACGCGCCTCAAAACGCAAGACCGTGACAATCATTTAATCCATGGGAACGATTGCGCCACTATTTGATTTCAGACCCGGCGCATAATAATGAGCCCGCACCAGGCACTCGGTATTTGTCAGGTGATCACACAGGGCGGAAACGGCATCCTCAGCCGATCCATTAACCGAGACGTTAATGACCCGTTCATGCTCCTTCCCAAAAGCAGCTGGGGAAGGACGCAGGTTTGGAGCCATCGCCAGATAACGCCCTGAGTTGTCCCACAGAATCTGGATAAGTCTCAACATCCAGGCTGACCCGCACGCCTCGTACAACACAAAATGGACTTCTCTGTGAATAAGTTCCCCCCGCGCGAAGTCTTCGGCTTCCAGGGCAGCCACCATCGCCTCAACCCGCCTGAGCCCCAACTCCAAAGCCTTTTGATCTAAGCGAGCGTGGGCCAAGCGCAGCGCCTCACCCTCGAGTAAGCGCCGCGCGGCATAAATGTCGAGGAGGTCCTTCTCTGACATTCGTGTTACACGCGCCCCTCGATTTGTTCTAAACTCCACCAGGCCCTCCGATTGAAGTCGGCGAAGGGCTTCACGCACCGGGATCGTACTAGCGCCCGTGTCGCGGGCAAGATGAACAACCGGAAGGCGTTCGCCCGGCTCGTAATCACCTCTGACGATCCTCCCTCTCACCACGGAGTACACATGGTCAACTCGGCTGATGGACGACTCATCATCTAGCGCCGGCCGTATATCTTTCATGACTCTCGCTCTCATCCTGACCGAGCAAACTCCAGGTCTTGGAACCGGCACATACAATGCAAGAGCATGAGGTGCGACCGGTCAAGGATACAGCATCCCACGATTTCAGCACACTTATCAAACCAAAGCCCATAAGGCATCGCTGACATACACGGGACAAAGACCGATTCCCCCACCCGCCAACTGTCACCATTTCGTCACCCATCTCTCCGGACAAGCACAACGATCAAGTTCCCTCGGCAACGTAACCCCGTCAAGGCTTGGCCACGGAATCCTCCAAGGCGGCAGAAAGCCTATCAACCTCCTCCGCCGTGTTGTAGTGAGTGATTCCGATACGGAAGGGCCTCAGGACGGAATCGAAGCGCTGTTTCAGGCCGATCTCATAGCTGAAGTCGTGAGGCAAGACAAAGATACCCAACCCGGCGAGCCGCCGCGCCACCTCCATCCCAGACACGCCTTCCACGGTCGTCAGCAGCGTGGGGACACGATACGCTAGATCCGGGCCGTGGACAACGACCCCCTCCGGCAACTGGCCAAGTAGTCTTTCTGCAAGGCCGCGTTCATAGGGCCTGATAGAGTCGAAGCCTCCTATGGATTTAAGGTAGTCAAAGGTGGCCAGGAGCCCGGCAATCTGCTCGAATGCAGGAGCGCCGTTCTCAAAGCGCGCACCGAGAGGAAAATCATCGCGATTAATGACATTGTAGGCCCGCCATGTTGCCGCCGCCTGCGGCGCGATATGCGCGATAGATACGTGCGGACCGAAGAACTTATAGGCAGAACAAAGCATAACGTCCGCGCGGATCGCCGCAACGTCCATGCGCTCGTGAGCCGCGTAGTGGACCGCGTCAACCCAACTAATCGCTCCCACTTCATGTGCGATGGAACTGATTTCCAACGCGTCTGTCAAGGAGCCCGTGGTGTTAGAAGCTAGCGGGAACGCCACGACACGCGTGCGCTCAGTAACCAAGGATCGGAGATGATCTATGTCGATCCTCATATCAGCTGTCGCGTCGCACACGCGGACCACCAGATCACGATCAAGCGCGGCCTCACGCCATGGCGCCACATTTCCCTCATGATCAAGGGCTGTAACAATTATCTCATCACCCGCAACGAAATCACGGGTCGCGGCCCGGCTCAACTCGAAATTCATTGATGTCATAGAGCCACCGAAGCACACATTGTCCGCTTCTCCACCGAAGAACTCGGCACTCTTAGCCCTCGCCTCGACCATGAGGTCTGACAAGACAGCAGATGTTCGGAAGGGGCCGAGGATGTTCCCCGCGCTATCGCGCATCTGTTGCGCGATCGCTTGACCAACTTCATCCGGTACTTGGCTACCAGCAGGGGCGTCGAAGTAGGCAGTATCGCCACCACGAATAGAACCGAAACGTTGGCGCACCGACGAAACGTCAAAAATACTCAGGCCGTGGTCCATAAGATGATTCATCGAGCTCCTCTTTGCTTGATCAGCAGAAGCGACACCCGAAACACTCTTGCGCCGGGTCCGGGATCGACAACGGATATACCTGTTGGGACCATAGCCATGGCCCCCTCTTCAACCGCTCCAACATCGGCCCTCAACGAGGTGAGCCTAGATACGGCCGAGATTACGAAGCGTCGTTCCGACTGCCTCCAAGTTCTCGAGCATCAACTCCGAATAATTCCGTGATATCACCACACCCGAGCCTCCTCCAGCAAAGGCCGCCTCGACCATTGTTTCAACATCCTTTGGCGAAACATTTCGCGCGCCCGGCTCCACACCGACACCCAGGCCGGGATACACCCGTGTCTCCGGCCCGACTGCAGCCACGTACCTGGCCGTTTCTCCTCGCACGTATCCGGCACCAAAACCGGCTTCGGGAACCTTATCGTAGGAGGCCTCATCAAGGCCGAGAATCTGGTAAAGGATCGGGGCCCACTCCTCGGCCGGCGCGTCGCCAAGCACAGTCTTGCAAAGCCGATCAAGATAACCCTTAAACCGAAACCCGGCAGGCACGTTGTAGAGAACAGGCTTCACCCAGTCAGCGTAACCCCGCAGTTCGCCTGGATCGTGTTGGGCTCGTAGCCACGGGCTAAAGGTATCAATCTTTTGCCAAACATGCATGCCTACTTGAAGCTCACTCGAATGATACTTCACCTGGCCATATACAGACCGGTACATTGAGACATGGGCATCATGCCACAGATTCTCCCATTGACTGATTTCCGGATATTGACTCAGAAGACGCATGAAGGTAATGAGATAACCATCTCGGGGCCTCTCGCTACCCGAGGCCGCCGCACATAGGAACGTAGACACCCGTCGATAGCCCTCGGCTGCGCGCTCCGCGTCAATCCCCCGCTGGTGTCCGGCTTCACGGCAGTATCGGCAGAAGCATGTAGCGACGTCGCCATCCAATAGTGATTCCAACGGCCCCTGCCTTTCGATACCCCATAGGAGCCCCTCCAGATCGTACTCGGAGAACCAGTTGTTGATAACACCTGACCACCAAGCCCGATAATCGGGATTTCGTTGACAAGGTCGCGTTCCGACGCTCCCGGACGCATCTACCTCAAGGACCGTCGCAAACCCAGGCTGCCATATGGGCCGGATACTGGATCCCGCCGTCTCACAGTAGTAGGGATAGACTGCGATACCCCGCTTGCGCGCCTCTGGAATCACATCAGCAAGAGTGTCAAAGCCACCATACAGCTCGTCCGGGGCAGTGAAATCTTTGATTGTCGTTCCTGTGTAATACCGCTGGTCCGGAGAGAAGAACGCCCCCCCCTTCAGCTCGTCCGGCTCCGCAACGCCATGGTCGGGGAAACCGTCCTCGGCACGCCCCGCGTTTCCTCTGCTCCAAGAGAGCGCCCCGACCATAAGGGCATTAACACCCCCCAAGCTTTGCACTTTATCGAGCGTCTCCTCAACCCCCTCGTCGAGAAAACTGATAGCACCAATCTGCAAACCAACAAATGTGTCGTTCATGGTTCCTCCTTCAAGTGGGAAATGCGCAACATCTTGTTCAACCTCGTATACGATCGCTCCCCAGAGCCTTTTCCCAAAGGGTTGCATATACAACCATCTGAAACGCCGGTTCAGAACCTAGCTGGCCGGAGCTAAGGAGGCTCTGGATCAAAGAAGCTTGTTTTGGGAGGAGTTAAGTCCGCACGCGCGTCAGACGCAACGGTCGGAATGTCGTGGCGCCTGATGTCCCCAAGCTCAATACCTTCGGCCCAGTGGCAAGCTACAAGGTGAGTCCCGTCCACGGCGTCTAGCGCCAGCCGCCGCAGTTGCGGGCGTTCCGTAGCGCACTTTGTCGGTTGTTTCCATGGGCATCGCGTGTTGAATCTGCATCCTGTGGGAGGATCAGCTGGGCTAGGCAAGTCCCCTGCAAGCAGGATCTGCTCCCGAGTATCCTCGACCAGGGGATCCGGAATTGGAACCGCAGACATCAGAGCTCGCGTGTAGGGGTGTAGTGGCCGCGCGTAAACCTCTGGAGAGAACCCTTCCTCCACCAAGCCACCAAGGTACATGACACCGACCCTGTCGCTAATGTGACGAATGACTGAAAGATCATGTGCGATGATCAAGTAGGTTAGGTCAAATTCAACCTGCAAATCTTCCAGGAGGTTGATGACCTGGGCTTGAACGGAGACATCCAAGGCACTCACCGGTTCGTCTGCGATGATGAGTTGGGGGTCCAGGGATAGCGCACGCGCGATACCGATGCGCTGCCGCTGGCCTCCTGAGAACTCGTGAGGATATCTGCCCAGCGATCCCGATGGCAAACCCACGGCATTGAGCAGTTCACGCAATCGGTTGTGCGTCGAGCGTTGATTATCGACCATCCGATGAGCGCGCATACCCTCCATTAAGATCGATTCCACGGACTGCCGCGGATCAAGACTGCCCAAAGGATCTTGGAAGACCATCTGCATCTGTCGGCGCTGGCGACGGAGGGCTCGCCCTCGCAGAAGCGACAAGTCAATGTCATCGAAGACCACGGAACCGGCCGTCAACTCCTCAAGCATCAAAAGGGCTCGGCCAAAGGTCGACTTGCCACAACCTGATTCGCCGACCAAACCATATGTTTCGCCTCTAAACAGCTTAAGGTCCACGCCGTCCACAGCATAGACGCGCCCAACATTTCTGTCGAAGAGAAGGCTTCTTTCGATGGGATAATGAACCTTGATCCCTGTCGCCTCCAATAGAACGGCGCCGCCACCCGTGGCCCCTTGCGCTTCTGAAATCATGTCCTTCTCCCTGGCACGCTGATTGCACCGGCCCACGTAACCTCTGATAAAGACCTAAGACGTTCAGTCGTCGGGCACATCATTCTGCCCGACCCTGTAGAGGGTTCCAACACCTGAACATATGTCCCGCATCTCTTCTATCTATCTCCAACTTCGGCGACTCTTTCACACACTTTTCAATTCTGTTCTCACACCGCGGCGCGAATGCGCAGGCGTCAGTCCATGGAATGTTGTCCGCAACGGACCCAGCAATCGGCCGCAGTCGTTCGTCGATGTTCCTGTCCATGCGCGGGATCGAACCCAGCAAGCCACCCGAGTACGGGTGACGGGGCGAAGCAAACAGGTCATATCGGCCTGCCCTCTCAACTATACGCCCGGCGTAGAGAACATTGACCTCATCACACAGCTTCGCTACAATCCCCAGGTCATGTGTAATCATGACCAGGGCCGTACCCGACTCTTTAACGAGATCGTTGAGTATCGCCAGAATCTGTGCCTGGATAGTGACGTCGAGCGCTGTAGTTGGCTCGTCTGCGATGAGTAATCTGGGTTCACAGGCGAGCGCCATGGCAATCATCACTCGCTGGCGCATTCCGCCAGAAAGCTGGTGGGGATAATCGCGCAGTTTCTGCGTGGGATCAGGTATCCCCACTCTCTCCAGCAGGTCAGCCGCGCGTGACCTTGAAGCTTGCCGCTTCATTCCCTTATGGCGCACCAGCACCTCCGCGACCTGTAAACCGATTGCTACGACAGGATTTAGTGATGATAAGGGGTCCTGAAATACCATGGCCAGATCATTACCACGCCGACGTGCCATGTCCGGTCCTGAAAGACTGAGCAGGTCGACTCCGTCAAATTCCACTCGCCCTTGAACCTGGTTTCCACGTGCTGGCAGGAGGCCCATTATCGCGAGGGCCGTAACGGACTTGCCGCATCCGGATTCGCCAACCAGAGCCACTGTTTGCCCGGAGGCGACATCAAAATTCAACTTGTCGACCGCCAGGAATGGCGATAACCCTTCTCTGGTGAAACTCACTGTAAGATCCCGCACCTGCATGAGCGGACTGACCGGGTCTGGTTTCCTAAGGAACGAGGATGCAGGGCTATTGTGGCGATTAGACTGGCCCATGTCATCGCCGGCTTTTCGGGTCAAGCGCTTCACGGAGAGATTCGCCCATCAGGGTGAAGCCGAGGGCGACCACTATTATGCAAACGGCTGGCCAAACGGCCAGGTGAGGGAAGGAGTTGAAGTAGTCCTGCGCATTGCCGAGCATCTGTCCCCATTCTGGCTGGCGATCATCCGGGTTGCCAAGTCCGAGAAACGAGAGCGCAGCGGCGTCGACGATAGATGTCGCTAGCACGATCGTACCCTGTACAATCACCGGACCTATAGAGTTTGGCAGCATATGTCGCATAACGATAAGTGGTGGGGCAATTCCAAGTGATCTGGCCGCTAGGACATGCCCACTATTCCTTTGCGCCAGCATTGAACCCCGCAACAGTCTGGCAAATATTGGGATCTGAATGACGCCGATCGCAACGATCACGGTCCACTGCGACGGACTGGCAAATAGTGCCGCGATGCTGAAGGCCATGAGAAGGGAGGGTATGGCGAGCATCACATCTATCAGGCGCATGATCGCCGAGTCCACTCCTCCCCCAACGGAACCAGCGATCGCGCCAAGGGTTACTCCACCGGCGAGCCCACCCATGGTGGCCAGTACACCGACGATTAACGTCTGACGCGAGCCCACCAGGATGCGTGACAGGAAGTCTCGACCCGAGTTGTCTCCCCCAAGAGGGTGACCGGGTTGCGGTCCAGGGATCGGATTTGTTTGTGGTCGGATCTGCTCGAGGAGAACCGGCTTGGAAGGGTCAAAGGGTGCGATCCAAGGTGCTATGGCAGCCAGAAGAACGAAGCATACGATTATGACGAGTCCCGTGATGAAAAGTTTGTCCCGCCTCAGACGACGCCATGCGCCGGCCAGGAGGCTTAGCCCTTGGGTGTCGGGGTCTTCGCCCCCACTAGCGACCAACGCGTCTATGCGCCTTGCACGTGATCTGCCGAAGCTCAGCATACGCAGCACGCGGGGCCAACGGGTCATTTCGTGAACCTAACGCGTGGGTCTATGACAGCGTACGCAAGGTCGACAATCAAGTTCACGACAATGTATATCAGGGCTGCCATCATGATTAGGACTTGCAGGATTGCGTAGTCTCGTGTTTCAAAGCCGAGAGCGAGTGCCTGACCAACGCCACGGAAGTTGAAGACAGTCTCCGTGAGGACGGCGCCCGCCAAGAGCGCACCCGTCATGAGTCCGACGGTAGTCACAACCGGAATCAGTGCATTTCTGAGGATGTGCCTATACCCTATCGTGGCTGTGCTTAAGCCTTTGGACCGTGCTGTTCGAACGTAGTCTTCATCCAGAACTTCCAATACCGATCCACGAGTGATCCGGAATATGACTGAGAACGGAATCGATGATAGGGCGATGGCGGGCAGTATGAGATGCTGTGCGGCGTCCCAGGCGGCGGACCATTCGCCCGTCAGGACACCGTCGAGTGTCAATAGTCCTGTTACTCGACTATGCTCCACGCCAATGCTGGATCGATTCGATGGAGGCAGCCACCCGAGTTTCAGTGCGAAAACGTACTTAAGAACGAAGGCCAAGAAGAAGACCGGAACGGCTACCCCTACCAGAGACAGAGCCATCGGGCCATTGTCGATCGCGCTGCCTCGACGGCGCGCGGCGAGATATCCCAGAGAAATACCCAATGTCGTGGCAATGATCATGGCGTACACACTGAGTTCTACGGTCGCTGGGATCCGAGCTAGAAATACTGAGAATGCGTCACGACCTGGGAGCACTCCTGTTGATGTGCCAAATTCACCTTTTAGAGCTCGGGACAAGAATCTTAAATATTGAACGGGTAGTGGCTTGTCCATTCCCAGGGCTTGCTCTAGTTCTATTCTGTCTTGTGTCGTCCCTCGCTCCCCCAGAAGGGCTGACACAGGCCCGCCTGGAAGCAACCTAAGCCAAGCGAAGAGGAGTACGGACAGTGCGAACAAGGTGAGCACCAATTGCCGCAGACGCCTCACGATTACCAGGAGCACAGGGTACTCCTGTACCTAGAGTGTTCAGTGCGCATTTCAGTTGCCATTCCGAATCGATTTTCCGTTTTTTGAACGCGCCCATCCGTGCAGAGCGTTCGTTTCCCGCTAAGTACCCCACAGTGATTCATGGCGGCGACTGGCACTCCACGCTTGTTGCCACTTGTTTTCAAGCGTGGAGTGCCCTGAGTTCCGGCGCAGGGAGGTGCGGCGGATGCTACTCCGACCTTGTGACGGTTACACCAGCGAACTTCTCTTGGCCCGCCGGGCTTGGGGTAAGTCCCTGCACGCCGTTAGCAGCCGCCATAGCCGACGGGACATGCGCAATCGGAAGGCTGGGCAGATACTCATCCATGAGTTGAGCGTTGATTTCCGCATATGCCTTAGCGCGTGTGTCTGGGTTTGGCTCGGTGTCCGCGGCAGCCAGATCGCTAGCCAGTTTCTCGCCAAACGGATAGAGGTTGGTGGCGAAGGCATTGTCTGTGACGCCGTAGAACGTGCCGATGAAGTTCACAGGGTTGTTGCTGTGCGTCACTGTTCCAAGGATGTATGTGGGTGCATCGCCCTTCTCCCTACCGTCCAGGTACCCACCGTTCCACGGCTTTGCTACGGGCACCACCTCGATTCCTGCGGCTTCCCAGTTGTCGCGCACCGCTTCGAAGACGCGCTTCGGGTCCGGCATGTAGGGGCGACTCACTTCCGTGGGGTACCAGAGGGGAAGCTTCAGGTCCGAGTGGCCCGCTTCCTTGAGAAGTTGCTTTGCCTTTTCGGTGTCAAATGGATATTGGTTGACGTCCTCGTTGTAGCCGGGTGTGACTGGCGGGACGAACTGCGTAGCTACGATTGCGGCCTCGGGCAGTTGGGTTTTCACTAGGAGGTCGCGGTCGATCGCGTACAACAGGGCCTGGCGGACTCGGATATCTTCGAGCGCGGGCACTGTTGATACGTTAATGCCAACGTAGAGCAGATTCAATGTTGGATCGCGGAGGATGACCTGTGCGCCGTCATCTTTTAGCCCCGCCCAGTCGACGGGGTTTGGGGAATCATATGCGTCAATAGTGCCGGCTTCGAGTTCTTGCCTCCGTGTTGTCTCGTCTGGAATGATGCGGAAGACGAGCGTATTAACTTTAGCGGGGTCGCCCCAGTAGTCTTCGTTCCGTTTGAGGGTTACTGTCCCTTGTGCGTCGTCGTATTCTTCAAAAGTAAATGGACCGGTGCCGGTGGGATGGGACATGGCGTACTCGGGGAAATTGAAGCCGTCACCCTGTGCAGTGACGTTATCGGCGTCCCACTTCTGCATTGCTGTTGGGCTGGAGATGACGTACGCCGACGATGACAACACCGAGGGAAAACGCGAGCTTGACCGGGTCAACTTGAGCACTACCTTGGACGGCTCAGGGGACTCGCAGGCTTCGTAAACGGACGGGTCCCCACCCGCGAAGCCTCCGAAGTCGTTGCTCCATTGCTGCGTCACGCCTGTACTTTGCGCAACTCCTTTTTGGTTGTACCAGCGGTCGAAGTTGTAGCAGACCGCTTCTGCGTTGAAATCGGTCCCATCGTGAAATTTTACTCCTTCTCGCAGTTTAAACGTCCAGGTTCGGGCGTCGGCGCTGGCTTCCCACTCAGTAGCAAGGCTGGGTGCGACTTCAACAGTGCCTGGTTGCAGGCTCAGGAGGGCCTCATACATCTGGTCGGTGATTCTGGATGTTTCGCCGTCAGACGAGTAAAAGGGGTCGAACATGCGAGGTGCGCCGCTATTCCCGAATACAAAGGTTTGATCACCCGCGTCCGGCGTCGTGCCACCTCCAGCACTGGCATCAACATCTTCACCAGTACTTGGTGTTCCGGTACAACTCGCTAGGGCGAGCGTGAACACGCCCACCACGCCGACGAGTTTCGTGAACTTCATGCCATTTTTCATCATGTGCTCCGACCTTGTGTCGTGAGGCGGCTGACGTGGGTTGCTCAGGCCGCATGAGGAGGTTCACCGAGTCCCGAGGGTCGGGGCTCGCTGCGTGGGATTGGACGCTGGGCTTGTCAAACAGAAGCGCCGCCGAGCAACGGTAGGACATGGTCGTCCGAGCAAATTTCTGTTCGGTCACCGGTTGCCGCTCGTTCTGCGGGCTTGGCTCGAACTGTATATTGTTTGGGTTCGGGGCGTCAAGGGGTCGGAGGATCCCGTCTCAGCTTTCTCGGAAAGGATCCGCCCCTCCGCCAGGTCCTGGGCGGCGCCGTGAAGTCCTTCAGGCGTAGGGCGTGAGGGCGGTGACTGGCTGCGGGCTCTTACTCGGACGGGCGCAAGTTGTGGATGTTGTGTTCGGAGACGGTGGTGCATGCCCGGGCAGTCGGACGCGCTGACGCTCGCCCTGCACCGCGAGGACGCCGACGGGTTCCCCACCGAGCCGCCCCTCGCACAGGTGCCGCTTTGACCGCGCAGACGTGGTCCGGCTACCGGTCGACACCTCGGACCGGCTCAACGGACCATCCTCGTCCCCGCGGGACTCCCCGGCGTGAAGGAAGCGTTGACAGCCAACGGAAACGCCGAGGTCCACGTGATCTCCGATCCCGCCGCGACCTGGTGGAGGCGATGATGGCCGCCGGCCTGCAGGTTTCCAGCTTCTGGGACATGGGCGAGATGGACCGCATCCAGCGGACCATCGACACCGTCCGGCTAGTCGGCGCGCTCGTCCTGGTCCTCGGTCTGACCAGCTACGCGGTCGGTGCCCTGGACCGCGCCATCGCACGCCGCCGCGAGGTCGTGCACCTCCAACTGCTCGGCGTCCCGGCCCGCACCCTGACGCTGAGCCACTGGCTCGAGGTCGCCGTGCCCATCCTGCTCGGCACCGGCCTGGCGCTCGGGCTCGGCTGGCTCGCCGCAGACAGCTACCTGCTGCTGGTCAGCGACGACGAGCGCCTGCGCATCGCCCCCGACTTCATGTGGCCGATGATCGCAGCCGCAGGGTTCGGCAGCCTCCTCGTCGCCTGGGCCACATCGCTCGCCGCCAACCCGAGAATCCGTCCCGAACTCATCCGCGCCGCCTAAACCCCCCACCGTCGAAGTTCCAGAGCCCATACACCCTGCCCCAGCAGCCCTCGTCGAAATGGCACGCTTGAGGAGCCCCACGAGAGCACATCGGCACGGCCACCCACGCTCCATGCGGCTACGTGTTTCATTGATGTCAGGATCGGGCCCGGCCAGGCTCGGTCTGAGGTGACCGGGGTTGCCGCTCTCCATGCGGCTGCCCACGCTCCCGGCGTGAGGCTCACATTTGGCCTGCGCTGCCCCGGTCACCGCCAGGGCCGGGAGAGGCTCAAGAGGGGTTTGTCCAGCCGTACGTAGCGGTGCCCTCCCAGCTCGACATCAACCGTTGTCGTCGCGAGCAAGGGAGCAGAGCATGGGCGAGCAGGTATCGCGGGTCGTGGTCGGGATGGACCCGCACAAGCGCAGTGTCACGGTCGAGATCATGACCGCCGATGAGAGCATCGTCGGCGGCGGCAGGTTCGGCACCGACGCCGACGGGTACGCCCGCCTGGTGGCATACGCCCGGCAATGGCCGCAGCGGGTGTGGGCGGTCGAAGGCTGCGCCGGGATCGGCAAGCACGTGGCCGACCGCCTCGTCGCCGACGGCGAAGAGGTCCTGGACGTGCCGGCGAAGATGTCGGCGCGGGTGCGGGTCTTCGCCACTGGCCAGGGCCGTAAGACCGACGCCACCGACGCCCACTCCATCGCCCTGGTCGGGGTGCGCATGTCGGGGCTGCGCCCGGTCATGGCCGATGAGCAGCTCGAGGTGCTGCGGATGTGCGTGGACCGGCGCCGGTCCCTGGGCGAGGAGCACGTCCGCAAGGTCTGCCAGCTGCACAAGCTGCTGCTCGAGCTCATCCCTGGTGGGGCCAAGCGGTCCTTGTCGGCGGCGCAGGCCAAGGAGCTGCTGCGCAAGGTCCGACCGACCACCGCTGCGGGGAAGGTCCGCAAGGCCCACGCCGCCGAGCTCGTGGCCGACCTGGCCACGATCTACG
>JAUNVL010000203.1 GCA_030537675.1 Propionibacteriaceae bacterium | reverse complement strand
TTGCCGTGGACGAAACCGATCCATCCAAGGTTGCACTCGCCAAGAGCCAGGGTGGTGTCCAGATAGTCCGGGCGATAGGTGTGATCCCGTTCGAACTCCCTGACGGAGATGGTTTCAATAGGGTTCCACCCTCCCTCCTGGTCCTGGACGATGAGCGACCACGCCGCGTCGCTGACGTAGATGCGTCCGTTCTTTTCCAAGGAGCTGGGTGCTACGTAGCAGACGTTGACCTTCCACCCGTAGGAGATGCCATCCTCACCGGGCTCTCCCCTGAGTACGGTGACGTCCCAATTGGCGAGCCGCGCGGTCTCTCCCACGTCCAAAGTGGCTCTCCAGAGGGGCGTCGGCGCGACTGTTGCCGGACCGGGGGAACGACTCGACTCGGTACGGCTGGTGACTGTCTCCGCCGCAACGGAGGACGTTGTCGTTGCGGGCGATGCCGTCACACTCTCAGACCATGTCTGGCTCGGCGACGACGGCACACTGGGCACGCTGGTGACAGCAGGTGACGTCATGGATGTGACAGGAGCGGTGGCGCTCGGCACGTACACCGGCACCGACGAGTTGCCGCACGCCATCATCCCCAGCAACGTGGAGGTCGCAATGGACACCATCGCCGCACGCTGAAGCAGACTTCTGGTTGAGGATGCTCTGGTCATGATCATCTCCTGTCGTGTTCGCAGGGTTCCTGCTGGTCCTCATCCTCCAGTCGCGTTCATCCACGGACAAGACCGAAGTTGTGTTGTCAGCAGAGTTGCGGACAGCGCCCGGTGCCCATGTCGGGGGTGATGGGGACATGCCTGACGTACGACTCGCTGAACCGCCTGTGGCAGCGCGGAGTGGCTTTACATGGTCACACGTACGTAGCCACACGGCCGAGCGTCCCGTGCCTTGGGGCTTGAGGAGGCCTTCGTCCTTCAGGTCATTGAGGACGAGTCGGATGGTGGGATCGCTGATTCCGGGTAGCGCGGCTCTGACTTCGGAGATCGCAAAGACGGGCGCACCGTGCCTCAAGACGTGCTCACGGACGCGTTCCGATTTTGTGCCCCCAGACCTATCGGTGGCGACACCCTCAGCGAACCGGGCGTAGCCGCGAGCGAGGAGTTTGCTGAAGTACGCCAGCCAGGGCCACGGGTCGTTTGCGTGGTCGTTCCAGTCGTGGGTTGAGTCAAGTGACTGCATCGGTGTAGCGGTCGATGAGGTCGGCGGCGTAGTACTCGGTGCGGGCGGCAGGGACGGGCTTGAATCGGAGGGTCTGGCCTCCGTGGGGATCACGGTCGACGACAAGGTTGTCGCTTCGCTTGAAGGTTCCACCGGTGGCCTTGCTATCGGCGAACAGCAGCCGGTGCAGGTGAAGGAGCAGATCGACGTTCATGGGGCGCCAGTCCCCGGCGAAGAGGTAGTCGAGTGCAGCACGGTAGCCGGCGAGCTCTTGTTCGCTGCGGGTACGCAGCTCGATGGGCTCGTTGGCGATGATGGCGGCCGCACGTCTGCGGCTCTTGACGACGACGCCCCGCTCAATGCACTGACTGAGCGTGGTTCTCTTCTTCGTTCGTCCTCGTAGACGTGTTCTTGATCATCAGGGTCCTGCAGGTCGACTCGGTATGACTCGGTTCGGCTGTTCGAAGGTGTCCGGTCATGCCGTGCCGAGATGTAATCATCAGAAGACACAAGCGCCATGTACCGAGGCCTGTTTCCCATTCGACGCGCACGTGGGCAAAGAAGGGGTTCCGATACGCCGCAGCAGACCTGCGTGACAGAGGCGTGGCTTCTTTCCCAACGTCCTCGTCTGCCGTAATCCGGATCGGTCAGGGTTCTTCAGTTGAGGTCTGGGGATCGGAGCTTTCGGGAGTAGTTCCGCTGGTCTTCTTGCGTCTGAACGCCATTCCGATGGCGCCGGCCACTCCGCT
>JAUNVL010000078.1:11770-13696 GCA_030537675.1 Propionibacteriaceae bacterium | reverse complement strand
CCCTTTCCCGGTACCAGCCGTCGTCGACGTCGATGTGCGCCATGGTGAAGTACCAAGTGCTCAGCCTACTAAGGCCGACCGCCACCACGCGGGCGAGGTCGGGCGAGGCGCGCAAAGAACCTAAAGGACACACCTGGACCTGCACTGGCGGATCCTTGCCTCCCAGCTGCGAGCAAGGTCGAAAACGAGGTGTCGCTGTACGGGTCAGTGTGAGTCGTCGCGCTCTCCCCCTATTCTCGGGGGCGTGCCTCGGGTGGGCCATCTGTGGTCCTTCCCGCGGTGAAACCCACGCACGATCCCGCTACGAAGGGTGACCATGAACTCACAGGGACAAGATTGCGGTGGCCCCGAGTCGTACCCGCAAGACGGAACTGAGGAGGCCTGATGAGCGATCCACTGTTCATGGAGGACAACCTGGATCGCAGCCCTCGCGTCCTCGCTCCCGGTGCCGTCTGGATCCCGGACTGGTTGACGCTTGCGCAGCAGTCGTGGATCGTCGCGCGCTTTCACGAATGGAGGGACGGTCCCGTGCCGATCCGGAGTGCGAAAGTCCGGGGTCACGAGATGAGCGTGCAGACGGTCTGCCTCGGGTGGCACTGGCGGCCCTACGCCTACAGCCGTGATGCCGTGGACGTCAACGGCAACAGGGTGCTCGATTTCCCTGACTGGATGGTACGGCTGGGACGCCGTGCACTCGTCCGGGCGACCGGGGACCCAGCCGCTGGCGACGACTACACCCCCGATACCGCTCTGGTGAACTTCTACGACGCAGACGCCCGCATGGGCATGCACCAGGACAAGGACGAGCGTTCCCTGGCGCCGGTCGTTTCACTGTCGATCGGTGACACCTGCACCTTCAGGTTCGGCAACACCAGGACCCGGAACAAGCCCTACCAGGACATCGCCCTGCAGTCCGGTGACCTGTTCGTGTTCGGCGGCGAATCACGGCTGTCGTACCACGGCGTGACCAGGATGCACCCCGCCACCGCTCCGAAGGACTGTGGTCTCCAGCACGGACGCATCAACATCACCATGCGCGTCACCGGCCTCACCGACTGAGAGCCGCTGCCGACTCCCCCGAGCCCTGACAATCAGTCGTCGGCCAGTACTGCCCACATGGAAGGCTGGCACGGGCGAACTCGACCGGCGGAGGCGGTGCCGGGGAAGTTCCACGGGTCCGTGCCATCGTCCTTCAGCGGGTGGATACGCTGACCGTGTGAGAATGTGGAAAGCCAGATGACAGACGATGACGAGGCCACTGACCCTTCGGCCGCTCGCGTGTCTCTGCCCCGCGTCACGTCTGAGTTCCTCGGTGACATCACCCAGCTGCGCCGGGAATTCACCCGATTCATGTTGGCGTACCAGTTCGCTGTGGAGGAGATCACCACCAAGATCTCCATCCTCCGGAAGGAGTTTCTGCTGCTGCACGATTACAACCCCATCGAACATGTGGGGTCCAGGGTGAAGACGCCCGAATCGATCATCAGCAAAGTGTCACGCAAGGGCTGCGAGACATCTTTCGACGCGATTCGGGCGGAGATCACGGACATCGCCGGCGTGCGCATCACCTGCAGCTTTTCCACCGACGTGTACCGGCTGTTTGACATGTTGACCAACCAGTCGGACATCACCGTGCACACCGTCAAGGACTACATAGCCCATCCGAAACCCAACGGGTACCGCAGCCTGCATGCCTTGGTGGAGGTGCCGGTCTTCCTGTCGGATTCCGTGGAGCCGGTGATGGTTGAGCTCCAGTTCCGCACGATCGCGATGGATTTCTGGGCGAGCCTCGAGCACAAGATCTACTACAAGTACCAGAACGCGCCACCGCCAGGCGTGGTGGAGCATCTCGCGGAGGCGGCCGAGACGGCCCACAAGCTGGACTCGCTCATGGAAGACCTGCATCGGCAGGTGCATGCCGCCACC
>JAUNVL010000078.1:8962-11670 GCA_030537675.1 Propionibacteriaceae bacterium | reverse complement strand
TCATGGGGCAGCGTCCAGGCAAGCACGGGCAGGTTCCGTGAAAGAGCAGCGATCGTGGCCGACCGGGTCGCGGCTGTGTGGTCGGGGTGTCCGGTGATACCCGAGGGGTCGAACACCACGAGTCCCTCCGCTGGCCGCTCGTCCAGTTCTCGCAGGACCTCTGCTTCCAGGACGCATGCCGGCACATTCGCCAGCCGTCCGTCGCCGTAATCGAGCAGGACGGCCGATCCGATGCCGAGGTGGTCTGCAGCGTTGCTCAACTCCTCGGCGCGAACCGCACTGAGTTCAGGACCGGAGCCGAGGGTGGAGGCTTCACCGCGGGTCAGGCACAGCACCGACACCGAGGCACCAGAGCGGACGAAGGCGTCGAGTACGGCGCCGAGTCCGAATGACTCGTCGTCCGGATGTGCCACCACTGCCAGGACCGACGTCCATGCCGGTAGCTCGGTGCCGTGTCTGACCAGTTGGCTGGATTGGCCAGTGGGTGGGTCTGGGCTCACTCACTTCCTCCCAGGAGCGTGGTGAACGCTGCGGTAATCCTCTTCTTCGCATCATGGGCCACAGCGTGGAGTGCGTCGTTGTCCGCGAAGCCCATCATGACGTCGGGGTCAAAGGCCTCCACCACGGTGGATGATTCCCCCACCGAGCGGACCACTACGTTGCAGGGCAACACCGCCGCGATCGACGGCTCGGCCTGGATCGCCTCATGGGCCAGTGCCGGCCGGCAGGCTCCGAGGATCACATGCGGCGCGATGTCCACGTCGAGCTTGTTCTTGAGGGTGGCACGGAGATCGATCTCCGTGAGAATCCCGAAGCCCTGTTCCCCCAGGGCGTCCCTGACTGCCTGCACGGCGTCGTCGTACGCCCGCTCCAGGGTGATCGTCATGGTGTAGCTGCTCATGTCACGGCTCCTCTACTCAGAGTTTTACAGCATCATACCCCAGGGGGTATTTGTAGGCATCCGGGATCCCCGCGTCCCGCCATCCACTGCCGCGTCAGACCTCGCGCAGCCGCTTGAACGGCCGGGACACGAGGACGAACCGCAGCACGTTGGCAGCCGTGCGCTGCATTTCTCCCAACGTGACACCTCCTGGCCTCGCATGGGAGGCCAGGAGCGCTCGGTCCCGTCCGCGTCTCAGCCCGGTGATGGTGCCTCCGGGCATGAGGACGTCCACCTGGGCGCGGACCCGGTAGGCGCTGTCCCACAGCTCCGGGAAGTCAGGGTCCCTGGAGCGTTGCATCCACCAGTCGGTCATGACGAGGCCGTCGTAGCCCCACTGGTCGCGCAGGATGGTGGTGACCAACTCGTGGTTGTAGTGCGACCACACGCCGTTGATCTTGTTGTACGACGTCATGATGGTGTGCGGGGACGACTCCTTGATGCAGATCTCGAAGCCGCGCAGGTAGATCTCTCGTAGCGCTCGCTCGGAGACCCGCGAATCGTGCTTGCTGCGGTTCGTTTCCTGGTTGTTGGCAGCAAAATGTTTGGGGCAGGCGGACACGCCCTGTGATTGCACACCCGCCACCACCGCGGCGCCCATGCGGCCGGTGATCAGCGGGTCCTCCGAGTAGTACTCGAAGTTGCGTCCACACAACGGGTCGCGGTGGATGTTCATGCCGGGGCTCAGGAGGATGTCGGAACCCTTGGCCAGCATCTCCCTGCCGTGCTCAACGGCCAACGCACGCACCAGTTCGGTGTTCCAGCTGGAGGCGAGTGCCGTGCCGCAGGGCAGGAGTGCCGCACGGGTGTTGAGCCGGATGCCGGAGGGGCCGTCGGTGCAGGTGATGGGCGGCACACCTTTGGCCCGCAGCGAGTCCGACACTCCCCCCAACACCCCTGCGTTGCCGGGCGTGCCGAGCGGACTGTTCATGCGGATGTCGCCGCGGCTGAGGGCTTCGAGTTCCTCGAGGCTCAGTTGCGCAACGAACTGCTCGAGCGACGCAGAGCCATCGGCGACGTCGTCCAGCTCCCACGCCCTGTCACCGCAGGGCTCTGCCGGCGTCGGCAGTCCCTCCAGGATTCTCCGACGAAGATCGACGGTTCGCTCGGGTGTGTCCTCCCATCGGGGCACTGCCCGGCCGCTGGCATCGCGCTGCACGGCCATGCGGCGAAACGTCGTCTCAGGGGCGCAAGCCTCCTCCAGTTGTTGGACCACCTGCAGTCCGTCCACCTCATGCGCGCCGATCCGCTCTGCCGAGCGCACATCAGCCCCCAGAAAGAACTCATGGCGCCCGGGTTGAAGGATCCACGCGGCTCGATGACCGCTGGCGCCAGCGTCGTCGTAGGAGGCCATGTCCGTGACGGGGAAGCGGAGCTGGATGTGTTGGGTGTCACCGGGGGCGAGGTCCCGGGATTTCGCGAAAGCGGCCAGGGCCCTCGCTGGCGTCGTCACGGGCCCGTCGGGCGCGCTGTGGTAGAGCTGCACCACTTGCCGAGACGTGTGGCGTGCTCCCACATTGGTGACGTCGACGTCCACCACCACGTCGCCGTCAATCACCTCACACGACGCGTTGTCGAGAGTGAACGTCGAGTAGGACAGCCCGTAGCCGAACGGGAACAGCACAGCGTCGCGTGCAAACGTCTCGAAGTAGCGATACCCAACGAAGACGTCCTCGGCGTAGTTGCTGTGGTGCCGGTCACCGAAGTGCCCCGCGGACGGGTAGTCCTCGTATCGTCGGGCGATGGTGGAGGTGAGTCGGCCGGACGG
>JAUNVL010000078.1:0-8862 GCA_030537675.1 Propionibacteriaceae bacterium | reverse complement strand
GCAGCGCCGTCGACCAGCGACGTGGTCAGCGGCATCTCCTCGTAGTGGCGCGGCCACTTCCCCCAGTACCCCTGCTCGGCGACGTTGTCCGCACACCAGATGCGATACGTCTCGGCCAGTTCCTCATCCATTGAGATGTGCTGCGCCCCACACAACGCCTCGATCAGGGGGATCACGTATGGAGGCTTGACGTCGCCGCCGGAACCGTAGCCCACCGTGAACCAGTCCTGCTGGACGCGCCCGAACAGCGCCACCCTGGCGCCGGCCGTGAGCGGGAGCGCGCCATCGTTGCCGAGGAGGACAATTCCCTCGGTCGCTGCCTGACGACAGAGGTCGACGAGGGCGGGCTCCACCGCTGCGGCGTCGCCATCAACGTGAGTGCTCTGTTGGGTGAGGCCGTTGACCACCGTGTTCGCGACACGGCCGAACGTGTTGTTCCACCAGCGAATCATGTCTCCATGATTCCACGCGTCGTTGCACCGGAGACGCAAAGCGACAACACGACTGGAGCTCACACCGTCGGGGCAGAATGGAGCCATGACCACCATCACCGCGGTTCTCGGGGACATCACCACCCAGCGCGTCGACGCCGTCGTCAACGCAGCGAACAACGCAATGCGCGGCGGGGGTGGTGTGGACGGCGCCATCCATCGCGCGGGTGGCCCGGCGATCCTCAAGGACTGCGTCACCCGGTTCCCGCATGGCCTGGCCACAGGCGACGCCGGCTGGACCACCGCCGGAGACCTGCCCGCCCGGTGGGTGATCCACACCGTCGGTCCCAATCATGCAGCAGGGCAACGCGACCGGGCGTTGCTCACCTCCTGCTACCGGCGCTCCCTGGAGGTGGCCGACGAACTGGGCGCGAACAGCCTGGCCTTTCCTCTCATCAGCGCCGGGATCTATGCCTGGCCGCGCCACGATGCCATCGCCGCAGCGATCGAGACCATCCGGGAGATGGACACCGGGGTGGCGGATGTTCGCCTCGTGGCATTCGACGCCTCCACCCACGCGGAGATCCTGGCTGCACTGGGGTGACCAGCGCCCGCTGGCCATGGGACGACAAGGACAGTCCCGGGATCGGACATGATGGAGGGATGAACGTGCGTCCCATCACCAATCCAGCCGGCCCCGGCCTCGTTGAGGCCCTCGAGACCTGGACCGCGAGGATTGCGACCGCTGCTGGACCGAGCGCCGCCCACATGTTCAGCGCCATGATGCTCGACACCTGGTGCACCACGATGTCTCGAATCGACGACCGCACATTCGTCATCACCGGCGACATCCCCGCCATGTGGCTTCGCGACTCCTCCGCCCAGGTGCTTCCGTTCCTCAGCCTGGTGGACGTCCCGGAGGTCGTCGACGTGCTGCGGGGAGTCGTTCGCGAACAGTGGCGCTGCGTCGCGCTGGACCCATACGCCAATGCCTTCAACGCCTCCGACACCGGGGCCCACTATGACGCGGACGACCTCGAACTGCACCCCGGTGTGTGGGAACGCAAGTACGAGATCGACTCGCTTGCCTTCCCCGTCCAGTTGGCCCACCAACTGTGGCAGGCCACCGGCGACTCCTCCCACCTCGACGACGCAGTCCACGCCGGTTGCCGCGACATCGTTGCCCTGTGGCGCACGGAACAGCGTCACGAAGATGCTTCGCCGTATGCCCACATCCGCCCCGCGCACCCACAGGACACCCTCGGCCAGGACGGCCGAGGAACTGCGGTGGCGATCACAGGCATGACGTGGAGCGGGTTCCGCCCCTCCGACGACGCCTGCGCCTTCGGCTACAACATTCCCGCCCAACTGATGGCGGTGATGGCGTTGCGGATGATCGCGGAGTTCGCCGACGTCTGGAAGGACCCCACCCTTGGAGCCGACGCGGAGGCCCTGGGCGCCGAGATCAACAGCGGGGTCGAGACCCATGGCATGGTCGAGGGGCGATTCGCGTACGAGGTGGACGGACTGGGCAACCAGCTGTGCATGGACGACGCCAACATGCCATCACTGTTGTCGCTGCCGTTGACGAGCGACGTCACGGCGGAGGACCGCCGTTACCTCGCCACCCGCCAGTGGATCCTCTCCCCCGCCAACCCCTTCTACTTCCGGGGGTCGGTGGCCTCGGGCATCGGCAGCCCCCACACCCCGGAGCGCTACATCTGGCACATCGCCCTGGCCGTGCAGGGATTGACCGGCGACATGCAGGAGGCGAGGCGGTGTCTGGAGGTGCTGATGGCCACGGACGGCGGCACGGGCCGGATGCACGAGGGTTTCCACGTCGACGATCCGACGCAGTTCACCCGTGAGTGGTTCAGCTGGGCGAACTCCATGGCGTGCGCCTTGATGATGAGGATTGCCTCCGACTGAGTCGGTGATGACGCCCCGTTGGGTGATCCGCGATCCACCCCTGCTGGGCGACAAGCAACATCGGTCGTCTGACTTCCCCTCGACCGCTTCTGCCCTGTGGCATACTCAGCGACCGGACACCATGCATGTGGCTCCGGTCACAGCGACACATTGCATGTTGGAAACAATGGAGTTCTCGGCAGCCGGGCCACTGGAGGCACGGGGCAGAGGCACGCCAGAGCGGCAGTGCAGGAGGGAGGACCATGACGGTCTCTTCACCAGAATCGACGAGGTCGGACTCCCTTGACCTGACCGAACCCGCGCAGCGAGCTCCGTCGAAACGCGGAACCATCAGCTCATGGCTCTACCTCGTGCCTGCGCTCGTGGTCTTCGCCGTGTTCATGTTCTACCCGCTGGGACGATCCTTCGTCCTGTCGTTCCAGGGCAACGACATCATGGGGCGGCCCGCCGGTTTCGTCGGCGTCAGCCATTACGCGCGGCTGATTCAGGACCCCTCTTTCCACAGGGTCCTCTGGAACACCTTCGCTTTCGTCCTGCTGACCGTCATCCCCGTGGTTGCGCTGTCGCTCTTTCTCTCCCTGCTGCTGCACCAGAGGTTGCGTGGCATCCAGTTCTTCCGGACTGCCTTCGCATCGCCCTTCGCGTTCTCGGTGGCCACCGCGTCGGTGATTTTCGCCGTCATGTTCAACCAGGCCACAGGTGTTCTCAACGGCATTCTCGGCGTCTTCGGCATCGACCGCGTCGGATGGCTGACCGACCCATCCGTAGCCCTGATCTCCATCGCGCTGACCACGGTGTGGATGCAGATCGGCTACAACCTGCTGGTGCTGTCCTCGGGACTGGGCTCCGTCCCGGACGACCTCATCGAGGCCGCGAGGCTGGATGGCGCCGGCGGGTGGCGGCTGCAGCGCAACATCCTGATCCCGCTGCTCACCCCACAGTTGTTCTTCCTGATCGTGACCGGGACCATCCACTCGTTGCAGAGCTTCGGGCAGATTCACATCCTCACCCGTGGCGGCCCCCAGAACTCCACGACGACGCTCGTGTACTCCATCTATGAGCAGGCTTTTGCCTACAGCAACTCCAACTTCGGATACGCCTCGGCCCAAGCTGTCGTCCTGCTCTTCGTCGTGATTCTCATCACCCTGGCGCAATTCGGCGTTCTGGAGCGGAAGGTGTTCTACCGATGAGCAGTGCCGTCAACGCCCCCGGGAAAGCGCTCCCCAGTACCTCCACCCCCACGAAGCGGCCTCGCCCCAAGCCGACCGGATCGCGCATCGCCAGCTACTTGGTGTTGCTGTTCTTCCTCGTCCTCATCGGCTTCCCCGTGTACTTCGGTTTCGTGGGATCTGTCATGGGGCCAGGCGACATCAACGCCTACCCCGCCTCGTTGTGGCCGCTCGACGGCTTCAAGTGGCAGAACTACACCGACGCGCTGAACACGATCCCCCTCATCCGGCAGTGGGGCAACTCGGTCACGATGTCGCTGATCATCACGGTGGGCCAGGTCTTCACTTCGATGCTCGCAGCGTTCGCCCTGGTGTTCCTGCCCATGAAGTGGCGCACCTTCTGGTTCGCGCTCCTGCTGGCGACGATGATGGTGCCCGTCGAGGCCATCATCATCCCCAACTACCTGTTCATGTCCGACTTCGGGCTCATCAACAGCATGCCCGCCCTCACCCTGCCGTTCCTGGCACACGGGTTCGGCATCTTCCTGCTGCGCCAGGCCTTCATGTCCTTCCCCCGGGAGCTCTACGAGGCCGCCCGCATCGACGGATGCTCCAACTTCGGGTTCCTCACCAGGATCCTGCTCCCCCTGTCACGACCGACGCTCGCTGCCCTGGGCATCTGGACGTTCCTGATGGCATGGAACATGTACTTCTGGCCTCTGCTCGTCACCCAGACACCCCAGATGCAAACCATCCAGATCGGCATCACCCAACTCCAGTCCGCCGACAACTTCAACGCCGGACTCGTGATGGCGGGCACCGTGCTCGCCATCGTGCCCACGCTGCTCCTGCTCATCTTCGGCCAGCGATTCATCGTCCGCGGCCTGACGGGCGGTTCTCTCAAATGAGCCGCCTTCACCACACGTGCATCCAGCACACCCTGCAAGGAAAGGAAGTCCAGCCATGACCCCCAGAGGACAAAGAAGGATCACAGCCAGAGCTGTGGGCGGCGCCGTAGTGGCGTTGGGTTTGCTGCTGTCCGGATGCTCCGGCGGTGGCGGCGGCGACGACACCAAAGCTCCTGACAAGGACGTGATCGCCAAGAGCGACGCAGTGGTGAACGTCGACTTCTGGCACTCGATGGACGGCACCAACGGGGAAACCCTCAACAAGCTCGTCGACGACTTCAACAGCAAGAACGACAAGATCGTCATCAAGCCCGTGTTCCAGGGCAACTACGACGATGCCATCACCAAGTACAAGGCCGCCGTGCAGTCCAACAGCACGCCCAGCATGGTGCAGATCTACGACATCGGCTCGCAGTTCATGATCGATTCCAAGACTGTGGCCCCCATCCAGGCGTTCATCGACCGCGACGAGTTCGACGTCTCTGACATCCAGCCCAACATCGCCGGCTACTACGTCGTCAACGACAAGATGTGGTCGATGCCGTTCAACACCTCGATGCCGGTTCTGTACTACAACAAGACCCTGTTCGAGAAGGCCGGCCTCGACCCGGAAACCCCGCCCCTGACGCTGAAGGATGTCGGTGCCGCTGCGGAGAAGTTGTCGAAGAAGAATGGCGGACCTGCCGAGTTCGGCTTCAACGCGGCAATCTACGGCTGGTTCGTCGAGCAGGAAATCGCCTCCAACGGCGACCTGTACTGCTCGCCCGACAACGGCCGCGGCGCTGACCGCGCCACCGAGTTCACGTTCGACAACGAGGGTGCCGTTGAGTTTGCATCCTGGTGGGCGGACATGGTCAAGAGCGGGGTGGCTGGCAACACGGGTCGCGACACGGGCGACGCCCAGAGCGCGTTCAAGTCGGGCACCATTGGCATCTCGCTGGAGTCCACAGGAGCACTGGGTGGCATGCAGGCCGCTGCCGAGTCGCAGGGTTTTGAGCTGGGCGTGGGGTACTTCCCCCGCGTGGAGGAGAACGACTTCGGCCCGATCATCGGTGGCGCGTCGCTCTACATCACCGGTGAAGGACACACCGACGCTGAGCAGGAAGCTGCCTGGCAGTTCATCCAGTTCGTCGCAGAACCCGCCAACCAGGCCATCTGGCACACGGGAACGGGCTACTTCCCCATCTCCAAGGCAGCGCTGGAGGATCCCGTGGACGTGAAGTGGCGCGAAGAGTTCCCGCAGTTCGACGTCGCCATTCAGCAGCTCGAGGACACCAAGCTCTCAACGCCCACCCAGGGCTGTGCAGCGGGTGTCATGCCGCAGGCACGACAGGCCGTCGAAGGTGCGCTGGAAGCCATCGTTCAGGGCGGCGACGCCCAGACCGAGCTGACGAAGGCAGCCGAGGGACTGCAGATGCAGCTCGACGACTACAACGACTCGGTGGGCAGCTGAACCAACTGAGCTGAAAGCGGGGCCGCGCACGATTCACGTGCACGGCCCCGCTTTTTTTTATCGCTGAGCTCAGCATGTCTCGCGCAGGGCCCCGAGTGACCACGGGCCCGACGACGAGAAGGTCAGTGCTCGCTCGGATCCGCCTCTGCGTCGTCCTGGGTGGGGTGCACCGTGCCGGGTTCGTGGTCGGCGGGGCCGTAGAGCACGTACACCTTGAGGTCGTTCTCACCGGTGTTGGTGACGTTGTGCCACGTGCCGGCGGGCACCAGGATGATCTCGTCGTCGGCGACGTCGCGCACGAAGTTGAGGTTGCCCTCCTCCGGCCCCATCTCGCAGCGGCCGCGACCCTGTTCGACGCGGAGGAACTGGTCGTTCTCCTCGTGGACCTCCAGTCCGATGTCGCCGCCCGGCGGAATGCTCATCACGGTCAACTGCAGGTGCGCGCCCGTCCACAGCGTGGTGCGGAAGTTGTCGTTCTCCAGCGTCTCGTTCTCGATGTCCGTGACGTAGGGCTTGCGGCCATGGTCGGTGGGCTCAGCCATCGTGTACTCCTTGGGTCATTATTCGTAGATTGTCGTGATACTCATCATGTCAGAGGCGACTGACGGATCCAGCTCGCCAGCACCCTTTTCACAGGAGAACGGGCGTGCCGGGACCTCGTCCCGACACGCCCGTTCTCGTGACGTGCTTCTCCGGTCTTTCAGTTTCCCATCAGGCGCCGACCGCTACCGGCTCGCCCTGCGAATCGCTCAGCTGGCCGGCTGCGTGGTTGACCGCCACGAGTCCGAAAGTCAGGCCCTGCCCGATGGTCGCCCCGGCACCCGGATAGAAGTGGCCGAAGGCGTTTCCGGCGGAGTTGCCGATGGCGTAGAGCCCGTCGATGGCAGACCCGTCCTCGCGCAGCGCGCGAGCATTTTCATCGGCCATGACACCGCCACAGGTTCCGAGGTCGCCCGGGACCACCTGGACCGCGTAGAACGGCCCCTCGGTGAGTGGACGAAGGTTCGGATTCGGGGTGACGGTCGGATCACCGTAGTAGCGGTCGTAGGCACTCCTGCCGCGGTTGAAGTCATCGTCCTTGCCCTGGGCAGCGAGGCTGTTGAACCGGGCAGCACCGTCGGTCAGCCCCGGCATGTCAAGCTTTGCTGCCAACTCGCCGATGGTGTCCGCCTTGTGGGCGATGCCTGCTTCGTACCATGCCTTCGGGAGCTTCATGCGGGGGAAGACGCTCCCGCCGAAGACGTAGCTGTTGCGATACTGCTGGTCGAAGATCATCCACACCGGCAGGTGCGCATCCTCGCCGTCCTTCAGCCCAAGCATGATCTGGCCGGCATTCATGTAATCGCTGGACTCGTTGAAGAATCGATGCCCAGTGCAATCGACGATCATCGAACCCGGCAGGGAACGCTCTGCCAACATCACGCTGGGCACGTCACCCTTCTTCACCGGCGGGATGGCCGGGAACCACCAGCTCTGGTCCATCAGCGTCAGGGCAGCGCCGTGGCGCTCAGCAATGTTGATGACACCGCCGGTATTGGCGGGGTTGCCCAGGCTCCAGCGCTCCAGGAGTTCAGACTGGTACTCCTGTCGCATGTCCATGTTGTGATCGAATCCACCCGCAGCGAGGATGACGCCCTTGGTGGCCTCGATGCGGACTTCCTCGCCGCCCTGTTCCACGACGACTCCCGAGACCCGGTCACCGTCCATCACCAAGTCGCGCAGCGGTGTCTGCAGCCGCATCTCCACACCTGCGCGCCGAGCTCCGGCGATCAGGCCGGCCGCCAGCGCCTGTCCACCTGCAACATAGTTGCGCTTGAAGAGCAACTTGCCACCGATACCTTGGGCGACGCGCCAGAAGACCTTCGGGAAAGCCTTCACCGGTTTGCGGACCATGAGGTTCATCCACTTGTAGTCCACCGACGTGATCGGCATGGGCACTGGGGCGCTGACCCCACTGGCCCGCACGAGTTCCTCATCATCGCCAAGCGACGCCATGTCGAACGGCTTCGCCTCGATGGAGCGCCCGATGGCGGAGCCGCCCTCAAGTTCCGAAACATAGTCCGAGTACTCCCGCATGTGCGAGAAGGACAGGGGCGTGGCGCTGCGGAGCAGGTCCACTGCGGCCGGCGAATGCTCCAAGTAGGCGACACGACGCTCCCTCGGAGCGGTGTCCCCCACCAGGTTGTCCAGATACGTCTCGGCACGCTCGCGGGTGTCGCCGGTGCGGGCTTCACGCAACACGGAGTTGCCCGGCATCCACAAGCCTCCGCCGGACATCGCCGTGGATCCACCCAGGTACTCGCTCTTCTCCACCACCAGCGTCTTCAAGCCTGCTCCGGCAGCGGCGATGCCAGCGAACAATCCAGTTCCGGCCCCAACAACCACGATGTCGTACGTTTCGTCCCAATTGTTTTCCATGCCAATTACGCCTTTCAATGTATTGATTTCCCTCTATTACTACGATACGTAGTATTTTGGCAAATTCAAGCGCGTCGTCCCAGTTGGCCAGGGAAAATGATCGCGAGTCGTCCCAGCAGGGCCCCCGTGCGCACGCTCCTGCCCCGGCCCCGCCACGTCACCAGGCCCCGCCTGACAAAGCTCTTCTGACATCGCATCGATGCGGATCGTCCACAGCAGAACAAGTCACGCGATCCACGAAAAGCAGCAGGCCGCCCCCGGAGTATCCGGGAGCGGCCTGCTGCTGAGAAGGTCAGGTCTCAGCTGAAGCGCACCATGTTGTTGAAGCGCCAATCCCATTTCGTCTCCCACGCGAAGCCATTGGGTCCCTTGGTGGCTGCAACGACGGGAACCCACATGTAGGAGCGGCAACCGTTGCCTCCGGTCACCTCGGTATCGCACTCGGTGCGCCACTTGGTGCCGTTGGCATCGGTCCAGTCGGCATTCTCTCCCAACGGGTTGCCCTTCCACAGCGAGCGGGGGGAGGGCAGGTAGGTGAGGTTGTTGAACACCCA